>NZ_JBQKEV010000007.1:0-113785 GCF_052121135.1 Bifidobacterium sp. LCP19S3_E9 | reverse complement strand
CTAAGACCTGGCACGGCGATGGTACTGCACCCGGAAGGGTGTGGGAGAGTAGCACGCCGCCGCACCCAAACCTCACAGGGAGGGGACACCACCAGCGTGCCCCCTCCCTTTCTCATACCCGCACACAACCGCCATCGCACCCCCGCACGCCGGAAACGCGAGGCGAATCCCATACCCGGACACACGACACCGGCACACCGGGACAACCCCCACGGCACACCCCGTCCATGAACCGGCAAAGACGCCACGGCATACACGCCCGACTCCACCTCCACCCAAACCAGTCACACCCAGGCAACCCGCCGACGCAACCGGTTCGGGAGAAGCCGGGACCGGCCCCAACACGCGGGATACAGCAGCTGACGGTAATCACCAGCCCGGCAATCAGAAGTCCACAGCATCAGGATCACTGCATGCGCCGCCGATGCCGCGCAGTTCATCAATCACCTGCATGTCTTCATCCGTCAATTCGAAATCGAACACGTCTATATTTGACCGCATCCGATTCATATGCACTGACTTCGGAAGTGGCAACACATCATGCTGCAATGCCCAGCGTACGCAAACCTGAGCACTGCTTTTCCCATACTTTTCGCCGATTGACACAAGCGTCTGGTTTGTGAGCACATCCTTGTGACCGAATGGTCCCCACGCCTCAACTTGAATACCGTGATCCTGACAGTACTTCACAGCAGTTGTTTGAGGCCAACCCGGATGCACTTCCAGCTGGTCGACCATCGGCGTGATGGCAGCCGACTGGATCAATGATGCAATATGATGGGGCAGGAAATTCGACAATCCGATTGCTTTCACGCGTCCACTCTTATACAGCTCTTCGAAAGCCCTCCAGGTCTCCGCATTGAGCTCCTGTGCCCGATCCCCGAACTGCTTGCGATTCGCCGGCCAATGGATGAGATACAGATCCAGGTAATCAACCCCAAGTTCGTTGAGCGTCTGTTCGCACGCTTTTAGGGTGTTCTCGTAGCCACGCTCGGTGTTCCATAGTTTGCTGGTCACAAACAGCTGGTCGCGAGGTATTCCGCTATCACGGATTCCCGCGCCAACTGCCTCCTGATTGCCGTACACCGCCGCAGTGTCGATGTGCCGGTACCCGGTTTCCAAGGCTTCGCGCACTGCTGTACGTGCTTCGTCGGCCGGTGTTTCGAACGTCCCGTAACCGATGCATGGGATTGCCGTCCCGTTCGATAGGGTAAATGTGTCGGTGCATGACGTGAATTGCATGATGCCTCCTGATGAGTGACAACTGATGTCTTGATGGCTATCGTCGCGTGGGTCTTGCCGGCAAGGCCCCGGATTGCTGATACGTGGCACGATGGCACGCACGGCATCGCCTCACGTATCTGCCGATTCCAGTCAAGCACGCCTAGCTGTGGGAACGGTGAGGTTGCCGCGTTTCCGCTGGAGGCGAATAGCAATCTCACCGGCAGACGGGTAGTCGCCGCCCCAGAGCATCCATGCTTCCTCGTTGGCCTCTCGCTATACTGGTAAATGAGGATCCTTCCCAAGGCCGTCCATATGACGGTAACGCAGCGTGCATGTCAACGGAAAGTGCAGACGGCTTGTCCGTCATGTTCTTGTCGCGCGAACGCACGATCTGTTCAAACTCGCCTGGCGGTTGTGCCGTCCAGACCAAGAAAGGAAAGCTGGGGACAGCCTTACTATGCATGACTGAACAACAGCAAAACCGTGATGCCGCAGAGCAGCAATCCCACGATGCCGCCCCGATCATGTCTGCCGAGAATACCCATATCACACAACCAGAACCGATTCCGCGGACCTTGATTCTTTCGATTTTGGCGACAGGAATCATGGCGTTCATCGGCATTCTCACTGAAACCTTGATGAATGTGCTGTTCCCGATTCTGATGGGGGAGTTCCATATCAGCACGTCCACGGTCCAATGGCTGACCACCGGGTATTTGCTGGTGGTTTCGCTTGTGGTGCCGTTGTCGTCATATCTCAAGCGCAAGCTTCCTGTGAAGCGGATCTTCCTGATTGCCATCGTGCTATGCATTGTCGGGTGCATTGTCGGCGCATGTACGCTGAATTTCCCGATGCTGATGCTCGCCCGCATTCTCCAAGGCGGTGGTACGGGTATCGCCCTGCCGTTGATGTTCAATATCATTCTTGATCAGGCGCCAAAATCGCGTATCGGTCAGCTGATGGGTGTCGGCAGCTTGGTTGTGGCGACGGCACCGGCGCTCGGTCCGACGGTCGGCGGATTGGTCGGCACATACATGCCTTGGCGGTGGATTTTCGTGATTCTTCTGCCGTTCCTGCTCATCGCCCTTGGATTGGGCCTCGCCAATATCCAGCAGGGGTCGCCTACGGTTGACGCGCATCTCAACCCGTTGCACGTGTTGCTCATGGCGGTGGGCTTCGTGGCGTTCGTATTTGCGATTGACGAGGGCGGCTCCGCGATCACCGCATTCAGCCAAGGAGCTTCGGGCGCCGGGAAGACCGCGGTGTTGGCCGTGGTGTTGCTGATCGTCAGTGTGGTGGCGCTCGTGGCATTCGCCCAACTGTCACGCCGTTCGTTCTCTCCGCTGGTCAGGCTCGGTGTGTTGCGCAGCGTACCTTTCCGCTGGCATCTGCTTGCTTATGTGCTGCTGCAGATTTCCATGATCGGTTTCAGTTTTGTCATTCCGAACTCTGCGCAGCTCGGGTATGGCATTTCTGCCTTGGTTTCGGGTGTTCTCGTGCTTCCGGGTGCGTTGTTCGGCGCTATGCTTGCCCCGGTGTCCGGTTCGTTGCTTGACCGCCAGGGGCCAGCCAAACCGATTTCCGCTGCCCTTACCGTCACGTTGATCGGTGTGCTGCTGTTCTCTGTGTTCGTCAACGGGTCATCCACGGCAGTGGAGTTGGGTATCTTCTACTTCGTGTTCATGGTCGGCTTCTCCATGGCATTCGCCAATACCATGACCAGCGGCCTCAACCAGGTGGACGCCCAGTTGAAAGCCGATGGCAACGCCCTGTTCAGTACCTTCCAGCAGCTTGCGGGCGCGGTGAGTACGACGATTCTGTCCGTCTTCCTCGCTTCCGCCCAGGCGGGGCATGGCGAGCCGGGAACCGCCACATACCGGGCGGCGACTGTTGTCGGAGCCCACAACGGCTACATCTTCCTCACGATTGTCGTGATCTGCGCGTGCCTGTGCATGGTTCATGCGTTCGGGTATATGAAACGCGAGGGCGCTCTCAGCTGACGCCCCGGGCGGCCGGTGGATTGTTGTCCCCGGCCGCCCGGCATTGTCTGCACCCCTGTACGTTCCCGTGCGTTGTGTCCTTGTGTTTCTTCAGCGAAACGACGTACACTCGGCTGTATTATGCATTACTTCACTCCAAAACGGTGCACTGAATCGAACAAGATCATGTACCACGATAAAGCGCAGGCGTTGCGCGCGGCCGATCAGAGCTGGCGCGAACGTGGCGCCGAGCTGTGGGTGTATCGGTGTGAGTATTGTGGCAGTTGGCATTTGACGCATCATGACCCATCGTTGCGTGATGCGGTTCCCCATATGGACGGGCCGCACAAGCCCCACTCGCGCAAACGCGGGTATAAACCTCGCAGACGATGATTCGCCGTGCTGACCGTGCATACTATGAAGGCCGTAGACATCAGGGAACCGATGTCTACGGCCTTCAATCGTTGTATGCGATGAACGGCAGGACGGCTCAGCAGGACGGCCCAGTGCAAGGGTTCAGCGCGAGAGGTCGAATCCTTGTGCTTGCGCGTCGCACAGCCCGCGATCAAGCGCCGATTCGTCCTCGGCGATGCTGGCGATTTGGTCGCTGAACGCATCCACGGGCCGCGAAGTATTGCGCAAGTCGTAGTACTGGTGGACTTCCTCGTCGAATGCCTTGAGGCCCTTGATCGGCGTGTCGTCCGTAGGGTACGCGTTGTCGAAGAACTGCATGGAACGGGGCATGCGAGGTTTGGACGCAGGTTCCTGATCAGGCTTGCCGATGGCCAGTCCAAGCACCGGGAACGTGTATTCCGGCAGCTTCAGCGCGGCGATCAGCTCGGGGATGTCGTTGAGGATCGAACCTAGGATCACACACCCCAGCCCCATCGAGTTTGCGGCGGTTTCCATGGCGTGCAAGGCGAGAACGGCGTCGTTCTGGGCCTGCGAGAACCGATAGCCGTACCGCAGGGCAAAGCGCTCGGAGGAGACGTCCACGCCTTTGGCCTGCGCAATCATCGCGTTGCGGTGCTCGTCAAGGATGAACACGTACAGCAGCGGGGCGGTGGCGATGTACTCCTGATGCCCGATACGCGCAAGCTTGCTCTTCAGCTCGGGGTCGGTTACGCGGATAACCGACCAATCGTTGAGGAACTGGCTTGACGCGGCATGCTGGGCTGCGGATTCCAACGCGTCCACGGTGTCGGGGTCAATCGCCTCCGGCTTGAATTTACGAATTGAGCGACGCTCGAGCAGGGCGTCGACGGCTGGCTTTGAAGAAATAGTCGTACTCATACAGCTATTGTCTCAGGCTCAGGTCACGGCTGCCCGGTGACTTTTGCTCTCCGTGAAGATATCTGCGAGGAACTGCGGAAATGAGGTGTCGTGGCGCTGGTGTGGCAGCGTGCGCTGTCTGATGATTGCAACGCAGCCGATTTACGCCGTGGCGTTAATCATGTGCTGGCGTAGGTATAGCGGCGCTGAACGCATGCTGACCTGCACGTTGATTGCGCGGTGCTGGCGAACGCGCCGCTCCCCAACCTTCTGTACGTCAGCGATGATGGCGAGCGACAATGGACTGCGCCGCCATGCTGGACAATTGGTTGGTTATTGCCGCGACCGCTGCGGATATCGCGGTACGTGACAAGCTCGCGAACAGGCTTGTTGTGGCTTTCGTGTTCCCACCGGCGATGCTTCGACGCTCGATGCCTGTCCATACTGATTGCATGATGCGCCCGACCACGATACCGGCAACGGTAGGCAGTGCGAACAGCAGGATTTTGTCGCCGAGCGTTTCGGGGTCGCGCTCACGCCGGTCTTTCAACGCGGCGATCGCACTGTCCACCGTTTGCAGACGCGCGATGATGGCATCCACATTGACGCCGCCTGCGCTGACGGTATGGAACGCGTTGACAGCGTGGTCCGCGTGGTCTGTGCTGCCCGACGTCGGAACTGCCTTGGCCGTGTCTCGTCCGGTTGATTTGTTGCCTGTGCTCATACGTTCATGATATGCCATCCCCATCGTCAAATGTGGCAATGACGCGGGGAATATAGCCATTGCAAAAGGCCTTGGACATGGGTCTGCGCATCGCGTCCCATGCCGAAAGCCATGCCGATTTATGTTTTCCGGTATTTCCCTGACATCCGGCCGTTTGAGCGGTACAATGCCCCTATGACTGCAATTCATCTCCCTGGCGACGACGCCACGAAACAAGGTCATCTCGTTCTGCTCCGCCACGGGCAGACTGTGTGGAGCGTGTCGGGGCAGCACACCGGACGCACCGATATCCCCCTGACACCAACAGGGCAGGATCAGGCGCGGCAGGCCGGCGCGCGGCTGTTGCAGGTGTTCCCGCAAGGATTCGCACCGGACCACGTATTCGTCAGCCCGTTGCGCAGGGCACGGCAGACCGCGGCGCTCGCCGGGTATCCGCAGGCCACAGTGCTTGACGGACTTGCCGAGTGGGATTACGGCAGGGCGGAGGGCCATACCCGGCAACAAATCAGTGAGGCGAGTGGTTTCGCATGGGATGTGTGGCGGGACGGCCCGAGCCGGGTCAGCATGGAACTCGCCGGCGACTGGACCGCCACATTGCCTGGGGGCGAGCAGGTGCCCGTGCACAACGGTGAGGGCGAGACCCTGGCGGAGGCGGCGGAGCGTACGCGCGGTGTCATTCGGCAGGTGTCGGCTGCGTTGGATGACGGGCATGATGTATTGCTTGTCGCCCACGCGCATATTCTGCGCATTTTGACCACGCAATGGTTGGGTGTGGATCCGCACGACGGCAGGTTGCTGCGGCTTGACACGGCGCATTACTGCGTGTTGGGGCAGTATCATGGCGACCATGTGATTGTGCACTGGAACTGCTAACTCTGCCCGGGCGGCAGACGCTGCTTCGTCCGTTCAGGTTTCTGGGACAGTTAGGGGCACAGGGGCTGCTGGTTTGCCGGGGTCGCGTGACGCTCAGCCCGGTGGTTGAACCTGCATCATGATGCCTGATACCCATCATTGATTGCGGCTCAGACAGGGGAAAGAAGAAACGCCGTGTCAGCAAACGGTTGCATGTTGTGCAACTCTGCAAATCCCTTGGAACAAGCCATTTATGTTTGCTCTGCCCGCTGAAAATCACGACACACCGACAACTTTTCCTGCCATCGTTTGCAAAAATCCGGGGGAACGTGCATAATAGGAAACGTCGAAAATAGGACGGCACGACGTAAGTGCCGACTTCCGAGCAACATCGGAACGACAGCGGAAGAGAAAGGTTCGATGATGAATCGTACAGTCAAGTCAGCGATCGCTATCGCAGCAGTGGCGGCTATGTCGGTTGGCGCCTTCGCAGGTTGCGGCAGCTCCAGCAGCAGCGACAACGGCAAGGGCAAGGTCTACTACCTGAACTTCAAGCCAGAAGCGGCGGATCAGTGGAAGGCCCTCGCCAAGGAATACACCAAGGAGACCGGCGTCGAGGTCACCGTGTCCACCGCGGCATCCGGCACCTATGAGCAGCAGCTCAAGAGCGAGATGGCGAAGAGCAACGCCCCAACCCTGTTCCAGGTCAACGGCCCTGTTGGTCTTGCCAACTGGAAGGACTACACCGCCGACATGTCCAACACCGAGCCGTACAAGCAGCTCATCAACAAGAAGGTCGCCCTCAAGGACGGCAACAAGGTCGTCGGCGTGCCGTACGCCATGGAGACCTATGGCCTCATCTACAACAAGAGCATCCTGAACAAGTACTTCGCTCTTGACGGCGCGAAGGCCAAGTCCATCGACGACATCAACTCCTTCGATACGCTGAAGGCCGTTGCCGATGATATGCAGGCCCGCAAGAGCGAGCTGGGCATCAAGGGCGCCTTCACCTCCGCAGGCTTCGATTCCAGCTCCGACTGGCGCTTCAAGACCCATCTGGCCAACCTTCCGCTCTACTACGAGTTCCAGAAGGACAAGGTGACCACCGAGCCGGCCAAGGTCAAGGGCACCTATCTGCCGGAGTACAAGAACGTGTTCGACATGTATCTCAAGGACTCCACTACCGATCCGAAGCAGCTGAGCTCCAAGACCGGTGATGACGCGAACTCCGAGTTCGCGCTCGGCGAGGCCGCCTTCTACCAGAACGGCACCTGGGCCTGGGCCGACCTACAGAAGGCCGGCATGAAGGCCGACGATGTCAGCATGCTGCCGATCTACTTCGGTGTCGACGACAAGAACGAGGGTCTGGTCACCGGTTCCGAGAACTACTGGTGCATCAACTCCAAGGCTTCCGAGGCCGACCAGAAGGCTACCGCGGCCTTCCTCAAGTGGGTCATCACCTCGAAGACCGGCATCTCCTCCATCAGCGACAAGATGGGCCTGACCACTCCGTTCAAGTCCTTCGACAGCGTGAAGATCACCAACCCGTTGACCCAGGCCGCTGTTGACGATCAGAAGTCCGGCAAGACCCAGATTGATTGGGACTTCGCCTTCATGCCTTCCGAGCAGTGGAAGAACGGTCTCGGCAACGCGCTCCTCGAGTACGCTCAGGGCACCGGTAAGTGGGATGCCGTCAAGACCGCCTTCGTCGATGGCTGGGCCAAGGAATACTCCGCCGCCCATGAAGGCTGAGCCGCTTATGGAATCTCGCTGACATGAGGGCCGGTTGGTTTGCGGCCGGCCCTCCATGTTTTTCTCCTTTCTTCTTTGTTTGATGGTTGGAATGACCCCCACCGTGGATCCACGGTGGGGGTCATTCTGTTGGTGTACGTAGTCAGCCGCGATAGCCGGGGCATTCCCGGACTGGGGTGATCCGGCCCGTGGCCGGCGGCGTGGCGTGCGGGAAACGGAATGGCTGGTCTTGGGGTTCAGCGCCCGGTATGCCGTGGCAATGCGCAGCTAGCGAACGCGTGCCAGGAAGTCGGCCGTGCCGGGAGTTCGTGGCGGATGAGCCTACATGACGATGTTCTCCCGGGAGAACCAACGGATTTTCCGGTTTGCGCTTGTTTTCCCATATTCGGCGTGGGAGTTTATGGGAATCCCACGCCATGGAGACTGATTTCCCAATGGAAACGCTGGAATCCCGCGGTTCCTGAAAACGCTCCCGAAGCCGGATCCGGGGAGTTCACCGGCTGACGGCCGATTCGCAAGAGATCTCCCGCGCCAACCATGGGAATCCACACAGATACGGGCTGTTATGGCGGAAAGCCCGTATCCGGCGGCACGGACGGCCGGCGGTGCGCTCACGTCTGGGCTCAGCGGTCTTCCACGCGCGCGGTTGAGGAGCGAACGACCAGATGGGCAGGGAATACCTCGTTGCGCTTCGACGGCGTATGCCCCTCGATTAGATCCAGGGTCTTGCGGGCAGCCGAGCGTGCCATGTCGATAGGCAGCTGGCGGATGGTGGTGAGCCCGACATCATGCGCATAGATGCTGTCGTCGTAACCGATGACCGAGATGTCTGAAGGCACGGAGAACCCGTTACGCTCCAGCTGGAAGATCAGCGGTATGGCGATGCCGTCTTCTTGGCAGGCGATAGCCGTAGGCATGTCGGGCAGGCTGAGGATCTGGGTGATGAGGTTGTCGATGCGGTACGTCCCCTCCTCTGCGGTGACGACGGTCGGTTCGATGCCTTGGCTGCGGCAGTAGCCCAGGAATGATTCGATACGCTCCTGCACGCTGAAATGCAGTGATTGCGCGGGGTTGGTCCGCACGTACAGGATGCGCCTGTGCCCGAGCTGGATGAGATGCCGGGCGGCGAGGATGGACCCTTGGTGGTCGTCGATGTTCACGGTTGCCGAGAAGCTGTTTTGCAGGACGGAATTCACGCCGACAATCGGCACGTCGACACTGCTCAGGCGATTGATTTCCTCCTCGTCGATGTCGAACGAGGCGATGACCACGGCGTCGGCATTGCGGCGCACCGGCAGGGTGTCGAAGAACTCCCTGCGCTGCTGGCGGCTGTCAATCTGGATGATGGACAGGTCGTAGCCGGCAGCGGAGAATTCCGCGTTCAGCCCCTCGATGACCGAGGCTGAGAACCAGTTGCTGATGTGGTCGCTCACCAGCAGTGCGATGCGCAGGGACTGTCCGGTTTTCAGCGCTGCGGCGGAACGGGAGATGGAGAAGTTCAGCTCGTCCGCCACGGCAAGCACTTTTGCCCGCGTTTTGGGAGATACGAGATCTGGTCGTGTGAATGAGCGCGAAACCGTGGAAATGGAGACTTTCGCGCGGTTGGCGACATCTTGGATTGTGGCGGTCGTGATAGGCTCCTTCGTGGTGCGGGATGCCGGCGCCGCGACGATATCGCCATGGCGTCTTGATTGCATTCGGTTGCAATGCTTTCCCCAAAAATTGTATGCTCCAGTATAGCAGCAAAATGAGCAAGGTATGAAGAATTTCCCGGAAATCAGTATCTTAAACGGTTAAGAAAAAACCGCCACGCCGAAATGAAAACGTTTGTATTTTTGGATGAAACCGCGTACCATATGAGCTGTTGGTTCAATCAGCGGGTCGAGGTAGCCCGCCGTTGAGTCGGATAGATTAGTTTTGCAAGCGTTGTCACTACGAGGTGACGGCGAGAGAGATAGAGAGGAGAGAGCAAGATGATCACCATGGCCGGCAAGTCCATTCGCCGCTGGTGGGCGCTGTTCGCGTTGCCAACCTTCGCGGCGTTCATCATCGGTTTCCTTGTGCCGTTCATCTTGGGCGTCTACTTGAGCTTCTGCAAATTCACGACGGTCACCGATGCCCATGTCGTGGGTCTGCGTAATTACCGCGTGGCGCTTCAGGACAAGGAATTCTGGCATGCAATGGGGTACACGACGGCATTCACCATCGTGACCACCATCATCATCAACGTCGTGGCGTTCGCCATCGCGTACATGCTCACCAAGGCCTTCAAGGGCACCAACATCTTCAGGTCCGTGTTCTTCATGCCGAATCTGATCGGCGGCATCATCCTGGGCTATGTGTGGTTGCTGCTGCTCAACGGCGTGCTCGCTCACTGGGCAAGGTCCATCACATACTCGTCGACATACGGCTTCTGGGGTATGGTCATGCTCCTGTGCTGGCAGCAAATCGGCTACATGATGATCATCTACGTCGCCGGTTTGCAGTCCCTGCCTACCGACGTCATCGAGGCGGCCGAGGTTGACGGTGCTAACGGGCGCCAGCGTCTGTTCCACGTCATCATCCCGCTCATGATGCCGAGCATCACCGTGTGCACCTTCCTGACCATCACCAACGGCTTCAAGATGTACGATCAGAACCTCGCGCTCACCAACGGCGCCCCGTCCAACACCTCTGAACTCGTGGCGCTCAACATCTACCGCACCTTCTACGGCCGCATCGGCTTCGAAGGCGTCGGCCAGGCGAAGGCTGTGGTGTTCTTCATCATCGTGGCGGTTGTGGCCTTGATCCAGAACCGTCTGACTTCCAGCAAGGAGGTTGAGGCATGAACGACGAAAAGGAAATCGACGCCTCGGAGCGCGTCCATCATCCATGGGCTTGGACGATTTTCTTCACCATCCTCAGCTTGGTGTGGATCTACCCGATCGTCCTGGTGTTCATCAACTCCTTCAAGAAGAAGGTGTACATCTCCAAGAACGCGTTCTCCCTGCCCGACAAGGAATCCTTCGCGGGATGGGAGAACTACACCACCGGCATCGAGCGCACGAACCTCATCGGCAGCTTCGGCTGGACCGTGTTCATCACGGTCGGCGCCGTCGCGCTGATTCTGCTGTGCTGCTCCATGTGCGCATGGTGGATTGTCCGTGTGGACAATTGGGCTGCGCGTCTGCTGTACACGCTGTTCCTGTTCAACATGATCGTGCCGTTCCAGATGGTGATGTTCACCCTCTCGAAGCTCGCCGATATGCTAAGCCTCAACACCCCGTGGGGTCTGTGGATTGTCTACCTGGGCTTCGGCGCAGGTCTGGCGGTGTTCATCTTCACCGGCGTGGTCAAGGGCATCCCGCAGGAGCTTGAGGAGTCTGCAATGCTCGACGGTGCATCCGTGCCGCGCATCTTCTTCAATATCGTGGTGCCGATCATGCGGCCGTCCATCATCTCCGTGGCCATCCTTGAGACCATGTGGATCTGGAACGACTACCTGCTTCCGTACCTGACCCTCGACCTCAACAAGTACAAGACCATGTCGATCGCCGTGCAGTACCTCAAGGGCGGCTATGGTTCAGTCGATATGGGCGCGATGATGGGCTGCCTGGTGTTGGCCATCCTGCCGATCATCATCTTCTACTTGATCTGCCAGAAGTACATCGTGAAGGGTGTGATTGCTGGCGCAGTCAAGGGCTGAAATTCTTCCTCTGAACTCCTAACAATGAAGGCGGACCGGTTTCGACTGGCCCGCCTTCATCGCTTTCACGGTGTATAGGTGCCGGTGTGTGAGGATCGGTTCCACACACCGGCCGGGTGCTTCTCGCAAACCGGTGACGCGGAGGCGGGCGTTAACGTAGACAGTTTGTGAAAGGTGTGGGTAGCAGGTGGGACGGGAACCCTCACAAGGCTGGGCTGAGAATCCCTCAAGCGATGGTATCAGCCTTGCGCCAACCGGCGCATCACATGACAACGATTGCTGGTGGCGGTTGCTAGGATGAATAGGAACCCTGCCACCCCAAGGAGTCTCCCATGCATTTCCTTTCCCCGGATTCCCCGTTCATGCGCGGGCTGAGCAACCTCATCGATGCCATCTGGATCAACATCCTGATGCTGGTGACCTCCATCCCCGTCGTCACGATGGGCGCGGCGCTTGCCGCGGGGCACGATGCCGCCCGCCGGTCCATACTCGGCGAAGGCCATGTGACAGTGAATTACTTCAGGGCGTTCAAAAACAATTTCCCCAAATCCACATTGGCATGGCTGATATTCGGGCCAATCGGGGCTGGGCTCGTGGCATCCTGGATCTTCCTGCAGATCACGCCGCTGCTTATCCCCAAATTCGCGTTTACGATCCTATGGGTCATCGGATTCGAATGGGTATGGGCGTTGCAGGCGCGCTTCGAGAACGGTTTCGGGCGCACCCTCGCCAACGCGTACATCTTCGGTGTCTCGCACATCGGCGTCACGGTGGGCATGGTGGCCATCGACGCGGTGTATATCGCGCTAATCGCGGTTTGCTGGCGGTACATGCCGCAGGGGTTGTTCCTGTTGTTGCTCATGGGGTACGGCACGTGCGTGATGCTGCACATCCCGTTGCTGGAACGCGTATTCACCCCCTACACGAAGACCGTGGAAAGCGGCAGCCATGATGATGCGGATTGGCTCAACGGCGGCACGAAAGCCATACAAGAGGCGTAAAGATAGCAGTCGGTACGGCGCACGCCATGTATGATACGGCATGATGATGGCCGCCCGCTTCCGATTGGGAAGCGGGCGGCCATCATCGTTGCCAGCCCGGCACAGCCGGCTCACTCGCCGCGCATCACGGCAGCCAGCGACAGCACGCGTGGATTCTTGAACACCTCATCCGTATGGACCAGATTGCCATCGGCATCATGCAGCGGCACGCGCCAGTTGCAGTATTCCGTGCTGGTACCCGGCTGATTCTGGGTGTGGTGTTCGCCGGTGCCATCAACCAACGCTGCTTGTAGCAGCAGAGACGGAGCGTTGAGCAGCATTCGGTGCATCGCCTCGACGATTTCCTGCTCGTGGGCGGGAACATCCTGTGCTGCGTCGGCATCCAGCCAGCCACCGTCGACCAGCAGCTTGAGCATCGCATCGCGTTCGGCGCTTGCTGCCTTTTGGAACTCCTCCACGGGTTCGCTCAGCAGGTGCAACTCTTCGCGTAGCTTGACATGCTCGAACTCGAGATATCCGGCAGTTGGCGGCAAATCGTGCGTAGTGACGGAAGCCAGCGCGTACTTGCGGTACGTGGACGGGTCGGCGTACGGGTCGCCGGCGGTCGGGGAGTTGTTGACACGGGCGAACCATTCCACCACCGTGCCGAGCACGCCATGGTCGGCAAGCACTTGGGACACGTAGGCGGGAACCGTTCCGAGATCCTCTCCGATGACCATACCGCCTGCTCGGCTCGCCTCAATCGACAGTACGGCGAGCATTGCGCGGTAATTGTACGTGACATACGCTCCGCCCTTGGCACCTTCACCCTTTGGAATCCACCACAGGCGGAACAGGCCGAGCACATGGTCGATACGCACCGCACCAGCATGGGCGAACACATTATGCACCATCTCGCGGTAGACACGATAACCGGTGCGCTCCAGATATCGCGGATTGAACGGCGGCTGGCCCCAATCCTGGCCTTGCTGATTGTAGAAGTCCGGCGGGCAGCCGACAGTGACGCTGCCGACCGCGAATCGTTCTGGATTCCACCACACGTCCACGCCGTACGCGTGCACGCCGACCGCCATATCCTGCATGAGACCGAGCGCCATGCCGGCATCCTTCGCGGCGGCCTGTGCCTGAGCAACCTGTTCGTCAGCAATCCATTGCAGCCAACGCTGGAAATCGAACAGATCCTGATGCTCGCGAACCAGTTCGGCGACTTCGGGCGAATCGCGATTCAGTGTCGAGAACCAGGGGTTCTTGTCCTCTTCCCAAGGCGCGCCCCACACTTCGAACGCCACACACCATGCGGCGAACGCATCGAGGTCCGGGCCGGCGGCCTTGACGAAGGCGTCGAACGCGGCCTGGCGTTCCGCAGAACGGCCGTGCTGGTAAATCACCCACAGCGCCTTGCGCTTGGCGGTCCAGGAAGCGTTGAGATCCAACGGATCCGGGTTGTCGTTGGCCGCCTTGACGCTGTCGTGCAGGGCGTCGACCTGTGCGCGAGCGTCGGGGTCAAGCTCGGCGTATTCTTCGATTTGCTGCGGGCGGATGTACGTGACATTGAGGAATCGGCGTGATTCCGGCAGATACGGTGAAGGTTCGATCGGCGGGATCGGGGTGCCCGCGTGAATCGGGTTGATCAGCATGAAATCGGCGCCCTGCTTGCCAGCGTCGTGCAGCAGTTCGCGCAGGTCACCGTAGTCGCCGACACCCCATGATTCCTTGGAACGCACGGAGTACATCTGGGTCATCCAACCCCAACGGTGGTGCTGCGCGACCGGCTCGGGAACGGGAATCCGCGCCGGGGCGCACAGGACCGTGGCGTCGGCGGACCGGTTGCCATCGGCTACATGGAGGGTGTGGTAGCCGGCCGGCAGGTTGCCCGGCATGGTCAGCGTGTAGGCGTGGGGAATCGCCGGATCCGCGTCGGCGTCCTTGATCAGCAGGGCGTTGAGATCGCCGTCATAGGCTTCGCCGTTTTCGAGGGTGAGCGACAGTTCGGGGGCCGCCGTGGCCGCATGGACCGGCACGCGGGTCGCGGCGCCTGAGAACACCACAACCGTCGGCGGCACCAGCTGGTCGCAGGAGGCACGGTGGAAGGTTTCCAGCGACGCTTCGATGGCGTCATCGCTGGAAGCATCGACACCGAGTGCGGCAAGCACGCTCACCAGCACTTCATCCCTGATTTCAACGTATGTGCCGAGCTGGTCGATATATGAGGTGGAAATTCCGCTTGCTTTGGCAAGCCTGATTAATGGCCGCGCGAGACGTTCCGGGCTTTCTTCCCGCCGGACGTCTTGGCTGGATGGCGACGATGCCGTCTGATCGGACATAATGCGCTCCTTCGCTCCTCTCGAGTATGCGATGACAGGTTCCTGCCGGCGGCTTTGACCGTCATTGGGACAGCCGCCGAATCTGGATATTGATATTTTAGCGCGTATTGAAATCGTTTGCAATATCTCGGGTGCGTTGAGATTGTTGATGAAAAGAGGGGGTTTGGTCTGGGGTACGGCGTATTTGGGCTTAGAATCTTACTATCGTTTGCAATCCTAATGAGAAAGACCCCACGCCCGGCGTGTCGCAGATGGAAACGACATGCGGGACGTGGGGCCTGACGGGTGTCACCGCGGGGACCTGCCGCCCGGGACGGTGAGCGCCCGTCGCAAGCGCGTCACTGCAACGCGACCACCACAAAGGTACGTGCCGGTACGGAAAGCTCGGTGCCACCGGCGACCTGCGCCTTGCCATCGGCGGCACCCGCCGCCACATCCGTCGAATCGGCGATGACCGCCCAATGCCGTGTGGCATCAGCCGTATTCTGCGGCAACCTGACTGTCACACCATTCGTGGTGGGGTTCGCGCACACCGCCAGGTCGTCGCCAACCTGCGCTGCGATGACCTCCTCGGGGGAATCCAAAGCGATGCGTCGGCCGTCATAGAAGTCCGGGTGGGCTTTTCTCACCGCAATCAGTGTCCGGTACCATTCGATCAACGATGACAGGCGGGACGCCCTGCCCCAATCCAGCCAATTGAGCTCAGCGCTGCGGTCGAAGGAATTATCGCAACCGTACTTCGTGCGGGTGAACTCCTCGCCGGAGAGCATGAACGGCAATCCGGCGGACGTGAGCACAAGCCCGGCGGCGATCGCGTTGGCCGCGAGGATATCCTGCACATCCCCAGTCGCGTCATAATCGGCGTGTGCGGGGTCGTCGCGCATGGTCAGGCAGAGTTTGTCCCACAGCGTCAGATCGTCATGCGCCGACACATACTGGATGATTTGCCCGACCTGCTTGCCTTGAGCCTCGGTGCCGCGCCAGCCGTTGAGCGCGTGACGGACCAGTTCAGCGAATTCGGACGGTTGCCCGTTGACGTATCCGGGCTTGCGCCCGAGCATGACATTGCCTTTGATGGAGTCACGGCTTTCGTCGCAGAACCAGCCGATTCGCGCGTCCAGCAGCCTGCGTCCCTGTTTGTCCGCAAGTGTGAACGACGGTTCGGCATTCGTCTTGTCGGCGGACCACGGTTCACCGTACATGAGGATGGATTCGCCGCCCGGCAGTTTGTCCAGCTCCTTGCGCGCACGATTCAAGGTCTGCGTGTCCAGCAGGCCCATCAGATCGAAGCGGAATCCGTCCACATGGTACTCGCGTGCCCAATATACGAGCGAATCCACGATGAACCGGCTGAACATCGGCCGTTCGCTGGCCATGTCGTTGCCGCAGCCCGAACCGTTGGCGAATCCGCCGGTATCGTCACGACGGCAGAAATACCCGGGGGCCATGCGCTCGAATTCGTTGTCGTTCTCGTACATGTGGTTGTAAACGACATCCATGATCACACGGATGCCCGCCCGGTGCAGCGCTGCAATCATCGACTTGCACTCGCGGATGCGGACGGCCCCGTCATACGGGTCGGTGCTATACGAGCCTTCCGGCACATCGTAAGTGACCGGGTCGTACCCCCAGTTGTAGGGGCTGCCAGTCGCCTCATCGACCGACCCGTAGTCGTAGAACGGCATGATTTGCACGTGGGTGACACCCAGACGCTTCAGATACGCGATGCCGGTGGGGAATCCGCCGGGCTGGTTGTCCAAGGTCGTATGCGCATCGGTGAACGCGAGGAACTTGCCGCGATGCCCTTTGGGGAATCCGCCGTGCGGGTCGTTGCTGAAATCGCCGACATGCGTCTCCCAAATCACGGTTTGGGAAGCGGGAATGTCGGGGGAGCGGTCGGACAGCCAACCGTCGGGATTGGTCGAATCGAGATCGACGACCATGCTGCGTTCGCCGTTGACGCCGCTCGCCTTGGCCCACGGGTCGGCGGTGCGGATGGTGACCGTGCTTTCGGCGGCGTTGATGATGGCGTCGCTGGGCACGTTGCTGACCGCGGATGCCGGGAAGGTCAGCATGTAGTCGTAGTAGGTCCCAGCGAGCCGCTCGGCGCTGCGATACTGCCAAGCCCCATCCTGGGCACGTTCCAGCGCGACGGTCGCCGACGGGCCGTCCTTTGGATCGCTGGTACTGAACAATCGCAATGTGACTGCAACCGCGGAAGGCGACCACACGGTGAAGACCGTGCCGTGGTCAAGCAGCTGAGACCCGAGCGGGCCTGCGTAATCAGGCCACGATGTTTCGGCAAAAGACATGAGTTCCCCTTGTGATACCGGGTGTCTGCCCCTGAACGGGGTATGTCCGGTCAAGATTGAATGGTGTGTGTGTGATGCGCGGCTGTTGGCCGCATACGAAAGGGGACGGCCCGGAGCCTGAATGCCCCGGATCCGTCCCCTTGATTGGTATTGCCGGGAATCAGCCCTTGACTGCGCCCGACATGGACTCCTGGTAGAAGCGCTGCATGACGATGAACAGAATCGCAATCGGGATGGAGACGCACACTGCGCCGGCGGCGAAGCGGGCGTACCACTGATTGATGTATTCCTTCTGCAGCATCTGCCACAGACCCAGAGCGACAGTGAAGTTGTCCTGGGTACGGGCGATTGCCTTCGCCATGACGAAGTCGAGCCACGGGGTCAGGAAGCCGATAATCGCCTGGTACACGATCATGGGCTTGCAGATCGGGATGATGATTTTGGTGAACACCTGCCACTTGGTGCAGCCGTCCAGGTAGGCGGCCTCGTCAAGCGACATCGGGATGGTGTCCATGTAGCCCTTCATGACGTAGAAGCCTGCGCCTGAACCCGCCGAGTAGACGAGAATCAGGGCGATGATCACGAATCCGCCTTCCGTCAGGCCGAAGGCCTTCAGGATGAAGTAGATGGCGATGACGGCCATGATGGACGGGAACATGCCCAGAATGAGGGCGATGTTCATGAAGGTCTTACGTCCGCGGAAGCGCAGACGGGACATGCAGAAGGACACGGACAGCACGAAGAACAGCGAGATGATGCACACGAAGATGGCGATGACCAGCGTGTTGAGGAACATGCGCGGGAAGTTCATCACGTCGGTCTCCGTGAACAGCTGCACGTAGTTGTGGAACGTGTACTTCGTCGGGAAGAACGTGCTCTGGTACGGCTGTGTGTTCTTGTTGAAGCTTTCGAGGAACACCCACACGATCGGCATGAGCCAGATGACGGCCATGACGGTCAGGAAGATGTAGGCGACGACATCGCCGGCGATACGGCGCTTGTACGAATTGCCCTTGGCCTTCTTGGCGACTGTGGTGTCAGCAGTTGGATTACTCACCGGAAGCCCTCCTCATTCTTGTACGAACCGGAGCTGCGGTAGGTCAGCAGCGAGACCACGGCAAGGACGATGAACGTCATGATGCCGATGACCGCACCCAGGTTGTAGTTGTTCTTGTCGACCGTCAGCTTGTACAGCCAGGTGATCAACAGATCGGTCTTGCCTGCGGACGCGCCGACCGGGGTCGGTTCGCCGCCTGTGAGCAGGTAGATCACGTTGAAGTTGTTCACGTTGCCTGTGAAGGTGGTGATCAGGTACGGTGTGAGCACGAAGAAGATGTACGGCATGGTCACGTTGCAGAACCGCTGCCACCAGTTGGCGCCATCGATTTCAGCCGCCTCGTACAGTTCGGTCGGCACGTTCTGGAGAATACCGGTGATCTGCATGATGGTGTACGGAATACCAATCCACAGGTTGATCACGATAACCGTGACGCGGGCCCATGTGGCGTTCGACAGCCACGGCAGCGGACCGCTGATCCAGCCCCAGCTTTCCAGCAAGCGGTTGATCGCGCCGTCACGCTGGAGCATGGTGTGCATAACCAGCAGGGATACGAACTGCGGCACTGCGATGGACATCGAGAAGCATGCGCGCCAGAAGGCCTTGCCCTTGATGGTCTTGCGCTCGATGATCATGGCCATGAACATACCGAGGAAGAAGTTCAGGAAGGTGGCGAAGAACGCCCAGATCAGCGTCCATGCGAGCACCGAGAAGAACAGCTTGGCGTTCACGTCGCCGCCGCTGTTGCCGAGCACGGTGCCGAAGTTCTTCAGGCCTACCCAGGAGAACAGGACCGTGTGGTTCTGGTCGTAGCTGGTGAATGCCATGGAGATCATGAACACCAGCGGCAGGATGGTGAAGACCACGATGCCCAGGGTCGGCAGGAACATCAGGCCGACGTGCGCGTTCTGGTCGAACAGGGAACGCAGGTCCTGGCCGATGGTGTTCGGACGCTCGCCGTTCTTGATGGCGACCTGTGCCTTGTACGCGCTGCGCAGGGACAGGGAGGCAAGCAGGATGAGCAGAAGCAGCACGAACACGCTCATGACGCCGTACAGCAGGATGATGACCGAGTTGTCGCCGGCCTGGTAGACCCAGAAGCCGTTGACCTTGACCTTGGTCTGCTTGGCGGTGCCCAGTGTTGTGAGCTTGCCCAGATAGGTGCCGCCTTTGTTGATCAGGTACAAGATGATAAGCACTTCACTGGCCAAGAACGCCAGACCCTTGACGATTTGCTTGCGGGCGAGATCGCCGAGGCCGAAGATGAAGAGTGAGAGACGTGTCAGGACATCCCCGTTCTTCCACGCCACGGAGAATCTGTATGGTGACGGCTGAAGACCATCAGAGTTGCTGCGCTTACGCTTGCGCACTCTGCGTCCCGCCGCGGCTGTCGCAGTTGTCATGCGGACGACCTTTCGATTGTTTGATGGGTACTATGCAAGACGCCCCGCCCCGCAAAGCCGGGGGCGGGGCGTCTTGCAGACACTGTTACATTATTCGCTTACGCGAGCCTGCTCACTTGGAGCTGCTGCTGGCGGAAGCGATGTTCTTGTAGCCGTCGAGCCAAGCCTGAGCCTTCGCCTGAGCGTTGCCAGCGTTCACATCGCCGTTGACGATGGCGGTGCCGAAGGTCTTGCACGGATCCCAGAAGTTGCCCATCGCGGCGATGGTCGGCTGCAGGGTCGAGGTGTTCGCGATGGTGTCGTTCTGAGCCACGGCAGCCGGATCGTTCTTGTAGGTCGAAGCCAGGGACTTGTCGGTCGGGACGATCTGACGCATGGTGTAGTGGGCCTTCTGAGCCTCGGTGGAGCCGAGGTAGGTGGCGAACTCAGCAGCAGCCTGCGGATACTTCGAGTTCGGGTTGAAAGCGACTGCCTTGGAGCCGTAGAACGCCTTCATCTGGTAGGTTTTGCCACCGGAGGTGGTGAAGGAAGGCAGCTGGGCTGCGGCGTAGTTGTCACCGAGGGCCTTCTTCACGTCAGAAGCGGACCAGGTGCCGGAGAAGATGGCGTCCACGGTGCCGTTCTGCATGGCGGCGAGGCCGGCGCCCTCGTCGTTGTCCACGACGAAGTTCGGGTTCTTGACCAGGTCAACGAGGTACTTGGTGACGTCGGTCGCGGCGGCGGAATCCATCTTCACGCCGTCCTTGGCGGTGGCGCTGTCCTTGCCGAACAGGGTCATGCCAGCGCCGGTGTAGAAGGCCGGCAGGTACCAGGAGTTACCGAGGTTGAAGGAAACCTTGCCCTTCTGGAGCATGGTGTCGAGGGACTTGATGTCGTCAGACGAGAACTTGGACTTGTTGTAGTACATGAAGTAGGTGTTGCCGGTGAACGGAACGCCGTAGATCTTGCCATCGGTGCCGGTGACGGACTTGATGACAGCCGCGTCGTCCTGCTTCTTGATCTGTGCCTTGGCGTCATCGGAAACCTCGCCGATTGCCTGGGCGTCGATCAGGGTACCGAGCTGATCGTTCGAGAACATGTAGACATCGGCTGCGGCGGACGGATCCTGCTTGACGGTCGTGCCTGCGTCACCTTCGGAGACCACTGCGTTCTTCCACGTGATCTTGTACTCCGGGTGAGCCTTCTCGAACTGCTTTTCCATGGTGGGCAGCCAGGAGCTGGACTTCGCCTGATCCTCGGACGGGCCCCACACGGTCAGCTTGATTGCCTGGGTGCTCTTCGCTGCAGTGCCGCCATTGTTGCTGGAACCGCAGGCGCTCGCTCCGAGCAGCATCGCCACAGCGGCGGTGACGCCCAGAATCTTCTTCATGTATGTCATCCTTGACCTCCTAAAATTCCGCCCCGCTTTCGCGGAGCGAGTGTGTTTTCGGTGCAGCGGTCCGCACCCGGCCTTCTGCCCCTTCGGGCTATCTGACCGGATGCACGCCCGCTCACCGAAGTGGGCGGATTGTTGCGTACCTCCGAACCACAACACAGTATACATGGATTTGCATACGTTCGCAAAAAACGATGCAAATTTCACGGTTTCGCGTGTCTTTTTGCGGTGGGGACCCGGCGAAATGATTTTGGTACAACGGTTACGGGTTGATATTATGCGGTTTTTGACTCCTTCTGAGATGTCTGCACCGTCTGCGGGTGTCGAAGTGCATCTCGTGTGCTAGCGTTTGCTGAACTACTGAACACAGTGGTGCAACAGACACAGACGGGTGCGTGCTGGTAAGGCGCATCCCCAAGCGTGCGCAGCGTCGCATACGCGGCATCCGCCCTTGTACCGGCAAGGCAAACAGGCCGGATGGCGGAAGCCAGAAAGAAGGGAACGACATGACGACAACATTCACGCGGCCGGCATGGCTGGATACAGCCGTGTTCTACGAAATCTACCCGCAAAGTTTCTGCGACACGAACGGCGACGGCATCGGCGACATTCCCGGCATCACCGGCAAGCTCGACTACATCGCCTCGCTGGGGTGCAACGCGTTATGGATCAACCCCTGCTATGACTCGCCTTTCAAGGACGCCGGGTATGACGTGCGAGACTACCGCAAGGTCGCCCCGCGTTACGGTACCAACGACGATCTGGTCGAGCTGTTCCGCCAGGCGCATGCGCGCGGCATCCACGTGCTGCTCGACCTTGTGCCCGGGCACACCAGCGAGGAACATCCGTGGTTCAAAGAAAGCCAGCGCGCCGAACGCAACGAGTACTCCGACCGCTACATCTGGACCGACAGCGCGTTCGAAGGTTACTCGATGCCGTTCATCGGCGGGGAAAGCGAACGCAACGCCACATATATCCTGAACTTCTTCAAATGCCAGCCTGCACTGAACTACGGCTTTGCGAAGCGTGACCGGCGGTGGCAGTCCTCCACCGATTCGGCCGCGGCGAAGGCTACGAGGGACGCGATGGTGGACGTCATGCGCTTCTGGCTTGGGCTCGGCTGCGACGGATTCCGCGTCGATATGGCGAACTCGCTGGTCAAAAACGACGGTGAGGACAAGCCGGAGACTATCAAGGCATGGCAGGAGATGCTCGGCACCATCAAATCCGAATTCCCACAGGCGGCTTTCGTCTCCGAGTGGGGTGTGCCCGAACAGGCCCTGGAAGCCGGTTTCGATATGGACTTCTACCTCGACTGGCGTTTCGGCGGCAATCCGAACGGCTACAACCTGCTCGCGCGGAACACGGACAATGCGCTCGACACCGCGGACGACCACAGCTATTTCAGTGCCAAGGGTGGCGGAAGTGTGCAGGAGTTCCTCAGCCAGTACATCCCGCAGTATCAGGCGATCCGCGGCAAAGGGTATTTCTGCTTCATCACCTGCAATCACGACACGCCGCGTCTCGCGCCGCGTCTGACCAAACGTGAGCAGCAGGTGGCGTTCGGTATGTTCCTGACCATGCCGGGCGTGCCGTTCATCTATTACGGCGACGAAATCGGCATGCGCTACCGCGATCTGCCGACCAAGGAAGGCGGGTACGCGCGCACCGGCAGCCGCACGCCCATGCAGTGGGACAGGTCGAAGAACATGGGATTCTCCAGCGCGGACTCGGATTCGCTCTACCTGCCGGTCGACCCGGCTGAGGATGCGCCGAACGTGGCCGAACAGGAGCGGGAGACCGATTCCATGCTCGCATGGGTGCGCGCTCTGCTGTCGTTGCGTGCCGACCATCGCGCGTTGCGGGCCAAGGCGCCGCTCGTCGTGCTCGCCCAACCCGAGCGGGGGCGGTCCTTCGCCTACTCGCGGGTGGCGGAAGACGGTTCGGAGCGTCTCGTCGTCGCGATGAACCCGGGGCTGAATACCGAAACGATCACCGTCCCCGCGCAAGGCGACAAGGCCAATGACCCGACCGTGCTGCTGTGTCTGGGCAATGCGCAGGCGCGCGGTAGCGAAGTGACCTTGGGGCCGCAGAGTTTCGTGATTGTACACGTGTGACGGTTGCCTGGTTGTTTGCGACCGTTCGGCTGTTATTGGCCGTTTGATCGTCCGATTGCGGGCGGTTGCGCAGGTCCCGGCGGTATGCTGCACGGTTCGGCCAGTGTGCCAGCGTGGTCTGGCGCATGGTGCCGTTCGGACTTAACATGCATCCGCCCGCCGTCATTCCACAAAACCGCCCATATACGCGTCATGGCATCATTGTTCTGCGTACAATGGCAGGAAAACCGGTTGAATTGAAGCGGGCCGTCACGACGTCCGTCATCTGGTGGGTACTGCAAAGCACATGATTTGGAGGAGCGAGGAGCGTGACTATGCGATACGAGGTGGTGCTATTCGACCTGTACGGGACATTGATTGACATCCACACGGACGAACAGGCGGCGAAGCCGTGGCAGGAGTTGTGGGAGTTCCTCGACGCCACGGGCGCCCATTACGATGACGCAGCCCATTTGAAGGCGAGTTTCGACCAGCTCAATGCGGTCAACGTTCAGGAAGCGCGCAAGGGCGCGGAACACCCTGATTGGGTGGAGCCAGACGTGCTTCCGGTCTTCCAGCGTTTGTATGCGGCCGGCGGTTCGATGGCTTCGCCGCAGCTCGCTGCGAAGGCCGCGTGGGTGTTCCGCAAGGCCAGTACCAGCAAGTTCGGCCTGTACCCCGGCGCCCTCGAGATGCTCGGCAAACTGCGTGAAGCCGGCATTCGCACTGTGCTCGCCAGCAATGCGCAAGCTTGCTATACGCGTCCTGAAATCGAGGTGACCGGACTGAACAAGGCCCTCGACCGCATTGTCATCTCCAGTGAGGAAGGCATGCGCAAGCCATCGCCGAAGTTCTTCCTGCGCGCGTTGGAGTACGAGTACACGACGCCTGACCGCGCGCTGATGGTCGGCAACGAGGAGCGGTGCGACATCCAAGGTGCTGCCTCTGCAGGCATCGATGGGGTCTACTTGCACACCGCGATTTCACGCCAGGACGATCCTGAAATCTGCGAACAGGCGGTGCTTTCCCTCAACGGCGCCGATTACGGTGCGCTGACCGCTTTTGTGCTCGGCGAGTGAAAACGCCGCATTTGCAGACGGCCTCCAGTACTGTATGGGATAATGTCCCCCAGTTGCCGGCGGCCGTGGCATTCAGGCCACGCCGCCGGAGTCATGGACACGACTGACGGATAGGTGGTGCAAACCGGATATGGAAGACACCGTGACGGAGGAGTACGCGGACAATCAGGCGGCGCGCGGAGGGCGTAACCGCCGGCGGGGAATGACGACATTCCGCGTGAAAACCGTCGGGTGGCTGTTTGTGCTTCTTGCCACCATCGGCACGACCATCCTGCCGTCCATGCTCGGGTATCAGCCCGGATCCGACGACATGGTCGCGATGACGGTTCTGGTCATCTGCGAAGTGGTCTCCTGGACCGCCGTGCCCCTGTACGCGTGGTTGCTGGTGCAAGGGTATCGCCACACGCATAGCGTCGTGCAATACGGGATACGTCTGCTGGCGCTCGCCATCATCTCCGAAGTTCCATACGATATGGCGACATCTGGCAAAGTCTGGGATATGAACTCGCAGAACCCGGTGTTCGCGCTGATGATCGCGCTGATCGTGATCGCGGCGGTCGACTGGGTGCGCAAGAACCTACAAGGTGTGGCGAAATGGGCTGCCATCGTGCTGGTTGCCGCCGCAGGGCTCGCCTGGGCGCTGCTCCTGCATGTCGGTCTGCGCCAAGGCATGTTCAATATGGGTGTGCTGCTCATCGGCATGGCGTTGGTGTTCTACGCGTTGGACGCGCACGAGAACACGATGATGATGACCGCAGGTGTGCTCGGGGCGGTGTTCTTCATCATGCCGGCGGTCGGCGTGGCGATGCTGCACACGCGGCGCGACGAACTGGGGTACGGCCATCCGTGGACGAAGTGGGTGTTCTACGCGTTGTACCCGGTGACGTTGCTGTTGTGCGCGCTGCCGGTGATGTGAGCTGCCGGTGGTGTGAACCGCCGAGCTGCGCTGCCGTTACTTCTTGAACACGGCGTCTGACCCGCGCAGCACCAACTGGGGTTGTATTGTCTCGTGCGGGTTGTCCAACGGTTCGTCGGCGATGAGCTTGAGCGCCTTCATGGCGGCGTTTCGTCCCATATCGCGCGGATTTTGCCGCATGGTGGTCAGATTGATCGTGTCGGCGTACGGGCTATCGTCGAAGCCGATGATTGAGTAGTCCTTCGGCGTGAAGTGGCCGTAATGCTCGAGCTTGAGCACCAGCGGAATGGCCATCATGTCCATCTGGCAGCAGATGGCGTCCGGGAATTCGTCGAGCGCAAGCAGCGCCGTGAGTGCGGAATCGGCGAACGCACGGCCGCGGGGGACGGACAATACCTGCCATTGCAAGTCGTGATTGTGCTCGGCGGCCTTGCACGCGCGTATGAATCCGCGCCCGCGGTCGTCGATGCTTGATGTGATGCCTTTGGCAGGTTCCGAGCACGTGTACACGATGTGACGGTGCCCGAGATTGATCAGATGCTGGGCCGCCATGAACATGCCCTCTTCGTCATTGATGCTGACGGAGGCGTCGAAATTCGAGGCGGACGGTGTGTTGATGCCGATGATCGGGACGTGGATGCGTTTGAGCTGTTCGACCTCGTAAGGGTCGATGGAGAACGAGTTGACGAATACGGCGTCGACGTTGCGGCGGACCGGCAGAGTGGTGAAGAACTCCTTGCGGTTCTCGGCTGTGTCGATGTGCTGAAACAGGGAGATGTCATATCCGGCATCGTGAAGGATGTCGTTGATTCCGGCGAAGACTTCGGTGTTGAACCAGCTGGTGATTTCCTCGTTCATCAGGAGCGCGACACGGTATGCCTGACCGGTTTTCAGAGCGGTGGCGGAGCGGGAGATGTTGAAGTCCAGCTTGTCCGCGGCACTGAGCACTTTCCGTCGGGTTTTCTCTGATACCAGTTCTGGGCGCGTGAAGGCGCGCGAAACCGTTGAGATGGATACTCCCGCCACTTTGGCGACATCTCGAATGCCAGCTTTTGCCATTCCTGCCCCTTTGCTTCATGCTCGTGCCATCAAGATTCAACGCTGATTCCGTCTCGCAATTGTACAGCTGTTTCATAATATTTGCAAACGTTGTCAGCTTCGGCGCCGATGATTGCGCCACCATCTTTCAAAAATCGCGAGAAAGCACGAATTCTCTGAGAATTCACCAAGAGTTGGGATGCCCCTCGACTGTGCGAACGTTGCCCGATGCTTTGCCGGCATAGCGTGCAATCGGACGGAAACCGGCCCAGCAGCAATCGGTTTGCAGATGAACGAACAGGAGCCTGCCGGTTTTCGTCGAGGAAAGGAATAGAAGTGAAACGACATGCAATCATCGCCGGGGCTGTGGCGGCCGTCACCGCCTGCAGCCAGATCGGTGAGACCGACGACCTCGACAAGGCGATCTCCGCTGCGCTGAAGAAGGTCGATCTGTCCAACACCTTGATCATCGTCACCGCTGACCACGCGCATACGAGCCAGATCGTCGGCGAGCCGCCGGCCTACGCGCTCAGCACCATCCTCAAGTCTCCGGTTGATGGCGCCCAGATCGTCGTGTCTTACGGCACCGCGACCGTCACCGATCCGGATGCGGAGGACGCTTCCAGGGGATACAACGACGGTGGCATGGAGCACACCGGCACCCAGCTGCGCATCGCGGCTTCCGGCCCCGGCGCATCTCGTGTCGACGGCTTGACGGATCAGACCGACAATTTCTACACCATCGCCAAATCCCTTGGACTCGCGGCCGATACTGACGCGCAGAACGCGCTGTCCTCCAACGCCAAGGTTTCCGTCAAGGACGGCGTGGCGAAGGTCGCCGGGTTCAACGGCGACGCAGTGCTCGGCTACCAGCTGCAAGACACGGAAACCGGTGCCGTGCTCGCCTCATCGAACGATGACACCCCGGTCTCCGGAGTGCGCGTCGCCACCGGTGAGACCACGACCATCGGCTTCAACGGCGTCAAGGGCTTCGACCCGAGCGCATCGACCTACACGCTGACCGTCACCGGCAAGCAGTCCGGCACGAAGATCGCGACCGAGTTCGGTCTCACCGGCAACGGTGCAAGCAACGTCGTGATTGCGCCGAAGACTGGTGACAAGGCTGGTAACAAGGCTGGTAACAAGGCCCGGCAAGCCGGGTTGGGCGGCGCCTTGGTGGGTGCCCTCGGCCAAACCGGTACCCGCATCCTCGGCACGGTGATGATGGCGCTTGCGCTCGCCGTCGCCGGTGGTTTGCTCGCCGCATGGCGCCGCGGCATATTCGCTCGGAAGTAAGCCCTGCGGCGGTGTCAGCGGTGGCGCCGCCAAAGAGCTCCGGCGAATGCCGCGATAACTGAATAGGGAGTCCCCGCATGTCCTTCGGTGTGTTGTGGCTGCTGCCGCTGTCCCCGGAGGGCATTCGGGTCGGCCGATTGGCTGGACTGGCCTTTCGCGGGTCGGGTTTGGCGAGTACGGCAGGCTCGAAATCATCCGGATGCCCTGTCGGGGCTCCGTGGGGAATCTCTGAATCCTTCTTCTCATATTCCTAGTGTGTGACGTCCTTCGGGGCGAACAACGCCGGCAGGTCCGCGATTGCGCGGGCGGCCGGCGTTTGTTGTTAGGGGGAGCTGGTCTGGCCCGTTTCAGGCATGCGTGTTGTTGGCTTGCTGACGGCATCGGTGTGGCTCGCTTGCATGGGCGGAAAAAATTTTCGTGACATGTGGGAATAAAAGTTGGCCATCCAAAGTTGAGTGATGTAGGCTCAAGTTTGGAAGCATCCAACGGCACGGCCTCCGGGCGGTGCCGATTGAGCGAAGACGTAGATAACAGAACAACAATAAAGGAGAACATATGGGACGCGCAGTTGGTATCGATTTGGGTACGACAAACTCCTGCATCGCAACGCTGGAAGGCGGTGAGCCCACCGTTATCGAGAACGCGGAAGGTGCTCGCACCACCCCGTCGGTGGTCGCCTTCAGCAAGTCAGGTGAGATTCTGGTTGGCGAAGTCGCCAAGCGCCAGGCCGTCACCAATGTCGATCGCACCATCAGCTCCGTCAAGCGCCATATGGGCACTGACTGGACGGTTGGGATCGACGGCAAGAAGTGGACCCCGCAGGAGATTTCCGCGCAGATCCTGATGAAGCTCAAGAGGGACGCCGAACAGAAGCTCGGCGAGCCCGTCACCGACGCCGTCATCACCTGCCCGGCGTACTTCAACGACGCCCAGCGTCAGGCCACCAAGGACGCCGGCAAGATCGCAGGCCTCAACGTGCTGCGTATCATCAACGAGCCGACCGCCGCGGCACTGGCCTACGGCCTTGAGAAGGGCAAGGAAGATGAACGCATCCTGGTCTTCGACCTCGGCGGCGGCACCTTCGATGTCTCCCTGCTGGAAATCGGCAAGGACGACGACGGCTTCTCCACTATTCAGGTGCAGGCCACGAACGGCGACAACCACCTCGGCGGCGACGATTGGGATCAGAAGATCATCGATTGGCTCGTCGGCGAAGTCAAGAACAAGTACGGCGTTGACCTGAGCAAGGATAAGATCGCGCTGCAGCGGCTCAAGGAAGCCGCCGAACAGGCCAAGAAGGAACTGTCCAGCGCCACCAGCACGCAGATCTCCATGCAGTATCTGGCCATGACGCCTGACGGCACCCCGGTTCACCTCGACGAGACGCTCACCCGTGCGCACTTCGAGGAAATGACCTCCGACCTGCTCAACCGTTGCCGCACGCCGTTCAACAACGTGCTGTCCGACGCGGGCATCTCCGTGAGCGACATCAACCATGTCGTGCTCGTCGGCGGTTCCACCCGTATGCCGGCGGTCAAGGAGCTCGTCAAGGAGCTCACTGGCGGCAAGGAAGCGAACCAGTCCGTCAACCCGGATGAGGTTGTCGCCGTCGGCGCTGCCGTGCAGTCCGGCGTCATCAAGGGCGACCGCAAGGACGTCCTGCTCATCGATGTGACCCCGCTGAGCCTCGGTATCGAGACCAAGGGCGGCATCATGACCAAGCTCATCGACCGCAACACCGCCATCCCGACCAAGCGTTCCGAGATTTTCTCGACCGCCGAGGACAACCAGCCGAGCGTGCTCATTCAGGTCTATCAGGGCGAGCGTGAATTCGCCCGTGACAACAAGCCGCTGGGCACCTTCGAGCTGACCGGCATCGCTCCGGCCCCGCGTGGCGTCCCGCAGATCGAGGTCACCTTCGATATCGACGCCAACGGCATCGTGCACGTGTCCGCCAAGGACAAGGGCACCGGCAAGGAGCAGTCCATGACCATCACCGGCGGCTCCGCCCTGCCGAAGGACGAGATCGACCGCATGGTCAAGGAAGCGCAGGCTCACGAGGCCGAGGACAAGAAGCGCAAGGAAGAGGCCGAGACCCGCAATCAGGCCGAATCCTTCGCCTACTCCACCGAGAAGCTCGTCAACGACAACAAGGCCAAGCTGTCCGACGATGTGGTCAAGGAAGTCACCGAGAAGGTCAACGCCCTCAAGGAAGCCCTGAAGGGCGACGACATCGAGAAGGTCAAGACCGCACAAAACGAGCTGATGACCTCCGCGCAGAAGATTGGCCAGGCGCTGTACGCCCAGCAGGGCGCTGAAGGTGCCGCTGGCGCCACTGGTGCAGGTGCCGCCGGTGCAGCAGGCCAGGCTTCCGGTGCGGCTTCGTCCTCCGACGACGACGTGGTTGACGCCGAAGTCGTGGACGATGACGACGACAAGAAGGACAACAAGTAATGTCCGACTTCAACAAGGACGATTACCTCAAGGACCTGCCGGATGTCGACTCGCTCAACGGCGAGGGCGCGTCCGGCCAGGCCGGAGGATCGCATGAGCAGAACGCGTCGGCATCCGCGGGCGGACAGTCCGTAGGTGCCGGCAGTGCCGCCGATCAGCCGCACGAGCAGGCATCGGACACCGCCAAGGCGGGCAGCGCAGCGTCGTCAGACGCCAAGTCTGCCGCAGATGAAGACGGCAAGAAGCAAGCCGCGCAACCTGCGCAAGATGACGCGCAGCATGCTTCCGCCGGTGCTGCCGACAACGGCAAGGACGGTGACGCCGACCATGATAAGGACGGCTCCCTGACCCCTCTGGGCCAGGCGAAGAAGGAAGCCGCCGAGTACTTGGAGGCGTTGCAGCGTGAGCGGGCGGAGTTCATCAACTACCGCAACCGCATGAACAAGGAGCGCGAACAAAGCCGCCAATACGGCATTGTGGACGTGCTCACCTCGCTACTGCCGGCGTTGGACGATATCGACCGAATCCGTGAACACGGGCAGATGGACGATTCGTTCAAGGCCGTCGCCACCAAGATCGACAAGACCTTCGCCAAATTCGGCGTCGAGAAATTCGGCGAGAAAGGCGAGGATTTCGATCCGACCAAGCATGAGGCGGTCCTGCAGAAGCCGGATCCCGAAGCCAAGAAAGAGACAGTAGACACCGTCGTCGAGGCGGGGTACCGAATCGGCGATCGCGTCGTGAGGGCGGCCCGCGTCGTGGTGTCCATGCCTCAGAACTGACCGAAGTGGCGGGAACCATACTCCCGCCATGCCGGTCGCCGTGCATCCCGCGGGTGGCGCCATACGCTTCCTGACAGATGCGGCCGACGGCCGGATATACGTTCGCCGGGCCGCGCCAGTCCAGCTCAACGGTTTGGCGCGGCCCCGGCATCAAACAAGCAAACACTACACGTGTGGAAAACAGGAGCGGAAACGCAATCACGTACCGCGCAAATCTATGGGGATTGGAGGCATAGATGGCTGAGAATGAATGGCTGAGCAAGGATTTCTACAAAGTCCTCGGTGTCTCCAAGGACGCCAGCGAAGCCGATATCACGAAGGCGTACCGCAAGCTGGCGCGCAAATATCATCCTGATCTGAACAAGACCAAGGAAGCGGAGGAGAAGTTCAAGGACATCTCCGAAGCGTACGACGTACTGAGCAACAAGGATCAGCGTCAGAAGTATGACGCGATCAGGCAGTTCGGTATGGGTGGTGCGAGGTTCGCCGGCGGCTCCGGGCAAGGCGGATTCGACGCGTCCGGATTCTCCGACATCTTCGGGTCAATGTTCGGAGGTGGTTCCGGCAACGGAGGCACGCGCATCCGGTTCTCGACATCCGGGGGCGGCCAGCCGAATATGGACGATATCTTCTCAATGTTCGGCGGCGGTGCAGGCGCCGGCGCAGGTTCGCCGTTCGGCGGGGCGCGCAGCGAATACCAGGAGACGCCTCGCCCGCAGCAGGGTGCCGACCGCAAGTCGAAGATCACCCTGACCTTCCGTCAAGCGGTCAAAGGCGCCACGGTCTCCTTGCGCGTGGACGGCAAGCAGTTCAAGACCCATGTGCCGGCGGGCGTCGAAGATGGGCAGAAGATTCGTATCCCCGGCAAAGGCAAGCCGGGACTGTACGGCGGCAAGCCGGGCGACATGTACCTCACCGTCCATGTCAAGGCGGATCCGAAGTTCTCGCTGCGTGGCCACGACATCGTCATGGACCTGCCGATCAGCGTCGGCCAGGCGGTGTGCGGCGGCAAAATCAGCGCGACGGATATTGACGGCAATGACGTGACGTTCAAGGTGCCTGCCGGTTCCTCGAGCGGCACGGAAATCAGGCTCAGTGGACATGGCGTTCCCGGGCATGACGGCGATTTGGTCGCTCGCGTGCAGATCCAGGTGCCGTCGAAGCCGGGTCTGGGCATCAAACACGCGGCGAAGGAATTCGACTCCGCGACTGGCGATTTCGTGGACAAACTCGCCGAAGGACGCTGAGACGTTGACATTGATATGTGCCGATGCGTGGCGATACGTGCGGCACATACCGACTCGTAATGAAGAGAGGAATTATGGCACGGGTGACACCACAAGTGCGCGCGCTGTACGACATGTGCGCGATAGCGCTGGTCGAAGGCCGTGCCGACCTCGATGGCGCGGACGATGTGGGTTTCGATATCGACATGCCGCTGTTCACCGTCGGGCATACCGCGCAGCTCTCGGACATGCACCCGCAGACGCTCCGGCAGTACGACCGACTGGGGCTGGTCACGCCGCAACGTACGGAAGGCGGCGCCCGCCGGTACTCGCTGCGCGACATCCACCGGCTGGTTCAGGCGCAGCGGCTCAGCCAGGATGAAGGCGTCAATCTGGCCGGTGTCGCGCGGATTCTGGAGCTTGAAGAGGAAAACCGCCAATTGCGCCGACAGAACAAACGGTTGCGTGAGCCGAAGGATTCCAGTATCTTCGCAGCTGACGCGGATGGTGGCATCATGCAAGTGAAGCGTTCACGACGTGCCCGTATGTGGCGGCGCGATATTCACGAGGACACCCGTGCATTGCCGTCAAGCGGGACGGACGCGCAACGCTCCGCATCGCGATCCATGGTCATCTGGGGGTACCGGTAAACCGTGCCCATGACCGTACCGCGGGGGAATCCCGCGTGCCGCTTACGCGTCGAATGCCGGTGACGGCCCCGGCAATTCAATCGTGCATCTACCGCATGCCCACTTGGGTGTGCGGTTTTTTGTTGTGTCTGGGCGGGCCGCAGAGGCATCGGGTGTGTAGGGGCGTTTGAGGGCGGCGCGAATCCCGGGTGGTTTCGGGAGATTGTCTTGAGATGGGCTAGTGGCTGATGATGTCCCGGTTTGGCGTGGGAGTTTGTGCAGCCATGGGATGGTGTGCGGTGATGTCCCGGATTTGTGTGGGAGTTTGTCACGGATGTGCTGATTGGGCGGTGTTCTCCCGTTTTGGGCTTCTGGGGTGCTTTTCTTGAATCGCGGATTTCCAACGTTCTTGTTGGGAGTTTGTCCGGTGGATGACCGATTCCCTGCAATCTCCCGCGCTCGATGTGGGAGTTTGTGCGGGGATTGGGAAAATCCGTCAGTTCTCCCGGAAGAATTACGCCTGCAAGGCTTTGTGCGAGGCTGCTGTCCATGCCGATGGCTCCTGCGCGCTCTGACAGCTTAACCGAACCAGCTTCTATGTGCCATATGAGAAGATAGCGACGGTGGGTTGCCCGGGCAATGTCCCGCAGGCGGCCGCGCATCCGCACGACTTTTTACAAGTGAGGCAGACATGTTGAAAGCAGTGTTCTGGGATATGGACGGCACGCTTATCGACTCAGAACCGTACTGGCATGAATCCGAGCTGCGTCTCGCGGCCGCGCACGGCGGGTACTGGGACGAGGATCTCGCTTGGCAGGGCTCCGGAACCCCCGTGCCCCAAGTCGCCCGGCAGATGATTGAACGCGGGACGGCGCTGACGGTTGAGGAAATCTCCAAAGGCATGGTTGATTATGTCGCCCAGCAGGAGCGTCTGCGCATGCCTTGGATTCCGGGCGTGTTGGATGTACTGCGCTCGCTGGCGGCGGCGCGAATCCCCTCGGTGCTGGTGACCACATCGCCGCGCAATCTTGCACAAAACCTGGTCGCGCAGGCGCCGGAGGGCGTGTTCGCCGGCTATATCTGCGGGGATGATGATGTCGCGAAGAAGCCAGATCCGGCGCCTTACCTTGCGGCAGGGAAGCTGCTTGGCATCGGGGCGGATATGATGCCGTACTGCGTTGCCGTCGAAGATTCGATGAGCGGTCTGCGTTCGGCCGCCGCATCCGGGGCGACTACCATCGCCCAGACTGGATATATGCGGGCGGATACGTCCAACGGACCGCAGTATGCGTCGATACGCGGCTATCAGGGAGTCACCACCGAAACGTTCGAACGGTTCGTGCGGGAACGTGTGGCTGGGGCGTCCGGAGCGGCTGGAATGTCCGGGGCGGCCGGGGCGGCTTCGAATCCGCGCTAGGCTTGGAATCAGGAGGTTTGCTGTCGAGTAACGCGGAGGTGACCATATGCGAGTGGTGCCGTTGTCATGGATGGATGTCGTCGCCGTCGTGGCGGCGCTGGTGTTGTGTGGTCTCATTGGTTTCGAGCGCGAGGTGCGGCGCAAGGACGCGGGAATCCGCACACATATTCTGGTCGGTCTGGGCAGCTGCCTGTTCGCCATGGTGTCGATTGAGGGTGTGCCGGCGGTCGTCGGAGCTTCTGTCACTTGGGATGCTTCGCGTATCGCCGCTCAGGTGGTGACGGGTATCGGATTCCTCGGTGCAGGCGTGATTTTCTTCAACCACGATACGATTCGCGGGTTGACGACCGCATGCGCGATTTGGATTGCGGCGGCCGTGGGCATGGCGTGCGGGGCAGGGATGTTCCCGCTGGCGTTACTGATTACGGGACTGTATTTCGTGGTGGTGCTGGCGATTGCGCCTTTTGTGGTCTGGGCGCTTAAGCGCGACCGCGACTACGTGATTCGGGTCACCTACCAGGACGGTAAAGGTGCTTTGCGTCAAGCCTTGTTGATCGCCGCGCGGCATGGGTTCGAGACGCAGGTCGTCTCCACGCACGATGTCGACGGGGATTCATGGCAGGGTGCTGCGGTCGAACTGCGGCTCGCCGGCAACAAAAGTGATCTGCACGACTGCATCGGCGATATCGCGCAAGTCGACGGCGTGCGCGACATCGACGTCCTCTCCCGCGACGACTGACGGACGGCCACGATTGGTTGATCAATCAATCAGCTAATCGATCAATCGGCCCAACGAGTCAACGCCTCCCTCCACAAACTGTCTACGCAAACTAGCCGTCTGGCGTAACTGGTTTGTGTAGTTGTGACCGCGGCGGTGCTATCGGGCTACTTCGCCGTGGTAGTTGGTGTCGGGGCGGTGGATGATGCTTCGTCGTTGGCTCGCGTGCCTGTGAATACTGAAAATCTCGAGCGATGCGCCGTTCTCGTTGAGTTTTTCAGAGAAAAGTCTGAAAATCTCACGCTCGAGGGCGGATTCCAAGAGAAATTGAGATTTCGAAGCAGGTTGGCTCCTGTTGCCGGTTCGCAAAAAGCTTGAAATATCTACGATTCTGAGTAATCAACACCGCTCGGCGGCAACCGCGAAATCTGAAAAACTCGCCGTATCTCCCTCAACGCAGAGATTTTCGGACTTTTTTCTGAACAACTCTCCCGATTGGGGCTGGCACGGGAGATATTGAGATTCCGACGCATGATGGCATCATGCAGATCGCCCTGCCGCAATAGTCGGGTAATCGTCAACGCGTCGAGAACATCGATCATGAGACGTCGTGATTGCTCTTCAGTTCCTGCTTCTGCCGACGCGGGGATGCCGTTGAACGTCGGCAGAAGGTAAGGTATGGGTAAACCGCTGGTGGATGCCGTCGTCGGACAAACCTTTGGCCGTAACCTTGATAACCCATAACTTCGACGGTTACCCCAGAACCCCGCCATCACCTCGCATGGTAAAGAAAAACCCTCCTGCGGTGGAATGCAGAAGGGTTCTTCGTGGAGCTGATGGTAATCGAAACCACGACCTCTTCGATGCGAACGAAGCGCTCTACCAACTGAGCTACAGCCCCGTGTCCGGTGATTGCTCATCGAGACAACTCACCAAAGTCTAGTACAAGATGTTGCCAAGTGCAATCCAGCACGGTGTCATAGGCGTGTTGCGTCTGATTGTGCCCGGGTTACCGGCAACCAGCCGCAACACAACAGCCGTCATGCGCAAAGTCGCCATTGCGCCAACGACGACGATGAGCCCGCCTGCGTTAGTCCTGCTTCAGTCCTGCGGCGTCGCCTCGGTCAGATCGGCGGCGTCCTTGACGGTTGCAGCGGCGATGGTTTCCGCGCTCAGCACGTCTGCCCCTGACAAGTCATTGGAAAGCATCTCAGCACCGATACCGGCGTCAGCGGCCGCATGCCGGGCTGGTTCCGCACTGCGCCCGCGCTGTTTGCCGGTCCGCGCCTTGATCAGCCCGACGAAGGTTGGCGTCAGCGAAATCAGCAGAATCGCGACAATCACCAGCTCAAAATTGTTCTGCACGAACGGAATCCCGCCGAAGAAATACCCGAGCAGCGTGAACAGGGTCGACCAGGTCAGGCCGCCCAGCACGGAGAACGGGGTGAAACGGCGCCATTTCATGCCGGAAATGCCGGAAATAAACGGCATGAACGTGCGGATGAACGGGAAGAAACGCCCTAGGAACACGGCGAGCGGACCCCACTTGTCGATCATGCCTTCGGTGCGTGCGAGGCGTTCCGGCGTCATCGCCTTGACTTTGCCGGATTCGATGATCCGCCGGCCGAAGAAATGACCGATGAAGTAATTGCATTGGTCGCCGATGACCGGGGCGGCCCACACAACGGGCAGTAGCATATTGAGCGGGAGCGCGGCCTTGCCTGTCGTCGCGTCCGCGGCGGCGAAGCACCCGGCGGCGAACAGCAGCGAGTCGCCCGGCAGGAACGGGAAGAACACCACGCCGGTCTCAATGAACACAATCAGGAAGATGAACCCCAACGTGGGCGCGACGCCCATGGCAATCCAGGATGCGATGGCCGCGCGTGGATCCTTGAGCAGCCGGATCAGAAAATCAATGAACCCCATAATATCCTTGTCGAATGTCGGATGTCGCGTGCCAACAGGCAGCGGCCGTCCGTCTGGCGGTGATACGATTGCCGTTCAAGCCTACCGCGTGCGCCCCGCGAGGTAGGGTGTACGACCGCCAGTTTCACGAGATTATCGTATAGAAACATATGACGAACCCGCGGTGAACATATGGTGTCACAAGCTGAACTCCGGCTTGGGCAAAGCGTTGATGCCGGTTTCGCCCTGAGATGCAGAATCCGTGGTGGCGCCTGAAGACACCGGCTCCGACGAGCTTGATTGGTCGTCTTATCGGGGTGACGGTACGTGAATCGCGGTAATCCTTGATAATACCCAGGCTGAATCTGGTGGTTCTGGCTGGGATGTCCACGAGAGCGGAAATCTCACAGTAAGTGATGCGGCTCGGTGCCGGGAATCGACGCAATCAGGGGGGGTGTCAAGGCGGTACGGGCGCGGACCTGCGAATCCATCAGGTTCCTGGATGAGAAGCAGTGCACGCCAGCGCGTGCTGACGGAAGCTATCCAGGCGCGGTGCAATCGGGAGGGCGCATGCCTACCGGGTAGCGTCGGCCGTGGGCGGATTTGGGATGGTATCTGGCTGTGGTGCGACTGTGTGGTCGCACGGCGCCCGGATACCGCAGGCGGCGTCTTGGCACGGCACACAGGTACCGGTTCACCGTGCGACTTGTCAGTCGCACCACACGCCGATAGGTCGGCATCGGTCGCGGCCGGTTGCTGCCGATCCCGACCGGAGCCTCAAATCCACGACTTGAACCACATGTGGCTCAGCCAGAACTCGTACGGAACGGGCATCGCCGTCCAGATCGGGTAGAAGAACACCGACACCAGCAGAATCGGCAGCAGCGTGGCCGCCAGCGTAATCCGCCATGTTCCGGCGCTGACCCGTCGGCGTACATGGTCGCCGACATAACAGATCGCGAGAATAATCCACGGCAAGATGACAATCGAGTAGAACGTGAAGGTGGTGCGGTGCAGGTATTGCGCCCACGGCAGCCACCCGCCGATGAAGCCGGCGAGCACCGCCCAGATGCGCCAGTCACCGTGCTTGACGATGGCGATGATGATCCCGATGATCACGCACAGGGAGCCAAGCCACCAAATCAGGGGATTGCCCAGGGATGTCACGGCCGCCACGCATTTGGAGTGGGGTGCCAATGAGCACAGCCCCGGATGCCCGTCAAGCTCCTGCCAGTAGAAACTGGTCGGACGTACCTGCAACGGCCATGTGAGCGGGTTCGCCTTGTAATCATGCGGCGTGTCGAGCGTGGTGTGGAACTGCCACATTTCCACGTGATATTCGGCAAACGACCGCAATCCCTCCGGCAGCCAGGTGATGCCTTGGCCGGGGTTGTTGCGCGCCCAGTCGTGCATGTACGAATCCGGGTGGATGAACCAGCCGATCCATCCGGCAAGATACGTGCCCGCCCATAGCGGGAGCATATACAGCGCGGTCAGCGGCGCGTCGCACAGCAGCCCGGTGGACAGCCAGCTGCGGTAGCCTGCGCGGTAGCGTTCCCATGCGTCCCAAATCACACTGATGACGCAGAACGCCGCCATGAAGTAGATGCCGGACCATTTGACGCCGGTCGCCAGACCGATAAGAATCGCGGCGGCGGCACGATACCAGGAGAACGCGATGACCGGGCCGCGCGCGTCAAGCAGCATGCTTTGGTTGCGTCCGGCCGTGTTGGCCGATGACGATACTGCGGCGCCGGCGGTACCGGTCGTATCGTTGGCATCGCCGCCGGCAACACCCGAATCGCCGGCTGCTGCCTTGCGCTGCGCCCGGCGTGCGTGACGGGACGTGTCCGGGACCCAGTGCGCATCCCGACGCGCGGCATCGACCGCGTAATGCGCCCGGAGCTTGACCCGCGCCCAATCGCGGTGCATCAGCAGTAAATCAAACGCGCCGAGTACGAACACCATGATGAAGATATCAAGCAGGCCGGTGCGACTGAGTGTGATGCCCACGCCGTCGACGGACATGAGCAGGCCCGCGGACAGCGCGATCGACATGTTGTTGAAGAGCCGCAACGCCACGCGGATCATGATGATAATCGCGATTGTTCCCGCAATCGCCGTACTCGCACGCCATGCGAAGGTGTTGCCGGCGCCGCCGAACAGTTTCAGCCCGAGCGCGATGCACCATTTGCCGACTGGCGGATGCACGACATATTCGGCGCTGCTCAGCCACCGGTTCGTGTCGCCTTGCGCGAACAAGGTGTTGACGGGGAAATCCAGGCTGTCGCGCGTCAAGAACTCCGGCCAGTTGCGCGGCTCGCCGGTCAGTAGCATCGTCCACGCGTCCTTGACGTAATAGGTTTCGTCAAACACCACAGCGCGTGGCTCGCCAAGCCGGATGAACCGCAGCAGGCCACCGAAGAAGGCCACCAGCACAGTCAACAGCCAGGAAACCAAACGGGGTGCGGCAGCGAGCCGCGCACGCAAGCGGAGCTGGGAGCCGCCGACGCTCGCCGACGGGCGTGTTCGCCCAGAATTCACGGAACTCAACACCATCACTCCTAAAGGTAGAGGATACTGGATATATGACCAGTGACATCGAAGGACGCCAGTCGGCGCCGCAGTCCTTACATGATAGACACCAACACGCGGAAAACGACATGTGCACGGAGACATCCGCCGGTGTGCGTGTCGAAGTACCCGCCGGGACGGTGGTACTTGCAGCCACGCCGATCGGCAATGTGGGCGACGCATCGGCGCGGCTGGTGGCCCTGCTGGAGCGCGCGGACATCGTCGCCGCGGAAGACACCCGGCGCCTGTACGACTTGGCGAACCGCCTCGGCGTGCATGTCAGCGGCAAAGTCGTCGCCTACCATGACCACAATGAGCGCAACAAGGCGGACGGGCTGCTGGACAGTGTTGAGGAGGGTGCCACGGTGCTGGTGGTTTCGGACGCCGGCATGCCCACCATCAACGATCCCGGCCTCGCGATTGTGCGCCGAGCCATCGAGCGTGGCCTGCCGGTGACATGCGCACCCGGGCCGAGCGCCGTGCTGGATGCGCTCGCGCTATCGGGGTTGCCTACAGACCGGTTCTGCTATGAGGGTTTCGTGCCGCGCAAGCATGCCGAACGTATGCAGCGTCTGCGTTCGCTGCATGCCGAGCAGCGCACCATCGTATTCTATGAGACGCCGCACCGCATTGCTGAGACCATGCCTGACCTGCTGGGGGAGTTCGGGCCGGATCGTCGGATGGCGTTGTGCCGCGAGCTGACCAAGGATTATGAGCAAATCAGACGCGGCACGATTGCGCAGATCAAGCAGTCGGTGGATGACGATCCGCCGCGCGGCGAAATCGTGCTGGTCATTGAAGGCGCGAGCGACGACGAGGCGCGGAATAGTGCGCCTTCCGCGTTGAGTGTGGAGGATCTGGCCGTGCTGTCAATAGACCGCGCGCGCGAAGACGGACTGCGCATCAAGGACGCCATCGCGCAGGTTGTACAGGAACACCCCCTGCCGGACGGCTCACTCGCCAATCGCAAGCAGGTGTATACCGCCGTGCTTGAGATGCGTTCCTGATTCGCGCGTCCCCGATTGCGCTGTTTTCGGCGCGTCCCCGGCATCGTCCGACTGTGTGCCGCTCGCTTCCGTCCGCCTCGTCTCTGTGGTAATCGGCCGTCTGCCCGTTCAGCCGTCTTGGGCAACCGCGCCCGTCCCACGTTTTGTCCATCATGCGGTCATGCTCATCCCGTGGTCTCCCCGCTCGTGGCCTCCCCGAACAGAATGTCGAACGCGTCGCGGACACCGGGCCCGCCCGCCTGTGACACATATTCAAGCAGGGCGGCATCCGCCTTGGGATTGGCGATGAGCCATTTGCGCAGATGTGGGTGCTCGCGCGCAATCAGCCACAGCGTGGACATATCGGTATCAGGGTCGCAAGCCATGCCGGGCGTAACCACCAGCGGCGGAGGCGGGGGAGACAGCACACCCGGCGCGGCGATCGGCGCGGCGCCCGGCTCCACACCCGGATGCCCCGCAGAGTCTGCAGGCGCCCATCGTTGTCGTCGCAACCGTTGCGCTGCTCCCATCGCTCCCGTCGCCTCAGCTGTCCTGTTCGGTTTGGATGTCGCCGATAAGCGTCGTCGTATGCTCATGTCGGCTCCTGTCTGCCGTCCGGCGCGCCCGCCGCGGCGGTCAGCAGCTCGCGGGCTTGCCGGATATTCGGCCAGTGTCGGCTGTCCGTATTGAAGATGGCAAGACAGTCGGCCATGCCGAATGAGTAGCGGCTCATCAGGCATCGGATGGTTCCTGCCACCTCAAGCTGTTCGTCTGACGCGTCGATCTGCACCAATGCGAGGTCACACGCGGTCCTCGCCGGCGACGTGACTTTCATCCCCCCGACCGTGATGATGTACTGACTGTCGATCTGCCGGTTGAACGGACGGATTCTGCGCCCGTGCGCCGGCGAACGGTAATGCGCGTCAGACACCACATCGATGGTTGAGGGAAAGTCCCCTCCCACCCAGATCCATGCGGCGAGCGACGCACAGGCGACCACGTTCATCGGCGATGCATGCCGGCAAATCAGTCCTCTGCCGTCAGGAGTATCGGAATGTTCCCCCAGATATACGCTGATGTCATCGAAATTGTGCAGCACGCCATAATCGGTCATACGCGTGATGCACATCGGGCCGGGCAGGCGGCATGTGCGGATGATCGGATGACCGTGCTGAATCGCGCGACGGCGTTCCGGCGTCCCCTTGCCGCCCGCACGATATCGCGCATCCCCCTCGTAATCGCCGGCGTGCCTCGATGCCGCCGGACATGATTGGTGACGCCGCTCGGATGCCTCCGGACGACGGTGAGCCTGTGCGCACCCTGGCGGTGCGTTTCCTGTCAACATAGTCATACGAGGAAAGATACCGGCGGGATTTCGCGTCGGCAACGACGTCGGACCGAAATGTGCATAACCGTGATTACCCGTTGCATGACAATCATCTGCCCTGTGGATAACTCGCGGACCGCAGAACGGATTGGCGGTATTTTGCGCAAAATTCCGATGCGGATTCCGCACGCTTGGCAAGGTTGTCGCCGTGCCGGCCCGTACTTGGTCAACGACGACCGTGTCAGACCCGTATCAGGCGTGCCAAGCGTGTGTGAGACCCGCGTGAAGCCTGTGCGGGGCACGCGTGGCGTCTGCCGCGCCCTTGTGCGCGGCTTCCTCTGTCCGCGCTGGGCCTGATAATCGGGCGTATGAGTCATATTTTGGTCAATGTTGCGTGGCCGTACGCGAACGGTCCGCGCCATATCGGGCATGTCGCCGGCTTCGGCGTCCCGTCGGATGTGTACGCGCGCTATCAGCGCATGAAGGGCAATGACGTGCTGATGGTGTCCGGAACCGATGAGCACGGCACCCCGATTCTCGTTGAGGCCGATAAAGAAGGGGTCAGCGCGCAGGAACTCGCGAACCGCTACAACCGCGTGATTGCCAAGGATTTGTGCGATCTCGGCCTGAGCTACGACCTGTTTACCCGCACCACCACCACGAACCACGAGCATGTCGTGCAGGAACTGTTCAAACAGTGCCTGAAGAACGGGTACATCTACAAGGGCACGCAGAAAGTCGCCATCTCCCCGTCCAGCGGGCGTACCCTGCCAGATCGTTACATCGAAGGCACCTGCCCGATCTGCGGCGCCGACGGTGCACGCGGTGACCAGTGCGACAACTGCGGCAACGAACTCGACCCGGACGAGCTGATCAACCCGGTCTCCAAAATCAACGGCGAAACCCCGCGTTTCGAGGAAACTGAGCATTTCTTCCTCGACCTGCCGGCGCTGGCCGAAGCGAACCTCGCCTGGCTCAAGACGCGTGAAGGTTGGCGTACCAACGTCATCAACTTCTCGCTCGGTCTGTTCAAGGAAGTCAAGCCCCGCGCCATCACGCGCGATATCGACTGGGGTATCCCCGTGCCGGTCAAGGGCTGGATTGACAACCCGAACAAGAAGCTGTACGTGTGGTTCGACGCGGTGATCGGCTACCTGTCGGCATCCATCGAATGGGCCCGTCGCAAGGGCGATCCCGAGGCGTGGCGCGCCTGGTGGAACGACCCGGAAACCCCGGGTTATTACTTCATGGGCAAGGACAACATCACCTTCCACTCCCAGATCTGGCCGTCCGAAATGATTGCTTACAACGGCGCCGGCTCAAAGGGTGGCGAGACCGGCAAGCTCGGCCCGCTCAACCTGCCGGAGCAGGTCGTGGCCAGCGAGTTCATGACCATGGAAGGCAAGAAGTTCAGCTCCTCGCGCGGCATCGTGATCTACGTGAAGGATATTCTTGCACGCTACCCGGTGGACGCCGTGCGCTACTACATCTCCGTGGCCGGACCGGAAACCTCAGATTCCGATTTCACGTGGGCCGAATTCGTGCGGCACAACAATGAGGAGCTCGCCTCCAGCTGGGGCAACCTGGTCAACCGTGTCGCCAACCTCATCTACAAGAACTTCGGTGCGATTCCGGAGCTTGACGAGGATTCGATGACCTCCGAGGACCGTGCGCTGCTCGAGGAGACATCGGCGGCCTTCGACGTGGTTGGCGGGCTGATTGAGCGCCACCACCAGAAGAACGCGCTGAACGAGGCGATGCGCGTAGTCGGCGATATCAACAAGTACATTTCCGCCACTGAACCGTGGAAGATCAAGGATGACGAGAAGCATCTCGCCACCGTGCTGCATGTGGCCGCGCAGGCCGTCGCGGACGCGAACCACCTGCTCGCTCCATTCCTGCCGCATTCCGCGCAGAAGGTGTGGGAGGCGCTCGGCGGCAAGGGCACGTTCTCGCCGCTGCCGCATATCGAGGAGGTCGAGGATCTTGATAATCCGGACTTCCACTACCCGGTGATCACCGGCGATTACAAGCTCGGTGTGAATGTGCACCCGTGGAAGAGCGAGGCCATTGACACCGGCGCTCCGGTCGCCAAGCCGAAGCCGCTTTTCGCGAAGATTCCGCAGGAAGCTGTGCAGGAGGAGCTCGATCGCTTCGAAGAGCAGCTTTCCCAGCGCAAGGCCGCGGAAGCCGAGCGTCTGGCCAAGGCGAAGGCACAGCTGGCTGAGGAAGAGGACGCTGACAAGCCGGCCAAGACGGCTGAATAATCGCCGGCTGAACAATCGCGGATTGCGTGAATCACGCGAATCAAGCGAATATGCCAGGCGGCGGGATCTGCCCTGTGGGGTGGGCCCCGCCGCTTGGTTGATTTTATGATGGTTTTCAGCCTGATATTCTGCGAACCGATTCACCTTCTCGAAGCGATATCGCGCAGCGTGGCGTCGATGTCGGCGTCGATGAGGATGGACCGATCGGCGATCTGCGGTGCGGTGACCGCCTCGCCGAGATTGATGCTCGTGTAGATTGCATTGCGGTTGACCGAAGTCCACTGCATGAACGGGAATTTGAAGATGATCGGCGTGTTCCCGCCGCTGCCCAAGTCAAGGAACAGCGTCCGACTGCCGTCAGCCTCGCATGCCCGGCGGGTGTCGAGGAAAGTCTGGTATCGTTCCGCGCACTCATGCCATGTCTCGTCCTCAGCGAAGGTGTCATCGCAGCGCAGGTTCGGCGCCATGGGGGAGCCATCTTCCGGGCAATACGGGATAAGGTCGTCCGGAATTGTCATGCCGATGCCGGCCCATTCGCCGGCCTCGTCTGGCGCAATCAGCTCACCCCAGTCGTCGGCGGTGTCGGCGGTCATGTGCGCGAAGGTGAAGCCTTGCGCGAGTAGCATGCGCTTGATATCCCGCTCGTTACCGTAGGTGCGGGAGGTGCCGGTGCGTGAGCTTTGGAACAGCCCGTAATCGCCCTGCGTACAGAACAGGCGGTCGTCGGGGAAGCCGACCCGCTGGAAGCAGTGGTCAACATTCGTGGTGATGACCGTGTAATCATGGCCGTCGAGCAGACTGCGCAACAGCCCGTACGTATTCTTGGGCGGGGCCATATAGCGGTTGATGTAGATGTGACGGCTCCACCACGCCCAGTAGGTGTTGAGGTCCGGGTATTCGGCGAACCCGCCGGAATACATGTCGCCGATGCCGTATGCGCGTGCAAAATCGCTGAAATACCGTTCAAAGCGTTCGCCCGAATACGTGTATCCGGCGGATGTGGACATACCCGAACCTGCGCCGACCACCATGGTGTCCGCATCGTGGATAGTGTTCGTGAGACGGGTGATGGCGTCCTCGGATGTGTCGCGATCATCCGTCGCCGGTGGATTGATGGCCGATGGCGTGAACAGTGACGTGAACGGCATGGTGGCTTCTTTCTGCGGGTTCCGCGGGGTTGTGATGGATGCTGGCGCGCTGTGGGCCCGGCGCTGTGGGTCGGCGGTGTGCTTGCCGCCTATGCCGCCTGGTTCCCGGGAATGCCGAGCAGCTGGCGGTAGATATGCTCGTCCGCCTCGCCGAAGACGTCGAAGATGACGGTCGGCGTTGTCGGGGTGCTGTCATGGTCTGGATCGGCCGGTTCGCCTGATTGGTCGGCCCTGGCGCTTGTGTCCGCATGCCGGTCAAGCCACGCACGCACAGTGCGTACGGCGATTTCAGCCGCCTCCTGCTGTGGGAAGCCGAAGACCCCGGTGCTGATGCAGCAGAATACGATGCTGTGCAGGCCGTGTGTGACGGCGAGGTCGAGACAGCTGCGATAGCTCGAGGTGAGCAGTTCGCGGTCGCGGTCGCTGGGGTGCCCTGCGGCGATTGGCCCGACGGTATGGATGACATGCGCCGCCGGCAGATTGTACCCCGGCGTGATTTTCGCGCGTCCGGGCGCCTCGGGCGTGCCTTGTTCACGCATAATCCGCGCGCATTCCAGGCGCAGCTCGACGCCTGCGAAGGTGTGGATCGCGTTGTCGATGCACAGATGCCCCGGCGCCCAGCACCCCAGCATCTCGCTGTTGGCCGCATTGACGATGGCGTCCGCCCGGATCGCGGTGATATCGCCCCGCCACAACCGCAGTCGCGGGTCGGTCGCGGAAGGGATGACGCAGGCGTCGTCGATGGCGGTGATACCCCGGTCTGCGATGATATCGTGCAACAGGGCGTCCTGGTCCTTGAGCCACCCCCTGTCCGGCTCGATCGGTTCGCGCGTGTTCACGAACGCACGGAACAGCGCCCACAGGTCCTGCGCGGTCATGGCGGACAGGGCCGCTTCATCGGTGCGGATACCCGGCGTCCAGCCGCCGGTGTGGGCGCGTTCATCGGCAAGATAGCGCACCAGCGGTGTCAAGCGTTGCGCAAGCTGGTTCATGTCATGCCTTTCTGGGGGTGGGGGTTTCCGTTTTGGGTTTGTCTCGTGTCCGGGGCGCGCTCGTAACATCGCGTGACAGACAAGCCCACCTCTCATGACGGTATCGTACCGGTCGTGGGGGGTGGGCATTGGCTTGACGTCGATTATCGCGAAGAGCGGTAAGGGCGCGGTTCAGGCTCAGGCGCGCACCACGGAGATACGCTGGCCGATATGGTTGCCCTTGGCGATCTCATCGACGATGACGATGGCATAATCGGCGTAGCTGATGATGGATTCGCCGCGGTCATTGAGCTTCAGCTCCTCGCCGGCGAGAATATACTTGCCGGTGCGCTCGCCGTCGGCCTGGAAGTCGGCTGCCGGGGAGACGAAGGTCCAGCGCACGTCCTTGCGTTCGCGAAGCTCGGCGAGTGCTTTGCCCTGCGCCTTAGCGAGCGGCTTGAAGGCGTCCGGGAAGTCCGGAGTGTCGAAGAGCTGCGTCTTGTGCTCGGGATCCACATACAGGGATCCTGCGCCGCCGACCACGATGAGACGGGTCTGCGTGCCGGAGAGAATGTCCGCCAGGTGCTTGAGCGAGGTGGAGTGCTGCGGCAGGGTGTCGGGGCTCCAGGCGCCGAAGGCGTCCACAACCGCGTCGAAACCCTTGAGATCGTCGGCGGTCAAATCAAACAGGTCCTTGATGATGGCGTGCTGGGCGACGGTCTTGTTCTCGTCGCGTACGATGGCGGTGACGTCGAATCCGCGATCGACGGCTTCCTTGACGATGAGCTTACCGGCCTTGCCGTTTGCTGCGACTACTGCGATGGAGGTCATTGGTGTTCCTTACTGTTTGCTGGTTCAGGCTCGATTCGTGGCGCGTTGCCGGTCTGGCGGCCGGGCTGTGGACCATGTTGGTATCATTTCGAACCTTGGTATCTTTTTGACACTATCGACTATAACGTATATAGTTACAAAAAGAAACAAAGCAGGGAAAAGTGCCTTGGGTACTTCTCGGTAACAATTTGATAGTTCCAAGGAAAATCAGGAGAGAACATCGTGTCTGAATATACCGCCATCGGTGTGTCGCCTCGGGATTTGCCGGCCTGTCCGGTCGAAACCACGCTCAAACTGATCGGCAACAAGTGGGAAGTGCTTGTGCTGCGCGATCTGATGCCCGGCACCAAGCGGTTCGGCGAGCTCAAACAATCCATTGGCGGCATCTCGCAGAAAGTGCTGACGTCGAAACTGCGCGAGATGGAGGCCGACGGCTTGGTCGAGCGGCATGTCTTCGCGGAAGTGCCTCCTCGTGTGGAATACTCGCTGACGCCGCTGGGGCGCACCTTGAAGCCGGTTCTCGATGCGATGGAGCAGTGGGGCACGGCCTATAAGAAAAAGATGGCCGCCGGGCGATAGTGGGTTTTGGCTGGTAAATGCGACAACATGCTGGAATGTGACCACATCTACACAGTTTCGTTACATATTTGCCAGAGTTTTTTCAGAAACGCGCATCGTTATTCCAAGAATTGAGCGGTTACATAATACATGTCAACGGTTCGACCGGTGGCGAGGCCCATAGGTCGGCCCCATAATTGAACCCCTTCTTCTCTCTTCTCTCTCGCCCGGCGGCTTCTCACCGCCGGGTTTCTTCTTTCTTGCGACAACATGACGTGCGGCGGCATGGCACGTAGTGACGCGATACGCGGCGGCACGACAGCCAAGTGCTGCGCCGCGGGCCGGACCGCCGTTCCCTTTTACAAACTGGCTACGCTGGGATCTCGCTCAGCGTAGCCAGTTTGTGAGGATGACGGGGATTTCAGTCGCAGCGGCGGGTCAGCGGCTGCCACGGCTCGATATCCACTGGCTCGGTTTCGAGAATCGCCTTCGTCGCCTCGTCCAGATATTCCTTGCGGATGATCAGCTCGGTGACAAACCGATCGAACCAGTCGGCCGACGCGACATAATAGCCGTCCTTGCCTGCGTCCTTGCCCCAGCTGTTCTCGACCTTCCAACGATTCGGCTTGCCGTTGGCGTCCAGATTCACGCCGGTCAGCGTCATCGCGTGATTGCTTGCGGAATCCCAGTATTCCAAGCCCTGACCCTTATCAAAGGTGAACTCGGTGTCGAACAGCTGGTCCACGCGCACGGTGCCGCGGTCGAAAATCCCGGCGTCGCGCAGCGAGAACTGCATGCAATCGCACGCGAACCAGATCGGATGCCCCGCGCTGAGCTGGTCGATGGCCGCCTTGCGGAACACATCGAGCGGCACGTTGACGAACTCCATATCCCCGGCTTCCGCCACATTCGCGGTCCATTTGATTCGGTAGCGCTTGCCGAACGGGGTGCGGGCCATCGGCGCGTTGCACAGCGTGACCGCGTCATTGACATCTACCGGCACATACTTGCGCACAAATTCAAGCGGCGTGATGCCGTATTCACGGATTTGCGGGCGGTCGTCGCGGCCGTCCTCGCCTTTGCCGCCCTTGCCTTCGGTGTCCTTGTCACCCTTGGCATCAGTTGTCTTGCCGGCATTCGACGCATCCGCAGACGCCTTGTCGTCGCTCTTCTTGCTGTCGGCGTCATCGTCACCCTTGGTGCGGGCCAGGAAATCAAACCGTTCCGGCGGCTCGCCCAGCGCGATGCAGCAGATGCGGTACACGGTCGCCATGTCCTCGGTTTTCGCCGCGCGCAGCGCTTCCAGACTCTCGCCCGCCGCATGACGGTCACGCAAATCGGCGGCGAACTCGCGCAGCTTGGTGTTCAGATATTGTTTGAATGCGTCGGAATTGCGGGAATTCGCGGATTCCGGGTATGCGGACTTCGGGACCAGACCATACTTGTTGACCAGCGCAACGAACATCTGCCACCAGCCGCCGTCATCGGCAACAGTATCGTTGATGATTTCGAACACGCGGCTGTCGGTCGGCTCGTCAAGGGTTGCGAGCACGTTCTCTAGATACGTATTCGATTTCTCGATTGTGTCCCAGAAGAACAGGTAGGATTCGGAGAACTCGAAATCCTCAAGCTTCCAACGATGCATGAGCTCATAGCGCAGGGTGTTGAGCGAGGCGAACATCCAGCAGCGGCCGGAATGTTCCTGATTCGTGATCGAGCCCTGCTTGAGTTCAATCGAGAAATCGCGCGGCAAGGCGCGCACGCCATGGTAATCGGTGGCGGCCTTCAGTATGCCCACGCTGGTGGCTGCGTTTGCCGCGACCGCGTTCGCCCGGTCGGCGTTGAACCGCTGGGAGAATTCGTGCAGCTGTTCTGGCCGCAACGCCTTGGAATCGTCTGGATTGGTGGTGTCGTTCTTCGCCATGATGCTCCTTGCTTGTGTGTGTCGGTGTTGAGTGTGTACGCGTGCCATGCGTATATGTCCAAAACCTTCATCGTACTCCGGGCTGGTTCCGGGCGGTTGCTTGCCGTCGGCTGTGTGCCGTCGGCTGTGTGCCGTCGGTTGTTTGCTGTCAGTCGCGTGCGGTATCGCGTGTATGCCAAGACATACGTCGCGTGTCAGAAGCAAGCGTTCGGCAGTCCGCAGATGTCGCTTGTGCGCTGTCGCGTATGTCCGGACATGCGTGAGTTGACGGATACCAAGGGGTTTCGCCGTCCTTCTGCGCCTTACGCATGGTTGCGTATGTCATCGCATACGCGACCGGGCGGAATATTTCGGGCAACCGGGCAGTCGGAAACCGGGCAGTTGGACAGCCGGGCAACCGGGCGATCAGGTAGCCAAGCAATCAGGCAGTTGGACAGTCAAGCGGTCAAGGAGCCAATCAGCCAATACCTTGGCCCATCAACGCCGCCCCCGATTGATTAGACTGGAAGCCATGTCCAAGCATCACCATCGCGACCGCAGCTGGGCGCCCGCCCCTGAGCCGCTTCCCACCGACGCGCGCGTCATCGACGATCACACGCATGTGGCGAGCGTCGTCCCCTTCTCCCGCGAAATGAACCGGCAAGCCATCGAACGCGACCAGCCGCCGGTGCCCGTGTACTCGGTCGATGAGCTGCTCGCACAGGCGCAGGCCGTCGGCGTTGAGGGGGTCATCGATGTCGGCTGCGAATATCCGAATCTCGACACCGCCGTCCAGATGTCCCTCGACCACCCGGGTGTCGTGCATGCGGCGCTCGCCATCCACCCCAATGAGGCCGTATTGCACGGTCACCGCGGCGTTCCTGGGCCGGACGGTCTGCCACTGAGCTACAAGCCCTACCATGACGTCAGTTTCGAGGATGCTCTCGCGAGAGTGCACCGGCTGGCCCTCGACCACCCGCGCGAAGTGGTAGCGATCGGCGAGACCGGCATGGACCTGTTCCGCACTGGTGAAGGCGCCAAAGAGCTGCAACGACAAGCATTCCGCGACCATATCGCGCTCGCCAAGGAGTTGGGCCTGCCCATGCAGATCCACGACCGCGACTCGCATCGGGAAGTCATCGACACGCTGCTTGCGGACGGCAGCCCCGAACGTACGGTGTTCCACAGCTATTCCGGCGACGCCGAGATGGGTCGCATCGCGGCCGAACACGACTGGTATCTAAGCTTTTCGGGAACCGTCAGCTACAAGGGCAACGACGGGATCCGTGAATCGGCGCGGCTCGTCGGTCTCGACCACATCATGGTGGAGACAGATGCTCCGTATCTGAGCCCGATGCCCTACCGCGGGCGTACCAACGCGCCGTACATGATTCCGTACACGCTGGCCGCGCTCGCCGAGGTCTTCGACCTGCCGGTGGCTGAGGTCGCGCGCGCCACCCGTCGCACTACGCGTAAGGTGTACGGCATTTGAGCGGACGGATTGCCCGGCGTCTCAGGGATGTGCAGCAAGTTGCCGATGACGGCGTATTCCCGGTGGTTGTGAAAATTAGACAGAACCGTGGAATACCCCCATTTTGCGCCCGGATTGTTGCAATATCTCGTGACCGTCGTATAGACTTGCGGCTGTCTGTAAAGGAATCGTGATGGTACTACGATTCGCTTGCCAGGCATGAGTGTTCACGAGCGGGGAGGGTCCCCGCCGATGGAGGAATGTTATGGCGGAATCACGGCAGCGCGAATCTTCGCATACCGCCAATCAGTCTAAGCAATCAGAAGAGCAGCAGGCTGATGAACGTATGCGTGAGACGTTGCTGAAGGCCGATACCTTCACCAACGCGCCCAAGGTCTCTCGCAAGACGACAACCAAAGAAGAGCGCGAGGTAATCGCCAAGCAGCAAGAAGAAGAACATAAGGAAGCAGAAAAGCTCGCGAAAACAGCGACCAAGGGAGCTATCGGCCGCTGGTGGACCCGCGTGCAATCCGGTCCGAACAAGGTCACCTTCGCGATGGCGATTGTCGCGCTGGGCGTGGTGTACGGCGATATCGGCACCTCGCCGCTGTACACGATGCAGACCTTCCTTGCCGGACAGGGCGGCATCCAGCACGCCGACAGGGAAGCGATCCTCGGTGTGCTGTCGTTGGTATTCTGGTCAATCACTCTGATTACCACCGTCAAATACGTGCTGATTGCCATGCGCATCGATAACAAAGGCGAAGGTGGTATCTTCGCCCTGTATTCGTTGATTCGTAAGTATGGCGGCTGGCTAGCGATCCCCGCGATGCTCGGCGGTGCCGCGTTCCTTGCGGATTCGGTGCTTACCCCTGCCGTCTCGATTTCCTCGGCAGTCGAAGGTCTGAAGACTATTCCCGTGTTCGAACCGCTGTTCCGGGAGAACACGAACCTGACGATGATCATCACCGCGATCATCATCCTGTTGCTGTTTTCGGTGCAATCACGCGGTACGGAAAGCATCGGCCGCGTATTCGGCAGCATCGTGATGGTGTGGTTCGGCTTCCTCGCCGTCGTGGGCGTGTTCAACCTGGGCAATGATTGGAGCGTGTTCGCCGCCCTCAACCCGGTGTACGGCATCCGTTTCCTGTTCAGCCCGCATAACGCGGCCGGCATCGCCCTGATGGGCACGGTCTTCCTGTCGACCACGGGCGCCGAGGCGCTGTACTCGGATATGGGCCACGTGGGTCGCGGCAACATCTACTTCACTTGGCCGTTCATCAAGATCGCGCTCGTGTTCAACTACTTCGGGCAGGGCGCGTGGATGCTGCGCAACCAGCACAATCCCGCTCTGGAGAATGTGGACAGCCTCAATCCGTTCTTCCAGATGATGAGCCCGGGTGTGCGTTATCTTGCGGTCGCGCTGTCGGTCACCGCAGGCATCATCGCATCTCAGGCGCTGATCACCGGCGCGTTCACCATGGTCGCCGAAGCCACCGGCCTCAACTGGATGCCGCATCTGCAGGTGCGTTACCCGGCCCGTACACGCGGTCAGCTGTATATCCCGGTGGTCAACGGCGTGCTGTGCGTCTCCACGCTCGCCGTGCTGTTCCTGTTCCGCGATTCGGAGCATATCTCCGCCGCCTACGGCCTCGCGCTGACCATCACGATGATCACCACGACTGTGCTGCTCGCCGTGTACATGTGGTACAACCGACATAAAGTCGGGGCAATCGTGTTTTCGATCGTGTTCCTGTCCATCCAGATCATGTTCTTCATCGCCTCGATGGCGAAGTTCATGCATGGCGGCTGGTTCACGATGCTGCTGACCTTGATGATTCTGATGATCATGGTCACGTGGAACGACGGCACGAAGATCGAACGTTCGCAGCGTCGCCATATGAAGCGCAAGGATTTCCTGCCTGCGCTCGAGAAGCTGCACGGGGACTTCCGCATCCCGTATTTCGCAGACAATATCGTGTATCTGACATCCGACAGCGAAATGAAGCGGCTTGACACCGACATCTTCTTCTCGATTTTCGCGGACCATCCCAAGCGTGCGCGCGCATGGTGGGCCGTGTCCGTGCAGACGACCGACGAGCCGTTTACCCGCGAGTATTCGGTGGAGAATTTCGGGACCGATTATCTGTTCCGTGTGAAGATTCGGCTCGGATTCAAGGTCTCTCAGTCCATTCCTGCATACATCCACCAAATCATGCACGATCTGGAGCATACGGGCGAGCTGCCGCAGCAGAAGTCTCAGTACCCGAAGCTCGACGCCGATCCGGGAGTAGGCACGATCAAGTATGTGCTGATCCACAAGGCGCTGATGCCGGAATCCACGATTTCGCAGCGTGGTGCGTTGTCCTTGCAGATGAAGTACGCGATTCGCCATGCGGCGGGTTCGCCGGTCAAGTGGTTCGGTCTGGCTCCGTACAATCCGCTGATCGAAGTGCAGCCGCTGTTCCTGTCGACGCGTCGGCCGCCGAGGCTCAAGCGTGAAGCGAATAATCTGCGGCAGATTGAGTCCAGTGAGGACGTGCTCGCGCTGACAAAGCCCACAGCGAAATCGTCGGCGAAGTCGTCAACGAAACCGGCGGTGAAACCAGCGGTGAAGTCCGAGCAAGCGTCGAAACCCGCGAAAAATGCGACTGCCGCCAAGCCCGATACTACGTCGAAAGCAGATAACTCCGTGAAGCCCGGCAGCAACGCCGACAAGCAGTCCGTTGCTAAGCCTGCGAAACAAGGCTCGCAGCAGGGCGCCGAGGCCAAGTCCGACCGCGCCTCGCAGCATCACGGCACAGCAAAATCGGGTGGTTCGTCGCGCCAATCAACAGGCCAGCGCAAGAGCCAGTGACCGAAGCCGCTGCTGAACCGGCGACAGTAGCAATGACTGCAGCGATTGAGAGCCGTCCGCAGGGGCGGCTCTTTGCTATAACCAACCCCTATAGCCACGCGCACCAGCTGTGTCCCGCCGCCCGTTAGAGTGGATGGTTATGTGCAGGTTACTGGGTTATGCGACTGCGGGGCTCAACCGCAGTCTGGAGGATGTGCTGGGCGGTCAGGCTGTCAAGGACTTCCGTGCAATGAGCGTGGTCCACAATGACGGCTGGGGCACCGCTTCGTTGCGCACGCCCGAGGAACCGCCGTACCGCAGGGATGGCGGCGCGCCTTCGCCTGAAACCGGCACTCGCCTGTACAAGACCACTACGTCGGCATTGCACGACCCGGTGTTTGAAGATCTCGCCCAGCAGCCGGCTCGCGGCGCGCTGTGGCATTTGCGTCTCGCCAGCTCGCATCTGCCGCTGATTCTGGAGAACCAGCAGCCGTTCTTCGCCAACGGGCTGAGCTTCATCCATAATGGCGATATTTCGGACGATCAGGGCCGCAATATCATTGAGAACCGTGATTTTCCCGTGGATCACAGCGTATTCCTGTCCACGGGCGGTCGCAGCGATTCCGCGGTGTTCTTCGCGGTGATTCTGGAGTACATCGGTTTCGGCTTCCCGCTGGATGAGGCGGTCGCCCAGGCGGTGCGCGAGCTGCGGCAGAGCTACCCGAAATCCAGCTACAACTGCATGATTCAAAGCGGCGACCAGCTGGTGGCGTTGCGCGCGTCCGGGCGGACGGAGGTTCCGCCACGCATCATGGAGGTCTACTCGGGGTACGGCTGGCAGCAGCATGCTATCGACTATCGCGTGATTCGGTATCGGCGAATTCTGGGCGTTGACGGCACGGCGGAGGGCGTGGTCGTCGCCAGCTCCGGCTTCTCGCAGAGCGAGGCCGACGGCTGGACGGAGCTTGACAACGACCAGATGCTCGTCGCCTCGAACCGCACCGGCGAGTTCCGCGTCGAATCCATCTGAGTTGCGGGCGGTCGCCTACAACTTGTCCACGCTAGGGGCTTATCAGGGGCAGCTCCCTGCGATTGCTCCCGTGTAGCTCCTTACAATGGATGGTATGAGTGGATATGTTCCGACACTGGCCCAAGTCGATGAGCTGCACAGGAAAATCGCGCCATCGCAGGCGGCATATGATCTGATACACACGCATTGCGTCATCGTGGCGACCATCGCCCGCGAAATCGTTCGGCACCAGAATGCGCTGTTCGTGCGGCGCTGCACCCTGCCGAAAGATGATTCCGGGCGTCCTGACCCATCGCAGGCCGCCGCATCCGACGGCATCACCGGCGGCGAAATCCCGCCGAGACTGCTGGATGAGAACCTTGTGGTGATTGGCGGACTGTTGCACGACATCGGCACGTACCGTGTGCTCAAGCACGACGGGTCCGACGGCGAGCCCCTGAAATTCGACGGGCCGCACTACATCGAGCACGGCCTGCTTGGCTACCAGTACCTGCTGGATGAAGGCGTGGACGAGTCCATCGCCCAGTTCGCTCGCAACCATACCGGCGTGGGGCTCACGAAAGACGAGGTAATCCGGCAGGGTCTGCCGTTGCCGCCGGCGGACTATGTGCCCGTGAACCTCGAGCAGGAGGTGGTCATGGTCGCTGATAAATACAACAGCAAATCCGTGCCTCCGAAGTTCCTCACCGCGCAATCTTACGCGAACAAGGCGGCCCGTTTCGGCGAGGAGAACCGCCGAGCATGGCTCGACTTGGTCGACAAGTACGGCGAGCCGGACATTCCAGCGCTCGCCGAGCAGTTCCACCAGCGCGTGGTATGAGCTTAGCTTGGTTCCGGGTTGCTACGCTCTTGCTTAGACAACCTGGGCACGGTTTGACAATGGCCTGCATCCCCACTTTCTCAGGTGCAGGCCATTGTTCTATCGCTCATCGGCGCTAGCGTTTGTTCGGCTGTGCCGATTTCCGTCAGTCGTACAGTGTGAACGCCTCGTCGCAGGCGTCGGCCACGTCATCATTGTCGGTGACGATGATGACGCAACGTCCGGAATCTGCGGTCCGCCGATTCGGGTGGGCGAGCTTGTTGAGCAGGTCGAGGATGGTCGCGGAGTCTTCCTCGTCGAGACCGCCCGTCGGCTCGTCGAGCAGCAGGACCTCTGCCTCGCAGCAGATGGCACGCGCGATGGCCAGACGCCTGCGGTCAATCTCCCGAAGCTTGCCTGCAGGCGTGTGTACGAGCGCTTCATAGTTCTCGACGGCAAGGTCGCTGCCATCGCCGAAACCGGTCTGGTCCAGCAAATCACGCGCAATATCGGGCTTGGGCTGCAGGAAGTTACGGCCGGATGCATCCATCGTGTACACGAGGTTGGCGATGGCGTCCAGATCGTCGCGAATCGCATAGCGTTGCGGCACCACGCCTAGACGGTGTGCGCGCGCTTCAGCCGGGTCGAAGGAGGCGAGATCGCTGCTTTTCAGCATGACCCTGCCGCTGGTCGGGAACACCATGCCTGAGGCGACGGCCATGAATCCTGCGCGCTGCTCAGCGTCATCGGGGTCGACCATGATCGCGTAGGTGCGGCCGATATAGCAGTCCATGCTGATGTTGTCGAGCACGTCACGGCCGGTTTTGCGGTTGCTCAGGATGACGTTGTTGAATGCGAACGACGGGTATGCCTTCAGTGTGATGTGGCGGCGTTGGCGCAGTTCCCTGTCGATGTGGGATGATGCGCGGGTCGCGGTGTCGGCGTGCGCCACCGTCCGGGCGCTGCGGGTGTGCGGGGCGGCTGCGGTTGCATCGGGTGTCGCCTTGCTGGCGTTTTCGGCGGTGTCGGCGTTTGCGTTTTCGGCTTGCGCATTCGTGTCTGCATTCGTAGCTTGCTCGTCGGCTTCGTCAGCCGTGGCGGCTGTGTCGGTACCTACGGTATCGAGATCGGCGTCATCCGCGGTGTCGTCAATAACGACGCTGAACTGCACGGATTCCGTGGATTCGTCCAGCTGTTCGATCTGGTCGGCCTTGGTCGGCTCGTTGTTTTCGCTCACTTGGATTCCTCCTTGGTCTGCTCGGCTTGCGTCGTCGGCGCGTCTTCGACGTCTCCCGTGTCTCCTGCATCTCCGGCGCTTTCGGCATTGCTGACGTTGGCGTAATCGCCGCTGTCACGCGGTGCGAACAGCGAAATCCTGCGCACGGCGACCACCCGGAACATGGCGATGAACGACAGCACCAGGCAAGCGAGCAGGCCGTAGCCAATGGTCTGCCACACAAGGCTCGCGGACATCGTCACGTCATAGCCACCGGCAAGCTGATGGGCGAGCGGCTTGGTGCCGAATCCGCCGGCCAGCGTGCCAATCGCGAAGCCAAATACCGTCGGGAACAGGACTTCGAGCATGAACTGCCATGCAATGCGCGCCTTGGTGACGCCGACCAGCATGGCGGTCGCGATTTCGCCGCGGCGGTGCACCAGACCGAGCACAACCAGCGCAATGAGCAGCAGCCCGCCGACAATCAGCAGCACAATCCGGGCGATACGCAGGCGTTCCGCCAACTTGCCCAGCGGCTTGATGCTTTCGGTGTAGGCCTCAAGCGAAGTGGAAACGATTTCGTAGCCGGTCGGCAGCTTCGCCTTCTTGACCAGCGCGACGAACTTCTTGTACGCGCTCATGCTGTCAAGCGTAAAGGTGACCTGGAGATCCGGAACCGCCCATCCTTTGCCGGTGGTCGTGTCGAAGTTGTTGATGGCGAACGCGTAATAACCGACGAAAATCGCGTTGTCGCGGTTGTCTTTTGCCAGTTTCGTGGAGGCGGCTGTCTGTCCGTCCTTGTACCGGTAGATGCCGGCGACCTTGAGTTTGACGGTGGTCTTCGCGTCGGTGGGGCTGGCGATGGTGAAGGTGTCGCCGACCTTGAGATTGTTCTTCTTGGCGACGGTTTCGGAGATCAGCGCTGACGTCGAATCCGTGCTGGATGTGGAATAGGACAGGTTCTTGCCCTTGACGATGGTAAAGGCACCCTGTGCATTGGCGGCTGCGGCCTCCTTGCTGTAGAAGGTGCGCAACGTGAACTCGCCGCCGGTCTTGCTGGCATCCTGGTCGGCGGTGCCTGCAACAGCCTTGAACTTCGACGTCTGCCTGACCGGCACGGATTCGGTGAAGGTGTAGGTGAAGCTGATGCTGGCACTTTGCGCGGCGCTGGCGTACGTGGAATATTGCGTCCACGACAGGTAGTTCTTGGTCCAGCTGGAGTCGGCGCCGTTGTACTTGGACTGTACGGACTGCTTAAGCTTCAGATCGAAGGTGGGCTTTTGAGCGTCATAGCCGGAGCCGTACGCGGTGTCGCTTGCCTGGATGACCGCAGTGGAAAACATCGTTCCGAAAGTGACAATCAGGGCGGTGATGATGGTGAGCAACGAACGCCACTTATGGCGTGTGAGCGCTGCCCATGCGTTCTTGAGAACGAACATGCGGTACTTCTCCAGTCTCTGGCGGTGCTGACCGCCGGGTGCGTACATGGTGGCGTTGGCCGGGACGCTCCGGTCAGCGGGGCAATGATCCCATACCAACACTATTGCTAGTCTACGTTCGTGTAGTCTTGCACGACACTGGCATTGTACTTGCGAAATGCTGGGAAAATCGTAAATGCGCAGCGTTTTCATTCCTGTACGTGTCCCATACGTGGCGAATTTTGGCTGATTTTGGCTGATTTCGGGGCTGCCTCGTTGATAAGCGGTGAATTCGTGCCACACGTAAGTTCGGATAGAATGGGCGGGTGAGATGTGCTCGTTGGATGGTGCCCTTGTGCTCAGTGATCGGGGTGGGTATTGCGTTTGGCGTGGTGATGGGGTGGTTCCCGCACACGTCGATGATTTGGCAGTATCCGTTGCAGCAGATTGACGCTCCGGCGCATTATTATTTCGTCCGCCGCATTCTGGGGGAGGGGCTCGGCTCGGCGACGCACTTGTGGCCGAATGACGCGTATTATCCGCCGCTGTTCCACATGCTGGCAGCCGGGTTGGTGAACCTGGCGTCGGTGTTCAGTGCGAAGATGCCGATTTACACGGCAGTGAACATTGTATGGCTGGTGACTTCGGGCATCGTGTGGCCGGCCGGCGTACTGCTGTTGTCCACATACTGGACACGTTTGGTGGATCCACAGGGTTGGCGGCCGTTCTCCTGCGCGATGGCGATTATCGTGCCCGTGCTATCCGTCTCCTCGGCGAGTCACCCGTTCCTGATGCTCGCCCGCGGTCCGCTGTATGCCTACGGACTGGCGACCTCGCTTCTGCCGTATTGGCTGTATATCACGTTGCGTTTGTGTGACGCCCTGACCGACCGCTGGCGGCGGCACAAGGCGGGAGCCGCGGCGGATGACAAGACTAGGCAGGGGGTGCAGGCCGCCGCACCGGCCGCCGCTCCCGAAACCGCTCCCGAAACCGTGTCCGAAATCGCTCCCGCGATGAAGCAGGCGCAGACGCGGACGCGCGTATGGCCGTGGATTCTCGGATTCATCGCCATCGGCGGGCTGTGCATATTCGCCCATCCGCGCATCGTCTTCTCCTGGCTGCTGCTCATGGCGCCGTTCATCGTGCTGCGCATGCCGTGGAAAGTCATCGCGGGGCTCGCCGGCGCGGTTGTATGCGGGGCTGCGGCGCTGCTCGTATATATGCGCGGCTCCTATCAATCCAACCGGTACGGCAATCCGGCGGCATGGTTCCACACCTTCGTGCCATCGCGCACGGTGCCTCAAGCGTTGCGCACCTTCATTACGGACAATATCTCCGGCCCGGGCGGGTGGTTGATGGCGGGCGTGACCGTGCTTGCGCTGGTCGTCATCGGCTACGTGATCGCACGGCCGCAGCAGGTGTTCAAGCGTGCTGATTCCAACGCTGCTCATCCCGGTGAAAGCGGATACCACAACACCCGTAGGGATGCGATTGCTCTGGTCGTCGCATGGCTGCTGCTCATGTTGCTGTTCGTCTGCTCGACCTCGCTGACCGGGTGGTTCCCGAATATCGTCGCCGCTGCCTGGTACCGGGCGGAGACTCGGCCACTGAGCATGATTCCGTTCGGCGTGATTCCGCTGCTGGTCTTCGCCGCGTGTGCGGTGGCGGGCGGTGACGGATCGGTGTCGGTCCCGATGCCGTGGAAGGGCGGTGGCCGTGTGCGTAGCGGTGGCCGTGTGTGCGGCGACATCCGGTTGACGCGTACCGCCCGGCAGAGCATCGTTGTGGTCGTGCTGGCGGCGCTCGCCGTCACCTGCCAGTTCGGCAATACGGAACGGGCGGCGTTGTCGCAATCGGTGTATCACAACGTGCAACTGACCGATGAGCGGCCGGACGAGCAGTTGACATCCAGCAAGTATCGAGCGCTCGGCGAGGTCGTGAAGGTGACCGGTACGCGCGCGGTCGTTATATCTGATCCGCTGAACGGCTCGATGTACGCGGTAAGCCTGTACGGGGCCAACATGCTGTACCCGATTTACAATCCGATGAAAGAGAAAAACGGCGCGATTTTCGAGCAGACCGAGCTGTCCTTCGCCTCGGGGGATGACGCGCGGCTGCTCAATACCGTGTGCCCGCTGGGTGGCGGCGACACGCCCACATATTTCCTGACGATGGGCCCTCAGGCACCGAGCTTGCAAATGTTCACGTTCCGCCAGCAGTTCGACCCGTTCCACGACGAAGGGCTGATTGCGCAATATGAGCGCCACGGCACGCTCGTCAAAGTGCGTGATCTGGGCCAATACGGGCACGGCTGGGCGCTCTACCGCTTCGGATGCGGCGTCGCAAGCGGTTGATGTTGGCAAGCACCCATGACGAGTACAAACTGGCTGCGCTGACGGCTTGCTTTGCGTAACTAGTTTGTGGAGCTACAAGCTATTCGGGCTTGTCAACGCTGACGACAACGGTGCTGACGATTTTGTCGGCGAAGGTTTGCCGTTGACTATCCCACAGCGGCCAAAGGAAGCCGATGCACAACGACGCGAAATCAGCGAGATGCGTCAGTTCTCGCAATCCCATTCGCCGGGCTGATATCGGGGTGCCGGATTCCTGGTCGAGTACTTGCAGACGCAGAAGCTGGTGCGCCCATGATTGCCCGTTGCGTGTGGATAAGGCGGAGATGACGCCGGCGACAAGCAGACTGGCGCAGCCGATCCAGGTTTCAGCGGCTCCGCCCGGTGAGGATTTGCCGAACAGCAGGGTGCCGATGAGCTGCGAGAGCAACGATGCCGGCAGTACGATGCGAAGGATATACGCCGCGGCTCGGCGCAGCCAGAGAGTGAACATCGTCGTTCCTTTCCGTCGACGGCCGGGCAAGAGGTATTGCAAGGGTTTACCGGCCGTACTGTGAGGTCGTATGCCAAGTGTAGCGGTTTGGAGCGGCGGCGCGCGGACTGAAACGCCGGGTTTGCGGGGCGAGCGGATTGTGCCCGTGCCGGGTGCCGGTGACGGGCGGCTGCTCTCTGTTTCTACCGATGGTGTGCTGGTGGTGGGCATCGGCAGATGGCCTGTTTTCTGCCTCTGCCGACGCTGAGGTGCCTGTCAGTGGCGGCAGAAGGTTTGGGATTATGCCCGTGCCGAGAGACTTGCCGTGGGTGTACGAATTGGCCGATAGCCCCATATCTAGCGCCCATTTCGCATGTTATGCAAAACCCCGGATGCCTTGCGATGCTTGGCTTCCGGGGTACCTGTGCGGAGGATACGAGATTCGAACTCGTGAGGCTGTTACACCAACACGCTTTCCAAGCGTGCGCCATAGACCACTAGGCGAATCCTCCATTGCTTGTGGAAACGCGCCTGCGCGCGTAACCGGGCAACTCGAATAGAGTACCACGAACTATCGGACATGCAAACCCGCGTGGGTGTGTCGCGCACGATGCGCCGCCCCTCACGTGGATGTCCTACACTTGGAGGTATGTCCATCGCATCACAGGAAGCACTTAAGCAGCTCGACCGTATTGTCGCGCTCGGCTACCCTGATGTGGCCGATATGAGCGCGGAGGCATTCCGCGCGCTTGCCCGCCCGCTCATCAGCGCGCTCGAAGACAGCGATCTCGGTGCGAATATCCTGCTCGTGCCTACGCGCGAGTTGGTGTCGCCGGAATCCCTGATCGCACGAACCAGCATCAACCGCATGGCCGGTTTCACAACGATGCCGCCGCGCGATATCGCCAGTTTCCTGCCGCAAGACGGTTTCGAGCCGCCGGAAGGCCCGTTCTACTTGGTCATCGACCCACACACGGGCACCGCGTATATCAACCGCGAACCGGATGTCGCGCGCAAACTTATCGACTCCGATGAGCGCCTGCCGCTCACACTTGAGGAGGGGCTCGCCATTGCCACCCAGCATCCGGACTGGCTGGTGGAGAAAAACGGGTTCAACCTGCTCGGTTCGCGCAGTGCCGACGGTCGCGCGCCCAGCATTTGGATGAGCCAGAATGCTCCAAGGCTGGGAGCCGTGTGGCCGAATTCGCGGCACACATGGTTGGGAAACGCCTACTGCCGTTCGCGCTGCGGGGTTTCGCTCTTCCACTGGGCGTGATTATTGGGCGTGCTCACTAGTCACGGCTGCTGGGCGTAGTCATTGGACGTGATTACCGGGCATTGCGCGCCCGTAATCAGCCCGCGACTGGTTCGCGACCAGCCCGCTCTACTGTCGCATCCACTCCTGATCATCGAGTTTGTCGAGCGTCCGTAACAACGCATCGACATGTCCCTTCGCCCGCACATTGTATTTCGCAACGCGGATGATGCCATCGCCGTCAATCACGAAGGTCGAACGGATTACGCCCAGACGCACTTTGCCGTACAGATTCTTCTCGCCGTATGCGCCGTAGAGACGATGCACAGTCAGATCGGGATCCGACAGCAACGGGAACGTCAGATGGTCGCGCTCCCGGAATCGCGCAAGCTTGTCGAGCGGATCCTTCGACACGCCGAGCACGGTAAAACCGAGTGCCGACAGGCGCGCAAGATTGTCGCGAAAATCGCAGGCTTCCGTCGTGCATCCTGGGGTCATTGCCGCAGGGTAGAAATACAGGACGATGTTCTTGCCCCGCAGTGCGGACAGGGTGACGGTATCGCCCGTGTCGCTGGGAAGCGTGAAATCCGGGGCCGTCTGCCCGGCTTCGAGCCGTACTGGTGTCGGGTGTGCGTTGTCTGTCATTGTGTCTCCTTGTCATTATTGGCGGTGATCGGCCATCCAAGCGAGCGGAGCGCATCGGCCGCGTCAATGAGCGGGATTCGCTCCTGCTCGACGCGCAGATGGGTTGGGCCGTCGGACAAACCGGATTCGCCGGATTGCCCGACGGCCTCGCCACATGTGAGCAGATAGAGCTCACGCTCGCCAAAGTCAAGTGTGGGCGTCGCCTTGGGCTCGCGCGAAGTGAGCGGTGTGCTGGTTGAGGTGAGATTGGTACCGAACCATGAGTAGCTCTGGTAGGCTTCTAAATCCATGAACAGCGATTTGCAACGTACCCCGGTGTGCCGTACGGCGTCGAGGATTTCCAAGCCGTCGGCGTCCATATCGCCCCAATAGACGACCTGCGGACTGGAATCATCCCCGTCGTCCGGTCTTGCGGTGGTAAGCCACGGCAGTAGCAGCGCGATTGATACCAAAATCGCCTTACCGGCTCCCCAAACGCACAATCCGTGCGCGATGTCGGGCATGGATTGGTAGGTATCCTTATTCTCCACGATGATGACATAGCAGATATCGCGATCGCCACCGGGCCGCCACGGCCTGGTGATCATCATTTCCGGTTCGTTCGAGTAGGCCGGGTCAAGCCAGCGCATACGCAACTCCGGCGGGCGGTCAGACAATCCCAGCGAATCCTTGCCGCACAAAGTGCAGATGACGTTGCGGCGATGCGTCTGATCAAGCCATTTCGCGCTGAACCCGGCGAGCGGGACTTGCCGTGGAGTCAACCCGGTCGCATCGTGCGTACCGAAGAACTGCGCGGCGCGAATCACCAGTGTGACATCCACATCCGATTCGTCGTCCAGCATTTTCGCCACGGATGCCGCGGTGTCGCGAGGAATCGAGCACTCGTCGACCAACAGGTCGATGCGCTGGCGCGCCTTGCGGTAGTGCCGGGCGCTCGCCCGGTCCGCGATACGCAACGCGGTCTGCTCATCCACAACCGTAACCGTGTCGATCAACTCCACCGGCGTGACCATCAGCCGGTGCTTGTTCGTAACCGGGCAACCTTGACATTGCGCCCATTCGCGCAACGCATTGTTGGCCCTATGCCAGTCGGGCGCTTGAGCGGTCAGCGTGCGCTGGTCCGGCCACCTCACAGAGAAAACCAACGGCCATCGCGGTTCGACATCATATCGACGCCGCTGTAGATATCTCGTGACGGCATCGCGGATTTCCATGGGCGCTGTTCGGGCGTTCACGCCGCGTGTGCGTATGCCGGTCATGACTGTGGCTTTCCGCTGCTTGAGGCTGTGAAATCGCCGCTGTTTGTGACATCGCTGGCTTCCGCGATATCGTTGGCGTTCCCTGCATCAGCCGGAATGCTGGAAGCCGCCGTGCCTGTCGACGATTTGCCAGCTGACGGATTGCGCTGCTCGAATGGTCCGCCGTCCGCGTGTGCGCCGACCAGATCGAGTTCCTGCAGATGCGAATGAAGCCGTTCGTCTTTCAACACCACATAGCCGCGCGTCGCCATCTCAAGGATTTCGCCGGTTTTGCTTTCCGGCGCGGATACGATGACTTGGAATCCCAGCCGTGGCAGCACCGCAAGTGCGCGCTGCGTGTACCGGCCGTCCGCCTTGATGAGCGCTTCGTCAAGGAACAGCGTGGTGTAGGTGGGGTGCCCGCTGATATCGCCGCCCAACAGGTAGATGAGCGCAGCCCCGTACACGAAGGACGTGAGCTCCTGCAACGCCCCACCGGATTTGCCGCCGGTCGAGGAAATGCGTTCGTCGGGGCCGTCATCGTGGTGGACGACCGCGTAGAAGGAGCTGCGGGCGCGAGAATCGAGATCGCGGGCGCCATACTGGCGAATTCCCGCGGTATCACGCACTTTGCCCAGCTCGCTACGCAGCAGCTCGACCATCGGTTTGCAGCTGTCGAACGCCCGTTTCGCGGTGCGGCTGTTGGAAGCGCTGCCGGATGGCTGCTCTGCCTGCCAGCTGTTGAGCCGCTCGATGGTCCGGCGTAACGTGCCGTTGAAGGCCGTGCTGCGTTGCCTGATAGCGACGTCGAGGGTGAGACTGCCATGGCGTGGCCCGAACTGTTGGTCGCGCAGCATGGAGTTGATACGGTCGAGCTGTTCACGCACTTCGCGCTGGTCATTCTCGAGGCTCATACTCAGCTCATTGAAGTCGCGTTGCATCTTGTCCACGCTGTTGGCGATTTCCTCAGGGGTAGCCGCCTTCGCCACGATTTTGGACAGGTCTCCCAACTCGTCCTCGTAATACCGGTAGTCGTCCACCGTGGGGGTGACGGTCGTGTCATCGGCGGCCCAGCGGGCAAGATAGTCGGACATGCGCCGTTCGACGGATGCCCGCGCCTTGTTGACTTGAGTGGCCGCCTCGCTGATGCGCTTGGTGATCGCATTGCCTACCATGCCGAGCACCCGCTCGTCGAATCGGCGGATTCCGGGTTGCCCTGGCAGAACAGTCATATGGGCCAGTTCGCCGGCCACAGAACCGGTCGCCGCGCTGTACGCGGTGGACAGCAGTTCGGTGACGGTATCCGGTAGCGTCGGCTGTTCCGCGGTGTCGGCGATTTGCCCCGCGCGTTCAGTCAGCCACGCTTCGGCGGCGCCGACGGCCTGCTGCGTGTTGGCGGCGGCGAACCGGGCGTTCGCCTGCGAGCCCAACGCGTCCCGCAGCGCGTGCTGGAGTTGGTCGCGTCGCTCGGCGAGCTGGGCGAGTTTCGGGTCGTTGCGTAGCGTGTCGATGTCGCGCTCAAGGCGTTCCACATTCGCTTCGGTGCCGGCTTCGTCGACTTCTGTCCAAGAAAGATCGGCGATTTGCGATGACAAGGTACGCAGTTCGTCCAGATGGCTTTGCTGGCGCTTGATGTCCTCCCCATCCAACTCGCACTGCCTGAGCTGTTCGGACAGGCGGTCGATTTGCTGTTTGAGCCCGCGCAGGTACGCTTCGTCGGCGAAACCGATGACCTGGTTGATGCCTTTGGTGCCATACGAACCACGCTGACCGGCTTTGATCTGCCCATCCGGTTGGATTTGCCGGGCGGCGTCGGCGTCGTCGATATGTTCGACGCACAGCGCGTCAAGCCGCCGGGATGTGGTTTGCTCGCGCAGCCATCCCAAGAATGGAGAATCCTCGCGGAACCGCAGTTTTCCGGACAGTCGGTCGTCGCGCTCGCCGTCCTCCCCGTGTTCCTGGGCGCCGCTTTCATAGTCGATATCGTCGATATCAATGAACTGCCAAGTGCGGCGGAACATGGTTGACGGGTCGATGGTGCTGACTTTTCGGGCGAATCCCCGCTCGTAACGGCGGTCGACCAAAATGATCTGCGCAATAGGACCATAAGCCACATTCATCGCGGTACGCCACCGCTCTTCGTCTTTGCGCACGTCCATCAGCTCGGCGACATAGGGAAGATCGCGCTCGCTCAGCCCGGTCGCCTGCGCGATCGCCGCGCGGTCGTCTTCCATGTCTTGCGTGATACGGGTGCGCTTGCGGCTTTGCCGTTCGAAATCGCGCTTAATCGGGTCAAGACGGTCGGTGATGCCTTTGCGGCGGACCACGCAAGCGTCCCGCTGTCGCTGGAGCTCATCACGTTGCACGTTCGCGTCCTCAATGAAATCCTGGGCTTCCTGCCGGCGCTGTTCCCACGATGCCTCGGATCGGGGCATCGGCTCGTCCGCCCGAGCGAACGCCTGTCGGATGCGCCCGACGGTATGACGCATCCGTTCCAGCTCCTGCAACGCCTGCTCATGCTCGTTTTCCAGATGGGTCAGGGTGTCGCCGCCGGCGCCGTGCATCATCTCGGTGACTTCGCCGAGTTCGCGCTGCACGTTTTCGACTGTCGTATCGGCTTTGCGACATTGCTCCTGCTGCCTCTCCAGCTCGCGGCGATCTTGCGGCAGCTGGTCGCGTACCGCGGACGCCAACCGGGAGAACACCCACGAGCGCAAGGTGGTCAATCCGGCGTCATCTTGCGGATCGGTGACCTGCAGATCGCGCGCCTGCCTGGCCGCTTTATCGTATTCGGCGTGTTCGTCGCGGATTTCACGCAAGGCGTCCATCTGTCGGGTGTTTTCTTCCATACTGCGGAAGTTCTCGGCATACCGGTCGTAATCCTCAACCGCCTCGCGCGCCTTGGTCAGGGCGTTCGGGACATCGAGCACACCCTGCTTGAAAATATCGTCAAGCCGCGAAGGCGCATCCGCCGACTGGATTTTGTACAGCAACCGGCATGCGGTGGCTTTCAATCCCATGCGTGTCCACACGGATTCATGGAAGTTTTCCGCGTTCGAATACACCGCGCACCCCGGATACACCTTGCGCAATTGGTCGGCGGTGAATGGTGAGGACCGGTAGCCGTCCATCTTTCGCGGGTCGATTTCATGGTTCCAGGACACGTATTGGCGCCGTACGCTGCCGCGCTCGTCGCCGGGGGACAGGTACAGGAACTTCGCGCATGAGAGCATCTCGCCGCCCATACGGTTGACATAGGTGTCCACAATCGCGCCCCACACCGCACTCGGCGTGCCGTCCTCGGCCGAACCGCGCAGATAGACGGCCGTGCCGCCCTCCGCGTCATCCGCCACGGCGGTCATGCCACGCAGATACGTGTAGTCGCTGCGTTCGGAACGCCCGGAATTCGAGGCCTTGTTGAACGCCGTGCCAGCAGGGTAGAGCAGGGAATTCTGCGCGTCCACCAGCGTGGATTTGCCGGATTCGCTGGCACCCGCGAGCAAGGTGATCGGCATGTCCGGGTCCATGGACGGGCGGAACACGTGGTAGCCCTCGTAGGACCCCCAATTGACTAGTTGGCGGCTGGCAAGCATCCAGTGATCGGCCATCAGCGCTTCGTCGGTCATCACAACCTCGTTTCTTCGCCGGTTTGGGCGGCAGTAGCGCCGGCATTCAAACCGTCAGCGGTATTCGTGTATGTCGCGTCGGCAATATCAGACGTATCGGTATTCACGGTTATCTGGACGTCTTCTTCGGGGTCGTCCGCACTGCCAGCGGTGCTGTTCTCGCTTTCGCCCAGCCACTGTTCGGCAAGCTCGGTGGTGAGCACGGCAGGGACCAGCGGCGTGATGCGGTACATGTCATCGGTGTCTTCAACGGGGGCGAGATATCCGTAGGTCACGCACCGTGAAATCGCGATGCCGATGCGTTTCATCACGCCTTCTTCGTCATTGCGTGCGGCAAGCCAGCCGGCGCCTGTGGTCAGCGCGGCGCGGATGTCGTCCGTGCTGATGATCCAGTCTTTGGACGATTCGCGCGAGCTCTCATAGCCGAGCACGCGAATGCGCAGCAGAGCCAGCATCGCCGCCTCCTCGCGCGTCAGCGACGCCCGGGTTTTCAAGGATCGCTGTCCCAATCCGTCCGCTGTGACCGGTCTGGCGTACATCACTTGGTACCGCGGAACATCAACCAGTTCAAGCAGGTCGTCGTTGAGTGAGCGGCGTACCTCGTCCACATGGTCCAATGCCGTCTCATACGCGTCACCGGTGATGAACCGGTCACGTTTCAGCGCGATGGCGACCGCGCGTGCTTCGGCATCCATCGTGCTTGTGTCCCCGGGGAACAGCGCATGTGGATTGTCCGCAGGGTCGATATCCCCTATGGTGTCAGTGTCCCCGCCGGCATTCGACACACCGCTGGTCTCGCCGGAGCCGTCTTCATGGGCATCCACCATGGCATCGGCGTCGCCGTCCATGCGAGCAGTGCCCATGGCGGCCATCATGTCATCAAGTTCGTCGGTCATCGTCCCGCCCTTTCCACAAGTTCCGTGTCGCCGGATTCGCGTACATGCCGTTCGCGCTGATCCGGCCTATGCCCTCGCCCGTCTCGCGTCCACCGCCCGTCACCGGCCGGCATCCGTCATGCGTCCTCTTCGATAATCTCATGCAACACGCCAACGTCTGCAAGTACCGGCCGTGTACGCCATGCGCGTGTCGTACCGTCCGCGGACACGCATCGCCATGTCGAGAACTGCCCGTCATCGTCCACGCGCAAGGCCCCCAGGAAACCGACCAGTTCGCTTTCGCGGCGTTCCGAATCGCTCAACTGGTTGAAACTCGCCGCGACGTCAACCCGCCCGTCGCGCATGATCGGGTCTTGCACAATCAGCGACAGCATATGCCGCAACCGCGGTCCGCCCGCCTCGACCATCGCGCGCAAATCCACATCGGCGAAGCCGGGATTGTCATCATCCTGAACCGACGACACGGCATCCAGACTCGGCGGCGCTGCGAAAGCCATCGGGCGTGCCGGCCGTGTAGGCAGCGCAAGCAGCGTGGCGTCGCCCACATCAAACGAATACGGGCTGGGAGAAGACGTGCCGGCCTTGATCTCTTGGCTGATTGTTGCGAACAGCCGGTTGAACGTGTCCAACGCCGTGCGATACCGGGTGTCGCTGCGCTGCCGGACCAGACGGCTCACCGCTTCGTCCGAGACGCGCACCTGATGGCGGACGTCCTCGATGCCTTCGTAAATCCGCTTCAATTCCGCCCGCACCTGATTGAGCAGCTGATTCGGCTCACCGTGCAGGTACGGGCTTTTTGCGATATCCTGCACCGCATCATCGATTTGCCGCCGGCCCTCGTCGGTCACAATCACCTGGAACGCGTCCTCGAAACGCCGCCCGCTGTCCGACTCGCGCATCGAGCGGCGGTAGCGCTCATGGTATGCAGTAAGAATCTCGTCAACGCTCATTGAGTTCTCCTGCATACGTCGGCGCAGCGCGTCGCCGTTGTCGCGTTCCTCAAGCGCGAGCTCATGCAGGTCGACCGGTACGCCGCGCAAGGTGTTGTGCACCACGGCGATGATATCCTCGACATCCTTGTCGCTCAGAGACTCCACGGATTCACCGTTGCGGAGCCGGCTGATTTCCTGCTCGCGTTCCTTGACTTCGGACTCAAGCAGAGCGATGCGCTCGCTTGGATCGACGGTCAGACGTTTGCGGGCGTTCTCGACCTCCATAATGATGGAATTCGCTTGGGCGCCGGACAGTGCGCGGGTCGTGTCCTCAAGCTGGGACAGCGCGTCGATCGCGCGGTGGGCGCGGGCTGTCAAACGGTACAGATAATGGTGAGAAGCGGGGTCATACGAGTTCGCGAGCCACGCGTAATCGCCTTCGCCTTCTCGAGTGAGTTCGACAAGTGTCTGATGGGCGCTGTCCTGCGCGGTTTCGCCGTCTTTGAACTGCCATTCGCCGTCGTGCGCAAGCTCCTCGAGCGCGCCGGCGAGCCGCACCTCAAGCGTCTCTTTGGGCAGTTCGGCGGTCAACGGTTTGAAACAGGTGCGCAGCAGAGCGACATACTTCATCGCATGGTTGCGCAACAGCAGTCGAAGCACGCCCGTTTCATAGACTGGCCGCAGCCGTTCCAGTTGCGCCCTTACGTCGCTCACGAAACTGCCTCCTTTTGCCTTTTGCGCCGTCGCTGCCGGTAATTCGCCCGGAATGTCACGGGACGGCATACCAACACCATCTTATCGGACACGCATGAAGACTACGGGCGTCCACAGCCGTTCCCGGGCTATGCTGGAACAGGAACCGGTTTCGGAGTGCTGCGATACCGGGCCAAGGAGGACGAAGATGACCACACAAGACCACCCGGACGATACACGGCGGGCTTTGGCTGCCGGCATCGCGCATGATGTGCCGCGCAACCGGCCGCAGCCCAACGGCAACGCCGCAATGAACCATGATTTGGCCCCGGACGGCACCGAAAAACACAGTGCGAAAATCGGCATCGCCGTCATCGCGGCGCTATTGGCGAATGTGATGGTCGCGGTCGTGAAATTCGTGGTGTTCATGATCACGCATTCGGCTTCGATGCTCTCCGAAAGCGTGCACAGCCTCGCCGATTCCGGCAACGAGCTCACGCTGATCATCGGCAACAAGCTGTCGCACCGGCCGCCGAGCCGCAAACATCCGCTGGGCTGGTCCAGGGCGCGGTATCTCGCCTCGTTCATTGTGGCGGTGTCCCTGTTCGCCATCGGTGGCGTGTATTCGGCGAGTGAATCCATCGCGAAAATCCGCGAAGTCGTCTCCGGCGGACCGCAGGCGCATGCCGTGGATGCGCACAGTATGGCGATTGTGCTGGTCGTGACTGTCATCTGCGCGGCAATCGAGGGGTGGAGCCTGCACAACGGCATCAAGGAGGCGAAGGAACGCTTCGAGGAAACGCATGATCCCGGCCCGTTCAGCCTCATCAAGTTCTGGAAGGGCACGAAATCCAGTGATCTGGCGGTCGTGCTCGCCGAGGACACGCTCGCCGTGGTCGGTCTCGCCTTCGCGTTCCTCGGGTCGCTGCTCGCGATTCTTACCGGCGACGAGATCTGGGACGCCATCGGCGGCACGAGCATCGGCGTCCTGCTGATCGTGGGCGCATTGCTGTTGGGCGCGCAGGTGTCGTCGCTGCTGATCGGCGAGGGGGCGAGCGACCACACGTATCGCATGATTGCGCAAGTGCTGGCGGAGAATCCCGATGTCGAACGGGTGCTTGCTGATCCCGCGGCCATGCATCTGTCCGAGAAGCGCATCCTCGTGCTGCTCAAAGTGCAGTTCCGCAACGAGACCGAACTGGATGACGCCGCCGCCATCAACCGGCTGGAGAAACAGCTGCGCGCCGCCATTCCGTATTACACGCTGGATATTGTTGTGGAGCCAGACACGTATGACCCGGTCAAGGCTGCGAAAGTCGAGGACTGGGTGGACTGAGCCGGGCGGGAGTTTATACCGTCGGCGGCCGTGATTGGCGAAAGTCCCGGTGCCGCGTGGGAGTTTATCGTATTATTGCGAATTCGCCGGTAAACTCCCATCGGGCTGATTTCATGGGTCGCGCAATATCAACGATGTCGTTGGGAGATCATCTCGAAATCGTCGTTTCTGCCGAATTCTCCCGGGAGTTTCTTGCGGCAGAGACGAATCGGTCGCAATCTCCCGCGGTCGCTCCCGCCTCGCAGCCGCAGTCGGCTGAATATGGCGTCAAATCAAGCATCCTGAATCCTCCCGCACCCGCATGTTTCCCCACGGTGAAAATCCGGAATGAACCTCGCCGCGGGAAGTTGGGTGAAGTGAAAGGTCAAGGTCAGGAGCCCGGGAGGGTTCCGGACGCGGGTCTACGAAACCGGCCGGCGGCATCTGGGTGTCGATACGGTCGGCTGCCAAGCCGCGTTGGCTCCAAACATGAAGGAGTACCGATTATGGCTATGTTTCCGGCTTTGATGAATGACACGATGTTCTCTGATCTGTTCGACGACCCGTTCTTCGCGGGTTGGCGTGACGCGGCTGATGAAGGCCGTCAGCTTGCCGCCGCACAGTCGGGCAGCCTGATGAACACGGATGTGCGCGAGACTGATCACGGCTATGAGGTCACGATGGATATGCCGGGCTTCAACAAGGACGACATCAACGTCGAGCTCAAGGACGGGTATCTGACCGTCTCCGCGCATCGCAATGATTCCAAGGAAGACAAGGACAAGGAAGGCAAGTGGCTGCGTCGCGAACGCTACGCCGGCACTTGCAGCCGCACCTTCTATGTCGGCGACGACATGAAGGAATCCGATATCCACGCCTCGTACAAGGATGGCACGCTGCATCTGCAGATGCCGAAGCAGGAGGCCAAGGCGCAGGTCGAGCAGGCTCATCGCATCGCGATTGAGGGCTGACGGCCAGTGCACGTCGGTTGATGCTATGTGCGGTACGCGTTCGCCGGTCGCGTGAATCAATGGTGATTGTGTGCGATGGCAAGTGTTCACGTCGCCCGCTGCTACGTTGCCTACGCTGACTGATAGCGGGTGGCGACACATAGCCTAGACCTGATGATGGGGACGGAGGTTTCGAGCCTCCGCCCCCATCATTGCGTTTGGGGGAGTCGTGGGCAATGCGTCCGGGTTATGGCCAGGTATCAGCCGTTGTTGTATCTCAGGTCTTGCATGCGCCGTGGGTGGGTTGTTACGATGGAGTAAGCCGCGGCGGTAAGCGGTTTGGCGGGGCGGTTGGACCCGGCCAACGTCCCGGTGAGCAAGAAAGGAGCTCTGACATGTCTCGTATGATGATGCGTTCCATCGAAGGAATCTGCTGCATGTGCCATGTTGCCGGCCCCCGGATTGCCATGACGGTCGAAGAATCCGTCATCCGGTAAATATCGCGGCGGGCGAAATCACGCAATAATACCAGCCGGGGCGTTGTTGATTCTCCGGTTTGTGACGGATGCAGTGATTCGATATGTCCGAATTCGTGTGAAGCAACAGGACAACTGACGCTATATCCAACAGGAGGTGACAATTATGGAATATCAGACAAACAGCCAAGAAGCGGAAACGACGGTGACGTGGGAGCGCAGGATCTGGGAGCGGCGGCTGCGAGCGAACGCGGATTGGCAGCGGCGTCAGCAGGGCCGTCGTGCACAGGCCCGTCGCCTGTCCAGCGCTGCCGGGTATCTGCCCGCCGTGTGACTGTCGGGTCTCACGGCAGGTGGGTTGGATGGTTGAGCGTGGGCGTCTGCTGGCTATCTGCCTGCGGTGCGACTGCTCAAGTACATGGCAGACAGATACCGAGGCAGCAAGCACCCGTCGCCCTGGACGCCGTTCAATCGCGTGTCGCTCCTACTACCGCCGCCGGTGCGCTGCGATGGCACCCAACAAGCCCGCGGCCGCAACCCCAATCACCCCCGCGACTTTCGGCCGGCGCAGCTGGTTGCGCACGGTCGGCGCATCCGCGGCGCCGTAATCACCGAGAAACAGCCGCAGCTTGTCGTGCACGGTACCACCGCCGAGCTCGCCCCACGTAATCATGCGCGTCTGATATGCGGCAGGATCATCTTCGTGGAACGTGAGCAGCCGCACCCCGCGCAGATCGGCATCAGGCCCGTAGCTGGCGAATCCGCAGGTCGGCGCGTAGCCCAAATCAAGCCCGCCTGCGTGCCCGACGTACGCGTTCTTGTGGTCGTGACCGGCGAACAGCGCGAAATACCCGCCCGCGCGTCTCATCGCGGCGACCTCGCCGACATTGATATCCGCGCAGTTCACCGATTCACCGAGCATGGAACCCGGTCGGCACACCGTCTCATCGAGCAGGAAGCACCGCCCGGAAAACGCCCGCGTCCCCTCCACGGCGTTCATGGTCCACCACGGTACTTCGCGTAGGCAATCGTAGAACTCCTGTGTCGGAATGTGCTGGAAGGCGATGGCGGGAACAGGCATACCATCACCGTTTCGCGCGCTCAACTCGTGTTCGGCATCGGCCAGCCAGCCAATCGCGGCGGCGGACGGCACACCATACCCGTCGGAATCCACAAGATCGAGCCCGCGTCCCTGCACAACCGGATGCGCCCCGGAACTGACCGGGCCAGTGGACGGCACTGCCCGCGAGGCGTCCCCATCAAGCGCGTAATCGCCGGAATTGACCATCATCACACCCATCGCAATGCGCTCGCCGCGGCTCGAGAGCACTGGCAGCGCGAACGTGCCGGGTTCCAATGCGAGCGGACCACTGCCGGCGGCCGGGTTGAGACACCCGTCGATTTCGCGGTACAGGTCGTCCTGTTCGTCCACATCGATGCCGCACTGGAAATCATGGTTGCCGTAGGTGGCGGCGAACGGTACGCCGTGGGCGGCGATCGGCCCGAGGAACTGCGAGAACGTCGACCTCACGTTCTGCCGTGTGCGCTCCATAAGCGTATCCTCGTCGGGTGCCGGCAAGGTATTGCGACGGCACAGCTCCCGCTGCGATGGCACGTGCTCGAGCGCGGCCTCCAGACGGCTGACGACGCGCACATGGTCGCCGGGCCTGTCACCGCGGCGCGAAATGAAGGTGTCGATGTATGCGGGGTCGTACCCGCGGATCTGATCGCCGGTGAGCACGACCAGATCGGGGTCGGCCTCACGCACGGCGTCGCCGATCAGCTGCAAGGTGTCCTCGCTGACGTGCGGGCCGTCCTGGATGTCGGAGACCTGAAGGATGCGGAACGTGCCGTCATCACGGAATTGAAGCGTCATACATCCCACTCTACGGCGGTATCTCGGGGCGAAAACGCGTCGCGCGCGGAATATCCCGATTGTTCATCTGCGGTACACGCGGCGTCCCCATGAACGTGACACCACCCGGATACCCTGCAATGGCCGACACGCAGGAGGCGGGTGTGCAATGCTGGATTGCCCCCGACGTTTCATGGTCATATCCCGAAACCTGCCGATGGAATATGGATACCTCCCGGTAGGATGAAACCGTCCGTGTTACGCGGAGGTAAACGCGTAGCATGGCACCCATCGACGCGGTACGCCGCGCACGAAACGATACCGTGGTTTGCGGCACAACCAAGATAAGGAGGAGTGATGGGTCAGGATCAATCATCGGTATTTGATCTCGCGGCAGTCGCCGCAGCGTCCAACGGAGGGAACAACGACCCGCTGCTGCCTCCGGCGCGATTCATCGGCGGTCCGCAGAAGCCGAGCAATATGCCCTACAACAAGTACGTCGCCTACGACAAGCAGGTGCCGTTCGAGTTCCCTGAGCGCACGTGGCCGAACAAGAAGCTGCGCCGCGCCCCGCGCTGGTGCTCCGTTGATCTGCGTGACGGCAACCAGGCGCTGGTCAACCCGATGGATTCCGAGCGCAAGCTGCGCTTCTGGAACCTGCTGGTGTCCATGGGCTTCAAGGAGATTGAGGTCGGCTTCCCGAGCGCTTCGGAAACCGATTACGATTTCATCCGCATGCTGATTGAGCGTGAGCTCATTCCTGACGACGTGACCATCATCGTGCTCACCCAGGCGCGCGAGCACCTGATTCGCAAGACGTACGAATGCCTGCGCGGCGCCAAGCGCGCGGTCGTGCACTTCTACAATTCCGTCTCCGTGCTGCAGCGCGAGGTCGTCTTCCGCAAGGACAAGGAAGGCATCAAGAAGCTCGCCACGGACGCCGCCACGCTGTGCAAGCAGCTCGAGGGCGAAGCCAAGGGCACGGACCTTTACTACGAGTATTCCCCGGAATCCTTCACTGGCACCGAGCCGGATTACGCGGTTGAGGTGTGCAACGCGGTGATTGACGTCATCAAGCCGACGCCGGACCATCGCATGATCATCAACCTGCCGGCGACGGTCGAGATGACCACGCCGAACGTGTTCGCGGACGAGGTCGAGTACGTCTCGAACAACCTCAAGGACCGCGATTCCATCGTGCTGTCCCTGCACCCGCACAACGACGAGGGCATGGGCGTTGCCGCCACCGAGCTGGCCGTGCTGGCCGGCGCCGACCGCGTGGAAGGCTGCCTGCTGGGCAATGGCGAGCGTACCGGCAATGTGGATTTGGTCACGCTCGGGCTCAACATGCTCACCCAGGGCATTGACCCGCAGATTGATTACTCCAACGTGCCGGAAATCCGTAAGACCGTTGAATACTGCAACCAGCTGAAGATCTCCGAGCGTCACCCGTACGCGGGCAACTTCGTGTTCACCGCATTCTCCGGATCTCATCAGGACGCCATCAAGAAAGGCCTGGAAGCTCGTCAGGTGGCGGCTGAGCGTGCTGGTGCCGACCTTGACAAGTTCGTGTGGCTGGTGCCGTACCTGCCGATTGACCCGAAGGACATTGGCCGCAGCTACGAGGCGATTATCCGCGTCAACTCCCAGTCCGGCAAGGGCGGCATGGCTTATCTGCTCAAGACGAACCACAATCTTGATCTGCCCAAGCGTTTGCAGATCGAGTTCGAGAAGGTCGTGCAGGCCTACGCGGACGAAACCAAGCGCGAAGTCAAGGACGAGGACATCTGGCGCCTGTTCAAGGACGAGTACCTGCCGGTCGAGGATTCCGGTGCGACCGCCGCGGGTGCGATTGTCGGCGACCATGGCGATGAGACTCTGAAGCAGTGGGGCCGTCTCAAGCTGCTCAATGTCTCTGTCTCCTCCGGTGAGGATGGTTCTGACACCATAATCAAGGTGAAGCTGCTCGACCGGGGCGCTGACCTTGCCGACAGCGGCGATGATCATATCCGTGAGCTGTCCGGTATGGGCAATGGTCCGATCGCCGCGTTTATCAACGCGGTGAGCAGCTTGGGTATCAATGTGTCCGTCATGGATTATGTCGAGCATACGATGACCGCAAGCACGGATGCCATGGCGGCTTCCTATGTGGAATGCCAGATCGGCGATGAGGGTGACAGCCAGATTATCTGGGGTGTCGGTATTGACTCGTCGATTATCACCAGCTCGCTGAAGGCGATTATCTCCGCGATTAATCGTTCTGAGCGCTGAGCTTGAGTTCAGTAGCCTGAGCTGATTCGCCGGGACGCGTATCGGCTCGGCAGCTTCGGGCCCGGTCACTGTGTTTTACGGTGGCCGGCCCGTTGTTATATGGATTGCGGTTGTGCTGTGCTGGACGGTGGACGGTTCCGCCTTCCCTTCTTCTTATACAAACTGGCTACGCTGAGAAGTCGCTCAGCGTAGCCAGTTTGTATAAAGAGAGAGACGGTTCTTGTCTCAGCAACGATGGGAGAAGTCACTGCCCGGTTGCTGCGCCGTTGCTGCCGGTAGTGCTGTCTCCACCAGTACCATCCGTTTCCGCTCCCGTGCCGCCGGTGCCGGTATTCGTGCTGTCGTTGCCTGCCCCGGCACCGGAACCGCCAGAGGTCGTATCACCGGTGTTCCCCTCATCGGTGGAACCGGTCGAAGGCGCGGTGCCCGTAGTCGCCGATGCAGAGGGGGACGGGCTGCTCGAACTGGACGAGCCCGGATAGGAGCGGCGTGTGACGGTGCCGCCCGTTCCCCATGTCCCGTCCGGCCCACCGACCTTGCCATCGTCGGTGGCGTTCGGGAACGCAGTGTCCTCGGTGCCCTTAAGCGCCTGCTTCATGAATTCGGTGAACAGATGCACTGGATACTCCGAATGCGTGTACCCGTTGAAATCGGGGATTTCCTGCGGATTTCCGTTCTCATTCGGGTACCACATGGCCCAGGTGCTGATCAATTGCGGCGTGTACCCGACGAAGGAGGCCGCGTACGCATCGTTTGCGGTGCCGGTCTTGCCGGCGATGGTGCGTCCGATGGATCGCGCCTCCTTGCCGGTGCCGTATTGCACGGTGCCTTCCATCGCTTTGATGACCAAAGCGCAGTCATTCTCCTCGAACACGCGCTCGTCACCGGTTTTCGTGGAGTACAGCTCCTTGTTGTCGGAGCTGAGGACTTTGGACACGCAATGCAATGTGTGCTTGACCCCGCCGGTGGCGATGGTCGCGTGGGCTTGCGTGAGTTCCTTGACGGTCACCGAGTTGATGCCGAGCACGTTGTACGGCGATGTTTCGTCGATATCGCTCGTGATACCCGCGGAATGCGCGATTTCCGCGGTTTTCTGCGGTGTGAGTTTCTCATTGAGGTTCATGAACGCCGTGTTGATGGAGTAGGCGGTCGCCTTGTACAGGTTCACATATCCGTAGCTGACGTTGCCGGAGTTGGCCACCGAACTGACCAGACCTTTGAAGGTTTGCGGCGAGTTGCCGTTGAACATTGTGTCGAGACTGACGCCGGCCTGTGCGGCTCCGAGCAGAGCGAAGGGTTTCATCGTCGAGCCCGGCTCATAGGTGGCCTGCGTGGCGTTATTGAGTTGGTGGGTCAGATAATCGGTGCCGCCGTAAATCGATTTGATGCTGCCGTCGCGCGGGTCCGCCGCCAGTGCGCCGATCTGCATCCCATCGGGCATGCCGGACGCCCGGTTGTCTCCTACGGATTGCATCTCGTTCTGCAAAGTTTGATCGAAAGTCGTCACAATCTTGTATCCGCCGGTTTCCAGCTCATCCTTGGTGAATGCCTTGGAATTGACCAGCTCCTGTTCGACCATGGCCAGCAGGTAGCCTTTGAACCCTTGATAGGTGTTTTCCGTGGTTTGCGCGACGGTTTGCGGCATAGCGGCCTCCGCGGCCTGCGCCGAGGTGATGTATCCGTCCTCCTTCATGATGCGGATCACGCGGTTGAATCGCGAAGTCGCCTGTTTGGGGCTGATCGCCGGGTCCCAAGTGCTCGGCGCGGGGATGATGCCGGCGAGCATCGCGGCTTCAGACACGGTCAGATCTTTCGCGTCCTTGTTGAAGTACGCTTTCGCTGCGGCCTGGATGCCGTACGCGCCGCGTCCGAGGTAAATCGTGTTCATATAGTTGCACAGCACGGTGTCCTTGGACTGGGTCTGTGCGATTTTGATGGCGAGGATCGCCTCGCGCAACTTGCCTTTGTATGTGGTCGTTTCGCCCAGATAATACCGTTCCGCGTACTGTTGGGTGATGGTCGACCCGCCCTGCCGCGACCCGGTGCGCAGATTGGTGATCAGAGCTCGGGTGATACCGCGCAAATCAATGCCTTTGTCTTGATAAAAGGTGCGGTTCTCCGAGGCGACGATGGCTTGCCCAACGTATTTCGGCAGCGTCGAGCAGTCGATGATTTCGCGGTTCTGAGCGGCGTAGCTGCCGATTGGCGTGGTGCCGTCGGAATAGTAGACGGTGGTTTTCGCGGCCATGGCGACTTTTTCGGGCTGCGGGATTTCTGTGGTCACATACAGGTACGCGAACGCGCCCACGGCGACCGCGATGAATGTGAGGATTAATCCGAGCGACCATTTGAGAATCAGATGACGGCCTTTGACGCGTGTTTTCGGGCCTTTGCCCTCGGCGCGGTGGGTTCCCGGCCCGCTGTGACGTGTTGCCGCGACTCGGCGCGATGATGCAGAGGATGAGGAACGGCTGTTGCGCTGGCTGTGCGAGCCGTGTGCGCGATGGGAGCCGTGTTGGGAGGCGCGTGTACCGCTTGAGCTGTGTGATGCCGAGTTTGAAGCCCGTTGTGAGCTGTTGGAATCGTATGCGTCGCTCCCGGCGCTGCGCGTGGATGATGCGCTGCGCGCGCTGCGTGGGCGTGATGAAGCACTACGTTTCTGTGAAGCCATGGTTGCAACCGTAGCCGGAGCACCTGAAAAACCGCTCCTTGTGACCGGAACTCTTACAAACTTGAGACTCGCCGGCGATGTTTGCCGGTTGGGGAAGAGCGCGTATCGCTTGCATTGGTGTCTTGCCGACGATTATTGGTTCAGGCCGGGGCGCGGACGGATGAACCGAGACGGAACCAAAGCTGTGTGCAAGCCGCCGCTACCCGCGCCCGCGTCCATGCCGCCTAGGCCTTCTAAAAACCATCAATGAGCACAGATTTGTCTGTACAAGGCAGGCAGGTGGAGCATGTCCACCCCGATTGGCGATGTTTCTTCCTGATTTCGTGTGTGATTCTCCAAACGAAACGGTATGCTTGAAGTTTGGAATAACGCAACGCTTAGTTAAGAGGAGTCCAAATGAGCATTCGCGTGGCAATCGCTGGCGTGGGCAACTGCGCCTCGTCTCTCGTTCAAGGCGTCGAATATTACAAGGATGCCAAGGACGATGAGAAGATCCCCGGCATCATGCACAATGTGTTCGGTGGCTATCGCATCAAGGACATCGAGTTTGTCGCGGCGTTCGACGTTGATGCTGCCAAGGTCGGCAAAGACCTCAACGAGGCAATCTTCGCCAGCATGAACAACACGTACCAGTTCTGCAAGGACATGCCGGTCTCCGGTGTCACCGTGCAGCGCGGCCCGACCGGTGACGGCCTCGGTGAGTACTACCGTCAGGTCATCACCGAATCCGACGCCGAGCCTGTGGACGTTGCCCAGGTGCTGCGCGACACCAAGGCCGACATCCTCATCAGCTACCTGCCGGTCGGTTCCGAGCAGGCTGACAAGGCTTACGCCCAGGCCGCCATCGATGCCGGCTGCGCGTTCGTGAACTGCCTGCCAGTGTTCATCGCCTCCGACCCGGAGTGGGCTGACAAGTTCCGCAAGGCCGGTCTGCCGATCGTCGGCGACGATATCAAGAGCCAGGTTGGCGCGACCATTACGCACCGTGTGCTCGCCCGCCTGTTCGAGGACCGTGGCGTGCGCCTCGACCGCACGTACCAGCTCAATGTCGGCGGCGACATGGACTTCATGAACATGCTTGAGCGCAAGCGTCTGGAATCCAAGAAGATTTCCAAGACCCGCGCCGTCACCTCCATCGTTCCTCACGAGATGGATCCGCACAACGTGCACATCGGCCCGTCCGACTACGTCGCGTGGCTTGAGGACCGCAAGTTCGCGTTCGTGCGCCTTGAGGGCACCACCTTCGGCGATGTTCCGCTGAATCTCGAGTACAAGCTCGAGGTGTGGGATTCCCCGAACTCCGCTGGTGTGGTCATCGACGCGCTGCGCGCCGCCAAGATTGCGCTCGACCGCCATCTGGCCGGCCCGGTGCTGTCCGCTTCCGCGTACTTCATGAAGTCCCCGGCCGTTCAGCACGAGGATAGCGAGGCGAAGGCCCTCGTCGAGAAGTTCATCACCGGCGAATCCGAGGCCAATGAGGCCCAGCTTGACGCCGATGTCGCGGCTGCGAAGGCCGCTGGCAAGGACGTGTGGCACGCCTGATTGGGTGCGTTGCGTGTCTGGCGACAGATGATTGTTGATATTTGCCGCCAGATGCCGTGATTACCCGTTATTGATAACCGTCTGCCGACGCTGAGAGATTTTTCGGCGCAGGCAGACGGTTTTTCATTGCGGTGGTGGTTGGCCGGGGCGGTATCTGGCTGTGGTGTGATTGTCTGGTTGCATGGCGGGTGGATACCGGTGCTTCCGGTGCTGTCCGTCCGGTTATCTGCCCGCGGTGCGACTGCCATGTCGCGCGTCGGGGCGGTTGGGTTGGTTTGATGGTGTGGTATGGGCCGTGTCGCCCGCCTATCGACCTGTGATGCGCCCAGCCTGTCACATCGGGACGCGATACGTGTCCGCTGCTGAGGACGCATGGCATGATACGCGAACGCCGGCATGGAATCAGCAATCCCATGCCGGCGTTTCGGCGTTCCAGCGCGATCCGATGCGATCCCATCGCCTCGGTCTCAGCCGAGCAGCGGCGCCACCTGCTCCTCGTAGGTGGTGAGCGCGGTGTCGATCACGTTGTGCATGTCGTAGTACTTGTACGTACCCAGACGGCCACCGAACACGACCTTCGGCTCCTGTGCGGCCTTGGCGGCATACTGCTCGTACAGCGCCTTGTCTTCCGCGGTGTTGACCGGGTAGTACGGCTCATCCTCGCGGGTGGCGAAGCGGCTGTACTCCTCCCAGACCACCGTCTTGTCGGGGTTCTGGGAATCCTTGCGCTCGGGGTTGAAGTTCTTGAACTCGATGGCACGGGTGTACGGCACGTCGGAGTCCGCGAAGTTCATGACCGGGCAGCCGAAATGGTCGCCCTCATCGTAACGGACTTCCTTGAAATCGACGGTACGCCACTTGAGATCGCCAAGCTCGTAATCGAAATACCGGTCGACCGGGCCGGTGTAGACGACCGGCACTTTGCCGACGAGCGCCTTCTTGTTCAGCGGCTGGGATTCATCGAAGAAATCGGTGTTCAGGGTCACGTGGATACGTGGATCGTCGATCATGCGCTCCATCCACGCTGTATAACCGTCCTTGGGCAGGCCCTCCCAAGTGTCGCGGAAGTAGCGGTTGTCATAGTTGAAACGCACGGGCAAACGCTTGATGATGCCTGCCGGCAGTTCGCTCGGATCGGTCTGCCACTGCTTGGCCGTGTAGTTCTTGATGAACGCCTCATACAGCGGACGGCCGATGAGCGAGATGCCCTTGTCGTTGAGGTTGGCCGGGTCGGTGCCGGCGAGTTCGCCCGCCTGCTCGGCGATCAGCGCCTTGGCTTCGGCCGGCGTGTAGTGCGCGTGGAAGAACTGGTTGATGGTGCCGAGGTTGATCGGCAGCGGAAACACCTCGCCGTTATGCGTGGTGTACACGCGGTGGACGTAGTTGGTGAACTCGGTGAAACGGTTCACGTATTCCCAGACGCGCGGGTTGGAGGTGTGGAACAGGTGGGCGCCGTACTTGTGGATTTCCGCGCCCGTTTCTTTGTCCATGTATGAATATGCGTTGCCGCCGATGTGATCGCGCACGTCGATGATTTCCACCTTCGCGCCATGCTTCTCGACCGCCTGCTGCGCCACGGTCAGGCCGAACAAACCTGCACCGACGATTACCAGATCTGCGTCCATATATGTGTATGCCTTTCTGCTTTCGGAACCGTTGTCGATGCGGGGCTGCGCCAGAATGGCGTTCCCGTCCCCGCTCGGGAACCATTGGATTCCAGTCTAGTCCATCGTGCGCCTATTGCCGGAATCGCACGGATGCAACTGGCATAACGGGGGCCAGCGCCGCAATACAAAAGCCCGGTGATAATGCTGGATGAACCGCTGCATCATCACCGGGCTGCGTGTCTTATTGCCGATTAGGCGAACAACACCTTGAACAGGAACGCGCCCAGAATCGCGCCCAGAATCGGCGCAACCACCGGAATCCAGGCTTCACCCCAACGGGAGCCGCCCTTGTGCGGAATCGGCAGCAGCTGATGCAGCAGGCGCGGCATCAGATCGCGAGCCGGGTTGAGGCCAGGTCCGGTCGGGCCGCCCATCGAAGTGACCAGACCCCACACAATGAAACCGACCACGATGGAAGCGGCGGCCGGATCCTTCTGACCCCACGGCATGGACAGGCAGCACAGCGCGCCAATCACCAGCATGAGGGTGCCGAAGAACTCGTTGAGGAAGTAGTTCACGCGGTCGTTTTCGGCGTCGGTGGTGCAGAAGGTGCCGAGGATCGCTTCGGCGTCTTCGGTGTCGCGGTAATGCGGGTAGTAGGTGACGTAGACGATGAGCTGGCCGACGATGGCGCCAAGCAGCTGGGCGATGATGTACGGCAGCACCTCGTTCCATGGGAACAAGCCGTTGACGGCCTGGGCGAGGGTCATGGCCGGGTTGATGTGGGCGCCGGAGACAGCGCCGAACATGAGCACCGGGAACATCACGCCGAAGCCGTAGCCCATGGCGATGTTCAGCCAGCCGGCATGATGGCCTTTGGTGTTCTTGAGTTCGACGTTGGCAACGGAGCCGTTGCCGAACACCATAAGGATGGCGGTGCCGACGAATTCGGCAGCCAGTTTGACGAAAAGTGAGTAAGTCACTGCTCTGCTTCTCTCTCGTTTTTTGTGTGCTGTGTTCTCTGGTTTTTGCGCTTGCGCGACGAAACGAATGGATTCGCGTGCCAGGGCGCCTGTGCCTCCATTGGCCGCACGGCCCTCAACGCGTGGAGCCGGTGGTCATCGCGCTGCCGGCTTTGGGCATGATTGGCCCGTGGCAGGGTTCGCGGATGGATGCGCCGGACGTCGGCGCGAGTGCCAGTGTAGTGGGAACCATGGTCTTGGCTGCCTGATGCGAGGTTTTCCGCAGACCGGTCAGAAAAACGACACGCCGGAGCGGTGCATAAGTTGCGTTCGAATCAGAGACGAGTATAGTAATCACTCGGTTCGAGAAATCGACTAACCAACTTGCCCCTTTAGCTCAGTTGGTTAGAGCAGCTGACTCTTAATCAGCGTGTCCGGGGTTCGAATCCCCGAGGGGGCACTTTCAACCGCAGCTTCGGCTGCGGTTTTTTTGTTTCTCGCTCCAGATTCCATGTGATGCTGGCGCCCATGGTAGGCTGATGCCATGATGCTTGCAGATTGTGGCTAGGATTTCGTCACAGATCTCAACCTTCTTGCACTGGCTTGCGAAGACGCGGAGGTCTTCGGGGATTGGGCCATGCTTGACTATCGGCGGATTGCCGCCGAACTGGGCCGCACGCCCGAGTCCACGGTGTTCTCTATCGAGGATGGTGATTATGGCAGTGGCGGCTGGGCGAGTTTTATCGAAATACGTCTGGCTCGTAGAGGCGCGGAGCCTGAGATTCGTGACGGATACCAGGCGACCCGGTACGCATCTGTGGTGGTATGCAGAATCGCCCCGTTGGCCGCGCTGATGAAGGTGGTAGAGGCGGGGTGGCATTGGGCGGCAAGGGTAGCTTTAGCAAACTCTCGGTAGCCGATGATTTGGTCTCTGCAGTGCCATGGGATACGCGACAGCGCATCCCCGAGATCCTGGCGAACTATGGGTATCAGATACTCGCCCCCGAAATCGGCCGCTTGCGTCTACCTGATGGTTTGGGAGCGGATACCCTGCTAACCAGCAAGGACGAAAAAGACTGCTACATCGGGCATCATGTTTTCGACGCCTGGTCCCACTGGATGGATTGAACGGACCGTGCGTTCCGTGCGTTCCGTGCGGACCCGGCGACAGATCGGGCGACAAGGGCTGCACGGCCGGATACACGGGCGGATAGACTGCAAGCGTGGAACATTCAGCGGTTATCGGGCGTCTGGCGCCATCGCCGACCGGGCGCATGCATATCGGCAATGCGTATGCGGCGCTCGCCGCTTGGCTGGGCGTGCATTCCCGCGGTGGGAAACTGATATTGCGAATCGAGGATATCGACGCCCCGCGCGTGGTGCGGGATGCCGACCGGTGGATCATGGATGACCTCCACTGGCTCGGACTGGATTGGGACGGCGACCCGGTCTATCAGTCATCAAGACTTGACAGATATCGACAGATACTTGATGCCCTGCATGGTATGACGCTGGACGATATCCTGACGCGCGATATCTTGCGGCTAACTGCCCAGACAGGCGTGTGCCCAGACTCGAACGTAGAGCCGCACGAGGAATCGCCGCTCATCTACCCGTGTTTCTGCTCGCGCGCCGATATCCGCGCCGCATCTGCCCCGAACGAGGGCGACGGCTTCATCATCTACCCGGGAACGTGCCGTCGCTTGTCTGCCGCCGAGCGCAACACCCGTATCGACCGCGGCGACCGCCATTCCTGGCGTATTGCCGTGCCCGAGCGAGCCAACCCCGCTGGCGCGATCGTTTTCGACGATGAGGTGTTCGGCCCGCAACGCATCAATCTGGGGCGGCAGGTCGGCGATGTCGTCATCCGGCGTTCTGACGGGCTGTTCGCGTATCAGTTCGTTGTCAGTGTCGATGATTTCGATATGGGCGTCACCCAGATTGTGCGTGGGCGCGATTTGCTGCGGTCCACGGCGATTCAGTTGTGGATTCGCCGCGCGTTGGAAAGCGTCTCGCCGGTGCAGACATCTCCCGCCGCATCGCCCGCAACCGCACCAATACCGCAGTTCGCGCATCTGCCGTTGGTCGACGACATTTCCGGCAAGCGTCTGGCCAAGCGCGATCGTGCCCTCGATCTGGGCGTGCTGCGCGAGGAAGGCGTAAGCCCCGAACGCATCATCGGCTATTGCGCATGGATGCTGGGGCTGCTGCCGCAGCCTGTGCCTTGCCGTCCCTCCGACCTGCTCGATGGTTTCACGTGGAATATCATCGCCGAGCATCGGAACGATCATCGCTGCGATACACAAGACCTACTACGATGAGAACCAGGAAAACAGGACAACCTGCGGGGGCGAGCCGTGTCCGCGGGCGGATGTGAGGCATGCATGACAGCGTATATGGATCACAAGGATCTGGCGAACGAGACCATTGACGAGGGCCGGGCGCAACAGATTGCGGACGGCGTGCATCGCGTGCTGGATCGCATCGCCCAGGCGGAGATGGAGGCCGGCAGAGAGCCGGGTTCGGTCAGGTTGCTCGCCGCCACGAAAACGCGTGATGTCGGCGAGATCATGGCCGCCATCGATGCTGGTATCCGTATGATCGGTGAGAACCGCCCGCAGGAGGTCGTCGCCAAGGCCGAAGGACTTGCCCGACAGTGCGCCGCGCGCGGTTTTTCGCTGGGCGCGGCCGCCGGTGAAGGGAATATGCACGATGACGATCCCGAGCATCACATCCCCTTTCATCTCATCGGCCAGTTGCAAAGCAACAAAATCGGCAAGGTGCTGCCGGTGGTTGAAACCATCGAATCCGTAGATTCGCTTGATTTGGCGCAGAAAATCGCTCGTCGCGCTGTCGCGCGCGGCATCACCGCCGGTGTGCTGCTGGAAGTAAACGAGTCCGGTGAGGAATCGAAGTCGGGGTGTGACCCGGCTCAGGCCGTCGATCTTGCCCAGCAGATCGGAACGCTCGAAGGCCTTGATTTGCAAGGCCTCATGACTATCGGCGCCCACGTGGACGACGAAGCGGTGATCCGCCGTGGCTTTGCTCACTTGCGCGAGACACGCGATTGGATTTTGCACGCCGGTACGCCCGGTACAGCGCACTGTCACGAGCTGTCGATGGGCATGACGAACGATATGGCGCTCGCTATCGCCGAAGGATCGACCATCGTGCGCGTGGGGACCGCAATTTTCGGCCCGCGCGCGTTCATCTGATTCCAGGTCGGTTCGGTATGGCGTCGCAGACGGACAGACCCTCATCGTATTCACGCGTGCATATGCTGGTGACCGGCATGGTGCAAGGCGTGGGATTCCGCTATTTCACGGTGATGGCGGCGCGTCGGTACGGGCTGACCGGCTGGGTGCGCAATCGTATGGACGGCTCGGTCGAGCTTGAGGCGCAGGGCGAAGGGATTGGCCTGGAACGTTTTGAGCGTGCGGTGGAAGCAGGCCCACGCTGGAGCCGTGTCGAGCATGTCGATATCGATGTCGTGCCGCCGGTGTCGGGAGAGAGGGATTTTTCCGCCCGTTCTGATCGATGATTTTCGGTGTTGTGTTGCGGCCGTGCGTGCCGTCTTCAGTTGTCGACCATGATCAAGATTGGTGGGAAATGTGGCGTTGTGCGGCCATGGGCGTTGCGAGCGCAGGCGCCGGCGACGCCGTTGTATTGGCGTGTCTGTTTGTCATCGCGCACCCAGCTTTCGGTGAGTCCTTGACCAGCATGAGATCTTCCGAGTCACTGAGTGTCCAAGATTCGGACAAATACGTGAGATAGGGGAAAAATCCGCGGAATCAAGGGGTGAACGGGGGAGTATCGCAAGTCGCCAGAACCATGCCAGTGGGCAAGTCTGACGGGGGAGAAGTCTCCCCGTCCCCATGATTCGGGGTGAATATGGGGGTTCCGCGCAGCGTGGCGCGGATTTTACACTGCCGCTATCGACCACTGAACGGGCGGTCTCCGGCACGGAAGCCGCGTCTGAGGAGGGAAAGCGAGGAGCCATGACACGACGACGGGATGGCGATACGACGGGAATCGCGAAGCATGGCCGGCGTGCCGATTATCGGTATCGCGCCATCTGTGCATTCGTGGTATGCGTATTGACATTATTTGCAATGGCGGTTTGGGCGCTGCCGGGTGAAGCGTCCGTGAATGCCGCTGAACGGGCCGGCTCGGCACAGGCCGAATCGGCGATGGTCAGTTCGGCGCAAACAAGCTCGGCACAGGCCGATTCCCGACAGGCAGGCGCGCAACCGACGGCACGCCCCGCGGCAGACCGCGCGACTGCGCAACTTCCTGAACCGGAGCACACAAAAACCATCGAACGCCTCGACGATGAGCGGTATCGGCTCACATTGAGCGTTACCGGTGCAGAGAGCACCAGCGGCGGCGTCGATCATAAAAGCGCCGATGTGGTTCTTGTGCTGGATTCCTCGGGCAGTATGGCGGAACATGAGGATCCTGACTGCCACTGGCCAAGCACGTGCCTGACCCGATGGCAGGTGGTCACGCAGGCGGCGCAACGGCTCGCCGCGACGCTACTCGACCCGTCAATCGGCGGCAATGTGCGCATCGCGTTGGTTGATTTTGATACCAACGCAAGTATCGTCCCCATGAATGGCAGCCAATGGACCGGCGACGCGGCCGCGCTGTCCACGGCGCTTGAAGGGCTGGATGCGTCATCGTCCACCGGCGGTGGCACGAACTGGGAGGCCGGCATGCATGCCGCGAACACCCTGCTGAACGGCAGTACTGCCGATCGCCGATATATCGTTATGCTTTCAGACGGCTCGCCGACCTTCCGCACGTCTGCCATGGGCGGCGATGACTGGAACAACCGGTACGGCGTCTACGGCAACGGCAGCTCCGATCCTGACGGCCGCTGCTTCGATGCGGCCGTCGCGGAGTCCAACAAGCGTGCGGACGGGACGGCCCTGTTCACGGTGAGCGCCGGCAAAGCCGCGGAGACGAATATGGCGGCGTTGGCGACTGCGGCCAACGGTGTCCATTATTCGGGCACGGATCCGGACAGTCTTGCGGATGCCTTCGACGATATCGCGATGATCATCACATCCACCATCCGATACCGTGATGTGAGTATCAGCGACACCCTGTCCTCATGGGTGGTCGCGTTGGACGACGACGGGTCGCCCGCCACCGGTGCCGACGCGGTGGTCACCCCGCAGATCAGCGCCAGCAAGGCGGACGGCTCGGCGGTATCCACCGACGGCATGGTTACCGCCTTCGACCAGACGACGGGGACCCTGACCTTGCACATGCCCGATGGTAAGACCTTGGACCCGGAAACCACCTACCGTGTATCCATTGACATCACACCAACCGCGGCGGCATACCGGAGTTTCATCGAAACAGGCAAGTACCCGGACACCGGAGACGAACTGACCGATGCTCCCGGCAACGCTACAAGCTCCGGGCAGCCCGGATTCTTCTCGAATGCGGAAGGCTCGGCACTGTTGCGCTACAAGACTGTCACGCTCACCGTCAGCGGGGATAGCAGCGAGGAAAGCGTGTCCGACGAACTGACCGCGGCATACGCGAGGCCGGTCGTACAGGTCGCTGCGCCGAGTTTGACGCTCGTAAAAACCGTGGACAACACCAACGCGACCGCCTACACTCCCGCGCGGCCGGCCGCCTGGAATCTGTCGGCATCGTTGGTCTCCGCCTCCGCCCCACAACCGGGAGCGTCATCTGGGGATGCGGCAAGCGGAAGCGGAATCAGCCCGGCCGCGCCATCCGAACCCGAGAACGAGCATACCGCTGCGTTGCCCGCGAAGACGGTCGAACCGGGAACCTACCGTCTGGCGGAAACGCACAATGACGACTACACCGTAGACGGCAAACCATACCAGAATTACGCGCGATACGAGTCCGGCAGCTGGGCATGCGCGGATGCCGCTGGCAACCCGCTCAGCGTCTCGTCCGAAGGTGATGTGGCAATCGCGCCCGGCATGCACGCCACCTGCACGATAGTCAACACCGCGTCCCTCGCTCTCGCTGACCAGATTCCGCTTACCGGCGCCTCCGGTATCCATCTGGACCGTCCTTGGCTGACATTTGCCGTCGGATTGCCGCTCGCCGGAACAGGCGTGTGGATTCTGAAGCGTTCCCGCAGGCGCGTCGCCGAAAGGAGCGTCCGATGAACCAGATTCGTCCGATACGCCAGATTCGTCCGATTCACCTGGCGAGTGCGCTCAGTGCGCTGAGCCGGATGGCCACAAAGAGCCGAATATATGAGAACCATGCGTTTCACGCCGGTCGGGAACGCCAATCCGGCGCCCCGCGCTCGCCGCCGCAGCACGGATGCACACCGCTGTAGCCCAGACCATATTCAAGTTCACGCCCACCGTGACTAGCAACACACCGCAGGAGGAGGAATCATGACATCCCTGATACATATCGTTTCGCAGGCCTGGAACAAGGCCTCGTCCAGAACAAGCCATCCATCGTCGTCGTCGGGAGACAAGCCATCGCCGATTCGCTCGATTGCAGCGGCGGGCGTGGCGTTGCTCGGCATCATCGGGCTCGGAACGGCGGCGCTCACCCCGAGTCCGGCTATTGCGGCGGAAAACGACAAATCAATCATCATCCAAGCCGGTACACGAGGCGAAATCATCGGTCATACCTTCGCCGTCGCGCCTATCGCCACATTCAACGGTGACGATTCCGCCGAACTGACCACCGTAAGCCAAGCCGACTCCGCGGTCCGCGAGGCCATCAAAGCAGCGCTGCAACAGGAAGCGCCCGAAGGCGCCGACCCGCTCATGTGGGCGCAGGCCGTCAGCGGCAACCCGATCGACCAGAGCACCACCTTCCCGTGGGCCGCAGATGCGAGTTCGCGCCTGTTCGCCGACGCGCTCGCCGATTATGTCAAGACAAATGGCACACAATACACTGCAACGCAAGACCCTCTGGCTATCACTGGTCTGCAAGGTGGACTGTACGCGATCGTCGATGTGACGGAAAAACTGCCCGACGGCGTCACAGACATGCCCGCATCCGTGCGCTCGCTGACCATGCTGGTCGGCACGAAGCACGATATCTTCAAGACCGACGGCAGCGTCATCGTGAAAAACGAGGCGTATCGCACCCCACCGACGAAAACCGTGACCGGCGACCAACAGGGCACCGTTCGGGTGGGCGACGAGCTAACCTACCACATCACTGGAACCGTCCCGTCGACGACCGGCAAGGGCGATGATTTCACCTACGTGTTCGAGGATTACGCGAGCCGCGGGTTGAGCATCGACACTTCGAAAAGCAATATCACCGTGACATACGGCAAGAACGGCACTGCCCTGCCGGCCGCCGACTACACCGTCGATCCGGCGGAGCAATCCGTCGATGGCAAGGGTGTGGGGGACGGGTCCGCCCCGACTTTCACCGTCACCATCGCCCGCAGCGTGCTGGACACCATCCAAAGCGCCGCGGGAGAAGCGTTCACCGTCACCTACAAGGCTACCGTGAACGACTATGCCGCTGACGACCAGGTGGCCGGTAACTGCGCCCAAGTGACCGTAGGTGGCGTGGCGTCCGGGAAATCCACCACAGTGAACGTGTACACCAACACCTTCCAATTCGAGAAGTATTTCGCGGACGGCTCCACCGTGACCGGTGCGCGTTTCACGCTGTATGACGCGGACAACAGCAAGCCGGTGCAGATGCACAACAAGGATTATGCGGCGGATGTCGATGAGCATGGGCGGGTCACCTTCTCCGGGTTGGAGGACGGCACGTACACCGTGCGTGAGACCCGTGTCGCCGACGGGGCCGCGCAGGTGACCGGTTCGTTCAAAGTGACACTCACCTACGATGCCACAGGCCAGCGTACGGTCGTCACCTTCAGCGACACCGGACTCGACCCGTATGATTTGGTCACTGCGGACGAGGACGGCGCCATCCGGGTGCGCAACGTCAAATCGTTGACCGAACTGCCGTTGACCGGTGCGGCAGGTGGCATGGTGATTGCGGGTTCGGCGGCGGTGCTTCTGGCGCTTGCCGGCGTCTCGCTTGCCATCATCCGCAGGATGGAACGACGCATGTGATGGCGTGCGGGGCGGCCCAAGCCGATGAAGCTGCCGAGGCCATGCAATCGAACACAATCGCACACGGTGTGCTGTTCGGATGTACGCCCGGGGCTTATATTCAGGCTTCATTAGGTACTATGCTGCCCCAATGCCGTTCCGGGGCGGTTGCCGGCCGGCTTCCCCCGCCGGCCGGCACCGAACCGGAAATGAACACCGTTACCAACGTGAACAAAAGGAGACGACGATGACGCGAACAGCGCCACATCGCCTGCTGGTTTTGCGACAACTCAGCCATGCTCGACAACGGCTGGACCTGCCGGACGGCACATTCACCGCGGAAGAGCTGCGATATCTGCGATCCCTTCCGGCAGTAGTCGCGGTCAGTGCAGGCAGAATACGGTATACGGAAGCGTTCAAGCGCGTCTGCATGCGCCAATATCGGCGAGGCAAATCGCCGGCGCGGATTTTCCGCGAAGCCGGCTTGGATTCCGCCCTGATCGGATACAAGCGGATTGAGCGGTGCATCGCCCGGTGGCGCAACATCGGCACGGAGGAGACGCCTGAACAGCTTGCTGAAGATGAGGCGTACGAGCGGGATCTCGACCGTTGGCGCCAGGCGCAGACACATATGCGGGCGGGTGCCGGCGTCAACGGGAGGAGGAGCGCGGCGTCGAGTCTTCCGTCCGCGTCTGGTGTGTCCGCCATGCCTGCCGCATCTTCGACGCGGATGGTTTCGGCGGCGGCAACATCGCCCATGAGCGTTGCCCGAAATTCGAATTCAGCCCCCAATCTCCGCGCGTCTGCCGCCCATCAAGCACAAGCAGACAGGCGGCAATCGGAAGATTTGCGTGACTTGCTCATTTCCCAGCAAATCCGCCGGATCGTGGAACTCGAACGTACCATCGAAGCCATGCGGGCGGCGTGCACATGCGGGGCATGCCGGTGAAACGACGAATCATCGTCATGCGGATCGTGGCGGCGCTGCTCCTCGCCGCGGCAATCGGCCTGATCCTGCTCCCGCCGGCTGTGCGCGCATGGTCAACGGGACGTCTTGCCGCAGCGGCGAACGACCATGAACGTGCCGTGGCGGCATGGCCGAGCGCGAAACGCGACCGGGCACTCGCCCAAGCACAGTCATATAACCGTTGGCTGGCGGCAAGCGGACAGCCGACGCTCGGTGTCGCCCCGGACAGTCATGCCGCCGAAGCGTACCGGTCGGCGCTTGCAACCCCGGACGGAGTGATGGGCGTCATTTCGATTCCGTCGATAGGAGTCCATCTGCCAATCAGGCACGGCACGTCATCGGATGTGTTGTCCGCCGGTGCCGGGCATCTGATGGGGACAAGCCTGCCGGTGGGCGGCACATCGACCCATGCGGTGATTACCGCCCATCGCGGGCTTGCCGGGGCATCCATGTTCACCAGGCTTGATGAGATGGCTGTCGGTGACCGTTTTTCCTTGACGGTGCTTGGCGCGACCATGGCCTACCGCGTCGACCGGGTGACGGTGATCAAGCCGGAAGACACTGCGATATTACGGATCTCCGGCACTGAGGATCGTGTGACGCTGATGACTTGCACTCCATACGGCGTCAATACGCATCGTCTGCTGGTTTCTGGGGTACGTGTGCCAAACGCCTCTTCTGCCCGGGATGGGGATGACATGCCGTCATCGTCGCAAGGGGCGACGGCGCGTGTACTTCGTTGGAGTGCGCTCGCCGCGGCGGGTCTTGTTGTCGGCGTGGGTGTCGGATACGGCGTATGGCGTCGCCGGCGGGAGCGGATGCGATGAATATGAAGCGTGCATACGCTAATCTGCCGGGAACGCGAGTATCAGGCGGAGAAGCGGTGTTATAAGCCGTGATGCATGGCATGGGCGCAGATGGTTGGCTCCTCGTCAAGGGTGACGGGCGGGTACTCGTCCGGGCGGATCATCAGCAGGGGCGCCGCCGGCTTCCACGTTTCGATGTACTTGGCTCGCGCGGGGTAGCATTCCTCGTCATCAAGCCAAATGATTGGCGACGTGTCTTCCTGGTAGGTTTCGAAGCGCAGGCGGGAGAATATCGTGTCGAGTTTGCCGGAGAATCGTCCCTGATTGGTGACGGGATTGTACCAGCGTACGGTATGTACGATATCCGGATTCCAGCCGAGCGCAGGGTCGAGAGTGTTGACGCAATACGGCTGCCGGGTGGTCAGCCAGGCCAGTTCGACTATGCCGCGACGGCGAGCTTGTGAACCCCGTCAGCCAGCTCGCGTGACCAGCGGAGACGATATCTGCCGGGCGGCACCTCGACCACAAGATTGCCGGTCAGCGGAAACGCGTGGTCACTGCTGTATAGGGACGCGCGTGGGTCGTCGGGCTTGAGCCACCCGGTGTGCCCCACTCCGCCGCGGCGTTGGATCTTGCTGTCGGGGAAGGCATTGAGGACGCCATCGAAATCGGTGTAGATGACCGGACGGTTCATGGCGTCCTCCTTCCCTGTACCTTGGACGATCCCCGTTCGCGTTGCCGACACGGGTGTGGATGGCCTGCACGTCAAGCGGTGACGTGCAAGACATTGTACTCCCGCGTCGGGAAGTTCGCGGTGGCATAATCACAGCGACTTTTGCTGTGGTTTGAGTCCGGACAAGACCTGGGCGCACTGGCTCAAACCGCCCGTTCCTTGACCCCGCCCGGCGGTACAGTCGAGGTATCCGCAACCGAGATATCCGCAGTCGGAAAATGCCGGCGGTCCCTGAAACCCGAGGGTACGGAACGGGGCGCGCCGCTCCGGTAATGGACCGTTGCGGTGAAACGCGTAGTGAAGGAGACCCACGATGGACACCATTGCCCAGACGGCGGCGACCATCGCCCCGGCGACATTCGTTCTGATTGCAATCAACGTCATCGTGTTCATCATCGAAACCGTCTCCGGCGGCAGCACGAATATCGACGTCGCCCGCCGGTTCGGTGCGATGACGGTCTGGGACCTCGAACATGGCCAATGGTGGCGCATGATCACATCGATGTTCGTGCATTTCGGCATCACCCACTTGGCGTGTAATATGCTCTCCCTGTTCAATTTGGGCGTGCTGGTTGAACGGATATTCGGCTCGGGCCTGCTAGGCGGGTCCCTCTTCATGCTGGTGGTGTATTTCGTTTCCGGATTGTGCGGCAACCTGCTGACATGGCGGGTCCAGAAATCCCGTGGCGAATACTATGTGGTGTCCGCAGGGGCTTCCGGTGCGATATGCGGTCTGTTGGGCGTCTATGTGGCGATGCTATTCGTCCCCGGGCTCAACCAGTTCCTTGACTTCAAAGCGGTGCTGCTCAACGTGGCGTTGTGCATCGCACCAGGCCTGACGAATAAGGAAATCAACATGTGGGCCCATCTGGGCGGTCTGATCGGCGGCGTCGTGGTCACGCTGGTGTATTTCGCCGTGCTGTTTGCACGGTGATGCGGCGCGGGCGGCCCATCGCCTTACGCCCGGGTGGTCGCCCGGCGGATTACCCGGGTCGCGCGCACGATATCCTTCGGCTTGATCGGCTTGTCGCTGCCGATCCGCTCGAGGATTCGCTCGACGGATGTGGGCGCAATCCAGTCAATCATCGAATCCATGGTGGTCAGCGGCGGCTGGAAATACGCGGCTTCGTCGATATTATCGAACCCGATGACCTGCACGCCGCCGGGGACGGCGATGCCATTGGAAGCGAGCGTGAACAGCGCGCCCATCGCCAGCTGGTCGTTGAATGCGACGATTCCATCAAACGGGATGCCGGTGTCGATGAGGTGTTGTGCCATTCGTGCCCCTGAACCGATCGACCAGTCCTTGCCGGTGTCGCCGATCAGATGCGGGTCGAGCGATAGCCCACGCGCCGCACATTCCTCAAGTACGCCGCGCAAACGCAGCTGGGCGTTGCCCTCTGTCGCTTCCAATGCCAGCGCCGGATCCTTGGAACCGTTGCGGGCGCCGATTACGGCGAGTTGGCTTGAGCCATGGTCGATCAGGAATCCGGCAGCCTGTCTGGCGGCTTGCACGTCGTCGGTGGTGACATGGTCGGCTTTGCCATGGGCGGAGCGGGCACCGAGGCAGACGAGGGGATATTCCACGTCAAGATCGTCTTCGGCCAAATCATCGGTTTCCGAAACGGACAGGATCATCCCGTCGGAGACGGTGGTGTTGAAATTGGCGAGAAGTGAGCGCACGCCGGCTGCAGGGTCTTCGGCGTAGGTGATCACGTACACGGAATATCCGCGGACTCGAGCCGCATCGATGACCTTATTGGCGAGTTCTGACAGATACGGCGGGGTCAGGCTGGGAACGGCGAGCGTGATGACCCCGGTGTGGCCGCGGTTGAGATTGCGCGCGGCGACATTCACGCGGTATCCGAGCTTGTCGATGACGCTCTGGACTTTCTCTCGCGTGGCGTCAGACATGCGTCCCGAATGGTTGATGACGTTGGAGGCGGTTTTCAGCGAGACGCCGGCTTCTTCGGCCACTTCGCGCAAGGTCGCACGTTTCTTGCCCGGTGTTGATTCGCTCATATCGCCTCCGTTTTCGTCTGATTCTAACTTATGTGTCGGGATATCGTGCGGATTGGTTACTCCTTTGAGCCAGATACCGGATGATTGGTTCTGGTGATGAGCACGCCGTTGCGCTGCAATGTGTATGAGCCGGAGCCGGCTGTGCCACGGAATATGACGAGCGGCTCGCCCGATACCTGGCTGATTTCCGCGCCTTGCTTGCCGCGGGCGAAGTAGAAATCGAAGGTGGCGGTGTCGCTGATACGCACGGTGTGAAGCACGTCCGGATTGGCGTGTGCGTTCGTCGTGTCGAAGTTGAGACGGATGAACGTTGTGAGGTCGTTGACGTCAAGATCGCATCCCAGAAAATACGCGATGCCTTTGCCGGCCCGGTTGCGGGTGATCGCCGGTACGCCGTCCAGGTCCCAATCGTCGGCGGCGTCGCCGTGATAGAAGGCAAGCGTTTGCGCATGCGGGTCGGTGACGCTGATAACGTTCTGCCACAATCGGCTCGTTGCGGTGGTGTGACTGTTGGTGGGGTCAGAAACCGCCTTGACCGTCGTCAATGCAATCGCGTCGGCATCCCCATCGGCTTGGGGTCCGATGATGTTGAACTCTTCGCCGCGAATCCCCAGCATGGAGCGCAACAGTCCCTGACCGGCTCCTGGATATCCGCCCAGCCCGACGTGGAAGTGCTCGTCCACCAGTCCGGTGGCATATCCGATGACCACTGTGCCGCCGGCTTGCGCGAAATCAAGGATTCTGCGAGTGTCAGCATCGCTGAGCATCAAGACGGTGGGTAGCACGATGGTGTGGTACCCACTCCAGTCGTATGCCAGTGGCACCACGTCGGCGCGCATGCCGGTGTTCAGGAACACCTGATACCAGTCACGAACGTCATGCCAATGGTCGAGTTTGCGGCTCGGCAGGGTTTGCGATCGCGTCGCCCACTGCGATTGCGCGTCGAAGAGGATGGCGGTGTCGCTGCGTTGCAGTCTGCTGCCGGTCAGCCCAGCGTCCGCGAGCTGCTCCAGGGTGTGTCCGAGTGTGCAGACCTCCCGGAAGAGCGCGGTGTCTTCGCCCGCGTGGGGGAGCATGGCGGAGTGGAAGGCTTCGGCGCCAAAGGCCGAGGCGCGCCATTGGAAGAAGTTGATGGCGTCGGCGCCCATGCCGATGTGCGCGAGCGCGTCGCGGGTGAGCTCGCCCTTGCGTTTGCGCGCGTTGAGTGGTTTCCATTGGACTGCCGAGGTGGAATGTTCCATCACATACCATGGGCGGTTGAGGGCCAGCGAGTCGACGAGCGCATCCGAACAACTCAACTCGTCCAGGTGCAGGGCTCCTTCATGGAAGTAATGGTCGTTGGACACGAAATCCACTTCGCTCGCCCATTGCGCGTAATCCATGGGGCATTGGTCGGTGGAAATCATGAAATTCGTGGTGAACGGCTTGTCCGGGCATATTTGCGCGATGGCGTCGCGCTCGGCCTTGTAGAAGTCGAGGAGCGCTTCATTGCCGAAACGTTCGAAATCGAGTTGCTGCCCGGGATTGACCATCGCGTCCGCGCCCATGTAACGCGGGATGAGCACTTGGTCGAAATCGTGGATTTCCTGTCCCCAGAACGTGGTGCCCCAGGCGGCGTTCAGCGCGTCGATTGAGCCGTATGTGCGCCGGCACCAGTCGCGGAAGGCGCGCTGGGCGTCATCGGAGTAGTCCTCGCGGTTGTTCCAGCCGTATTCGTTGCCCATATGCCAGGAGACGACGTAGGGGTTGCGGCCGTAGCGTTCGGCGAGTTTGCGGCACATGGTGAGCGCGTATTCACGGAACACCGGGCTGTTGGGGCTCCAGGACTGTCGAGCGCCGGGGCCAACCACATGCCCATATTTGTCTCGGGGCAGGACCTCCGGATGGGCTTCATACAGCCATAACGGGGCTGTGGCGGTCGCGGATGCGAGGTCGACGGCGATGCCGGCGTGCCCGAGCTTATCGATAATCAGGTCGAGCCAATCGAAATCCCAACGGTGTTCTTCCGGTTGGATGCGGTCCCAGCTGAAAATTGCCAGAGCGACGGTGTTGACGTGTGCTTCACGCATCAGCCTGATGTCGTCGTCCCACACGGATTGCGGCCACTGGTCGGGGTTGTAGTCGCCGCCGAAGATGATGCGGTTGCGCCGGCTCGCCGCCGACGGTGTGGGGTGCTTGCCGTTGCTTTCGGTCTCGTTGCCGTGAAGGTCTTGACTGGGCGCTGCTGGGTTGAGTACTGCTGGCCATTGGAAGGTGCGTCGCATATGATCACGCTCCGATGCTGTGCTGTGCGATGTGCTGGGTGGTGGCGGGGTGCGGCGGTTCGGTGCTGCACCCCGCCTTGGGGTTCGGGCAATCCGGCTGATTGCTGTGTCGGCTGGTCGTCTCGTCTATTCCTTGACTGCGCCCGCTGCAAGTCCGGACTGCCAGTACTTCTGCAAGCACAGGAACGCGATGACCAGCGGGATGATGGTGATCAGCGACCCGGTGATTACGAGGTTCTGGATCGCCTGCCCGCCTGCGGTGGATGCTTGGTCCTTCCACTGGTTGAGACCGATGGTCAGCGGGTACCAGTTGGAATCCTTGAGCATGATGAGCGGCAGGAAGTAGTTGTTCCACGTGGCGACGATGGTGAACAGCGAGGTGGTCACAATGCCGGGCGACAGCAGGGGCAAAGACACTTGGAAGAAGGTGCGCAGCTCGGAGGCGCCGTCGACGCGTGCGGCTTCAAGCAGTTCGGTCGGTACGGCCTGCTCGCTGAAAATCCACATGAGGTACAGGCCAAAGGGGCTAATGAGCGAGGGGATGATCATCGCCCAGGGCGTGTTGGTGAGGTTGAGCTTGGCGAACAGCAGGAATTGGGGGACCGCCAGGGCGATGCCGGGTACGGAGATCGCGCCGATAATCACGGCGAATACGGCTTTGCGGCCGGGGAACCGGAATTTCGCGAGCGCGTAGCCACCCATGATGGCCAGCAGGGTCGCACCGCCCGCGCCTGCAATGACATACAGCAGGGTGTTGAGCAGCCAGCGTCCGAAGATTCCGCCGTCGTAAGTGAAGACGGTTCTGATGTTGTCCCACAGGGCGAAGGTGTGGCCGAATCCGAGACCGAATGTCGAGGTGAAGTCGGATTGCGTCTTGGTCGCGTTGATGGCGAGGTAGACGAAGGGGAAGAGGCAGTAGACGGCGAAGATGCCGCAGACGAGGGTCAGCAGGGTGCTTCGGCGCGGGTTGGCCACGTTGGCGAAGCCGGCTTTTGCGGCGCGCTTGCGTTCCGCGGCTTCGTCTTTGGCTACTCTGCGCTGGCGGGCCTTTTCCGCTTGCCTTGCGGCGCGTTCGGCTTGTCGTGCGGTCATGGCTGGTTGCGGTTGATGCTGAATCGGTGTGCTGACGGTGCTGACTGAAGCTGTGTTGCTCATGATGGGTCCTTTTTGTTGTTTGGATGAGTGGAGGCCGGCGCGGGTCCGTGCTGCGGCCGCGTTGCCGGGCGCGGACGGGCGGGCGTCACTTCATCTGTTCCTTCATGCTCTTGAGCTGGACGACGTAGGCGATGACCATGGTGATGACGGCCATCGTGATTGCGAGCGCCGCCGCATAGTTGCTTTGCCCGCCGGCGAAGCTGAGGTTGTAGGCGTACATGTTGGGCGTGTAGTACGTGTTGATGGCGTTGCCGGGCACCATGTTCTGCATGATGGACGGCTCGTTGAACAGCTGGAAGGAGCCGATGATCGAGAAGATCACGGTGATGGCGAGGCTGCTTTTCAGTTCCGGCAGTTTGATGGATTTGATGGTTTGCCATTCGCTTGCGCCGTCAATCGATGCCGCTTCATACAAGGCGTGGGGGATGGTGGACAGCGAGCTGTAGAAGATCAGCATGTTGTAGCCGGTGAATTCCCAGGTCACGATGTTGCCGATGGAGGCGAGCAGTACGTTCGGTGCGAGCAAGTCGAGATGGGTGCCGAAGGTGCTGTTGAAGGAGCCGACGAGACCGTATTTCGCCCCGTACATGAAGCCCCAGATCAGGGTGGAGACGACTGCGGGGACCGCGTAGGGCAGGAAGGTGGAGATGCGGAAGAATTTCGTGCCGTGCAGTTTCATCGAGTCGAGGGCCAAGGCCATGGCCGCCGCGAGGAACAGCATGATTGGCACCTGAACGACGGTGAACAGCGCCACGCGGCTGACTGCGCTCCAGAACTGTTGGTCATGGAACAGGCGGATGTAGTTGGCGAATCCGACGAATTTTGTGCCGCCGATCATGTGCTTCTGGAAGAAGCTGATGTAGATGGCGTACAGGATGGGGATGATGAATACGAAGATGAATACCGCGGCGAATGGCCACATGAATTTCCATCCGCGCCAATCGGCCTTGTGCTTGTTGACCGGTGCATCGTTCGCGGATTGCTGTGCCGGGGCGGTTGCGGCTGCGGTTGCTGCTGCTTGGGTCATGATTTCCTTCTTCTTGTATTGATGCGGCTCCCGAGCCACGCGTCGTTGCGTTTGGTTTGGGATGCCGTGTGATTCCGTGTGTTGCGAACGTTTGGAAGACGGTGTCGCGTGCGGAAGACGAGAGGCGGGACGGCTGTGGGCTGTTCCCGCCTCTCGTGCGCGGCTGTGCGACTGCCGCCGGGGCAGGTCTGGTGTCGGTCGGGTGTCAGCCCTTGTCGGTCACGGTGTAGCCCTGCTGGTTGCCGTGGTCGGTGAGTGCCTTGCCGTAATTGGCGAAGGCCTGCTTGAGGGTGATGTCCTTGCTGTACGCCTTGGAGATCTGGTCGCCGAAGCTGGACTGCGCGTACGGATTGTACGGCAGATAGGAGAACTTGGTGACCTTGCGCTGGGCGGATTCGGCGAGGATCTTGTTGACGTTCTGACCGCCGAAGTACGCGTTGACCTTCTTGTTCGCCGCAGTGTCCGGATCGGTGAAGTCCTTCGAGTTCAGGATGCTCTTGAGGGCGGGGAAGGTGCCGGTGTCGGCCATGGTCTGCGCGCCCTTGCCGTGGGTGAGATACTCGGCGAACTTGTAGGCAGCGGCCTGTTGCTTGGACTGGCTGACAACCGCGAGTGCGGAACCGCCGTCCTCGGCTGCGGCCTTCGCGCCCTCTGTCCATTGCGGCAGCGCGGCGACACGCCAGTTGCCCGCCTGGTCGGGGGCGCCGTTCATGAGGTTGATGGGCATCCAGCCGCCGATGGTCAGCGATGCGATGGTGCCGTCGTTGAGCTCGCGGTTCCAGCTGTCGGACCAGTTGGTGGTCTTCGTGTCGATAAGGTCCTCGTCGATGAGCTTTTGCTGGAAGGCGATATACTTCTTCATGCCGGCGTCTTTGGTCATGCTGATGGTGATGTTCTCCCCGCTGACCTTCCATGGCTGGGCGCCCGCCTGCCAGGCTTGCGCGGTGAACGGCTGGTATTCTCCAGAGGAACCCGCATTATTGGTCATGTACGAGCCAATGGCTTTGACTTTCTTGGCGGCTTCGTAATAGTCGTCCCACGTCTTGATTTTGGTGCCGTCGATGCCTGCCTTCTTGAAGACTGCGTCATTGTAGAAGAACATTTCCGGGCCGGAATCGATGGGCAGGGCGTACGGCTTGTTGTTGTACTGGAGTTTGTTCCAAGGCCCTGTGGTGAAGTCGTCGGCGAGCTTGGTGGCACCGAACTGGCTGAGATCCGCCAAGTCTCCGGTGACGGCGAACTGGGTGACGGTCGGGTCTTCGAGCATGACCACGTCAGGGGCGCCCTTGCCTGCGGCGATGGCGTTGCTCAGTGCGGTCTGGGTGTCGCCGGCTGTGCCAGTGTTGTTGAACTTCACGGTGATTCCAGGATTTTCCTTCTGGAAGTCCTGGATGAGGCTGGTCATGGTGTGGCCGGTATCCCAGCCCCAGAAGACGAGGCTCGCCTTGCTGGCGTCCCCGGTTCCGCCTTTGTTTGCGGAGCTGTCACTGCCTCCGCAGGCTGCGAGGCCGATGATGGTTGCTGCCGCGGTGAGTGCCGCCAGGGCTTTCTGTGTGTTGTTCATGATGTTTCCCTCTGACTGCTCTGTTTGTTTCTTCTGTTGTGGTTGTTGCTGGAACGCTGCCTGGCGGGACGTACGATGTCTCGTTTGGCAGCCGGGCCGCCGGCGTGTTGGACTGACGGTCAGTGATTCGGGGATGGGCGTGTGGCGATCTGCCGTATGCCGGGAGGATGACAGCCCGGCGATGGTTGATGGACGATGTATGCCGCAGTGTCATTGGCAATCTCTTTGGTGATTTGGTTGGCAAAGAGATTGCCAATGCCTGTGTGATACATCGTTGTATCAACCTAGCGGATCCTCACATCGCTGCTCCTTGGAATCGTGTCGGTAACTACCTGGTGCAACTGTGTACCATTACTTGATATGATACACAGTTGTACCACGGTGTCAAATTCTCAGACACACCTCAAATTCTGCGGTTTTGATGTGTTGTGTATTGGAGCAGGCGTGATTACTTGAGGCATTCTATCCAGCTGAAATGCGATGCCGCGCCGCGCGCCGCCGACCTAGGCCTTGGCCTGATTGCTTGGCGTTCCATGCGGCTGTGTGCGGAATGCGGGCGTGTGAGTAATACGAGCGTGTGGCGCGAGATTCAGGTAGTGGCAATAGGCGTGTTCGGTTGCGTACGGGCGCGTGAGATCGCGCCCAAACGCGTGTGGCGTTCGACGCGCTCGTATCCCAAATGCACGCCACAGGAAACAGGGGCAGGATACCGCCCGCCATGGGTGCATATCAGGTTCCATGGCGAATTTCATGGGAACACCCACTCGCTGATGAAACAGCTAAATAACACCAATAGGAAACCGGACAGCCCAAACCGTCCAGAATGAACGACGAAATTGTCCAGAAAAAGTGATGACAGTACAAGTCAACTTGACAACCTACGCCGCTTAGCGCGCGGTTGTCTCTCGTGTGCGGTGGCACCGCCGATATCTTCGGACTGGAACGCAGTTCGGTCCGTGATATCGGATTCGGGTGCCGCCGGAGAACTGGACGTGAGCTTGCCGGATGGAACGCTGTCTCGATATTCTTGTGATTCCAATAAGTTCTGCGTGTTTTGCAAGCCGGTTACTCACCGTGGGGCGGGCTGATTCGCGGTTCGGTCCCTGATTGCGGATTCAGTCCGGGAAAGGAGGCGGATGGCGATGCTGAGTGTGAGTATGGGATTATACAAATCCGCATGGTTCCGCCATTTCCCTGCTGGGCTGAAATCCGTGCCCTTGTCTCTTCGGCGGTGCTGGTGCCAGATTCCAAGACTGATTCGCGGATAGGACTCTGATTTAGGATGTAGTCCGCGCCCGGTGATGCTGTCGGGCCGCTTCCATGCACCGGACTACCGGGAGTCTTGCGGTTCCGGGGTTTTGGATGATTCCCCTGTGCACGCCTGATTCGGTAGACCGGGCCCAAGGCTGGGATTCGTGGACTGATTCGCAGATTGGTTCTTGATATCGAATCCAGTCCAAGGGAAGTCGTGGATATCGGTGCCAGGCGGGAGTGCGGGATCGCGTGATTCGGCCATTATCCGGCTGGACATCAATCCTTGCCCTGGCCCGTTCGGCGGTGCCGGTGCCAGATTCGTGGACTAATTCGCGGGTAGGTCTCTGATTTCCGATTTGGTGCATAGAGGGGAATGGGTGGCGGGTCTGTGCGAAAAGCGCTGGGATTGCTGGAGTCTTGTGGGTCCGTGGTTTTGTAATGACTCCAGGGCATGCGTCCGGTTCGGCCGACCGGGCCCAAGGTTGGGATTCGCGGACTAATCCGCGAATCGGTCCTTGATTACAGATTTGATCAGAGCCACTTGATTTCCCCCATCTGCCCCGTCTGCTGCCCCTTCCGCACACGCGCAGCCTGCAATCTGCGCACGCATCTGCCGGGATTGGAGGTGTGCCGAACCCTGATGCGCGAGATGCGATGCGGCAGGTACTGCAAGATTCGCAGATATCGCAGATGGCTGCGAGGCATACTTCATACGCTGGCCCGAGGGTGAAATCAGAACCCGAGATGTCCTGGATACTCGCGGATGGTCGGTTCCTCGTCGAGTGTCAGTTCGGGGAATGTCTCAGGCTTCCTGATGAATTTCTGGATGATGCGCCACTGCTGGCGGCTGATTCCAATCCGGGCGTCCGGCCGCACCATGAGGACGGGCGCCTTGGGGGAGAGTGCGCGGATTCTGTCCGCCGCGGTCTCATAGCATTCCTCGTCATCCAGCCAGATGACCGGCGATGGGTCGGCTTGGGTGGCTTCGAAACGCACGCGCGAGAAGACTGTACTCAGTTTTCCGGTGTACCGGCGTTCGTATGAGATGGGGTTGTACCAGATGGCGGTGTGTTCGATGTGCGGGTCCCAACCGAGCAGCGGGTCGAGGATCCGTGAGCAGTATGGTTGCCAGGTCGTCAGCCAGTTGAGTTCGATATTGCCTTCGGATGCGAGTCGGTGCAGGGTCTGTGCGATGTTGCGCGACCAGCGGATGCGATAGTAGCCGCACGGGGTGTACACGATGTCATCGCCGGTGAGCACGAATGCGCGTTCTGTGCTATAGAGCTGTGCACGTGGATCGTTGTCGTCGAGCCATTGCGTGTGCCCGACCCCGCCGTTGTCTTGGATTTCCTTGTCAGGGAACGCGTTGAGCACCCCGTCGAAGTCGGTGTACAGCACCGGCCGGTTCATTGGCTCTCCCTTCGTCATGCTCTGCGACCGCCGGACCGGTCTGACGGTCCGCGTATTCCTATGAGATGGTACGTACGTTCGCTGGCATACCGCGGAATGTCGCGGAATTTGGGGAATTGCCCGCAGTGTCGTGCTAGTTGTGTCGTGCTGTTCGTGTCGCGATGTGTGTCGGGGCTTCGCGTGTGCCGTATGTGTGGTAGCTGTCGTGCGTGTGGAACCGCTATGCGTGCGGTAACGCCGGTATCTGCGTGTGGCGTGATCGGCTGGTCGCACCGCGGCGGGGTACAGTTCGTTGATCGCTTGCCGGGAACGCTATCTGCCCGCAGTACGACTGACATGCCACACGGCGGCTGAATGCCGTTGCCGCATGCTCTGCTCGGCTTGGTTATCTGCCTGTTGCGTGACTGGTCCGTTGCACGGCGGCGGGATGCGGTCTGTTGGCAGCTTGCCGGGGACGCTATCTGTCTGTTGCGCGACTGACCGGTCCCATAGGCGCCAATGTACCGGTGGCAGTCAACCTACTTGGCTGGGATATCGTCTTGCTGTGTGACGTATGAGTCTCACAACCGCAGGATAGGGTTCGTCGTTGGCGGAGCGGGGTCAGTATCTGACCATCATGCGATTGCGGTGTCGCACGACAGGTGAATGCCATCGGTACCGGACCTGTTGGCTGACATCGGTTGGCTGACATCGATTGGCGGTATCTGTTCGCGATGCAGCCGGGCGTCTACCCGGGGGAAGTGAGCTTGCTTATCGCAATCGTGCAAGATGGTCATCAAGAGCGCGATGGAATTCCGGCGCGTGCATGAACATGTCGGCTGTCGTGTCTGACGTGATGCTTTGTTCCATACGATCGGTCCTTTTCTGGACGCCCGCACTGTAGCGCTACCGCCCTAACTCGAAAAGTGTCAACATCGACATTTATTACCGGAAAAGTGTCGATTACAACACTTTTTTCCAGCAGACAGATGCGGAGAATGTCGCGTTGAGGAACGCGAGAAGGGAAAATCGCCGTAATGCGAGTGTCGTGCAGACTAGGAAACAGCCAATGGCGTATCTGCACTGCACGGGCGCGTCGAGCGTACGGCAGCGGTCGACGCGCCCGGTATCGGCGGTTACCGGTGCTGGTTGATGAGCTTGGCGAGTTCCTCCGCGCGCTGATGGCGACGTTTGGTGCGGCTCGCCAGATTGAGCAGCCCCGGCTTGGGGGCTAGTGTGATGGCATGTTGGGTGCCGTCGTCGATTTCGATGATGAGGTGACGGCTGTGCTCGTCCTCGCGCAAGGATCAGATAGCAGAATACGGGATGATCTCGGTGTTTTCAGGGTTGATTTCCGGTCCGCATATACCGTCGACTGGGTCGTTGGCGCCCTGCACGATGGACTCGTCGCTTTTCCACAGGTGCAGGTCACAGGGCTCATGAAGACCGTGTCCTCCAGAAGCATGAGTTCCCGCATTTCTATTAGGGCATGTTTGTCGTTGACAGACACGATCTCATCGCTGTTTTGCACTTCGACGATCCCATAATCGACGAGTCCGCACTCGCCGCTGTGACAGGGGCCGGCGGCACCCGCGGCGATGGCGGCCTCGCATTCGCTGACCGGGCGGTACCCGTGCGTGCGCGCCGTTTCGTCAGCGCAGGGCGGCCAGTAGCCGGTGATGTTTCCTGCCTTCATGAGGTTTCCTTCGCTCACGGGTGCGCTGCACAGCCATTGTCTCGCACGATCTGCTTCGCGCGGCGAAGGAATCGTGGACGCATAGCCGCATTCCGGGGTGTTCGATACGGTTCCGGAGGGGTATTTCGCGGTTTGTGGGGTCGTTTTCCGGGGTGGGGTGAGCATATGGGGCCCAAAAACGTTGCAATTGCGTCGGCGTCTCCCGACGTGGGACCCCACAAACCGGCAGACAGGTGTTAGCGCGTCGTATCGAACACATGCGGATACTGGAAAATCGCGGAATCATGCGGTTTTGCCTTTACGCCGGCGGAATCGCGCGGGTGTCCGTATGGACGGGTGGGGAAGACTTCCGGCGCGAAGGGCGCTGGACGCTTCGAACCTCACAGCACCGCTCTACCAGCCTCGCTCCGCTCCTCTCAACAATCCCAAAAGAATTTCCCGAACTTGACGGCAGTCAATGTTTTCCCGGCGCGTCGCCCGTATCTTGGGCACCATCAGACAACACGAAAGACACCACGAAAGGAGGCCCCGCCCATGCAGAGCTTCATCCTGCGGCACAAGCCGCAGCTCACCATCATCAGTGGCGTGCTCATCGCCGCCGGCCTGGTCGCACGTTTCGCCTTCCACTCGCAGCCGGCCTACGCCGCGGCGTTCATCATCGCATCGATTATCGGCGTGCTGCCCATTCTCATCCAGGCGGTGCAGGCGTTGCGCGTCAGGGTCATGTCCATTGACGTGCTCGTGAGCATCGCCGTGTTCGGTGCTTTCCTCATCGGCAGCTGGGACGAATCAGCCATTGTCACATTCCTGTTCCTCGTCGGCGGGCAGATCGAGCGATACACGTTGAACCAGACGCGCTCGGCAATCAGCGCTCTCACCGATATGGCGCCGCAATCCGCCGCGGTCCGCCGCGCCGACGGCACTTTCGAAACCGTTCCGGTCGACGATGTGCATGTCGGCGACATTGTCAAGGTCACGACCGGTGATCGTATTCCCGTCGATGGAACCGTGATGTCGGGCACTGGGCTCGTCAACGAATCCGCGATTACCGGCGAGCCTATCCCGGTTGACAAGGCCGCGGGGTCGAGCGCCTCCGCCGGCACCCTGCTCGATGATGGCATGCTGACCATCCGCGCCGACATGGTGGGTGAGGACACTACGTTCGGCAGGATCATCGAGCTCGTCGAAAACGCGCAGGACTCCAAATCCAAGGAGGAACGCTTCATCGACCGCTTCGCCACGTATTACACGCCGGCGGTGCTCATTATCGCCGTTATTGTTGGCCTGGTGACGCGTCGTGTCGATCTTGCGATCACCATGCTTGTGCTCGGCTGCCCCGGCGCGCTCGTCATCGGCGTACCCGTGTCGAATATGGCAGGTATCGGCAACGGCGCGCGCCACGGCGTGCTCATCAAAGGCAGCGAGGTGACGCACCGGTTGAGCTCCGCCGACACGTTTGTGTTCGATAAGACCGGCACGATTACGGTCGGCGTGCCGCAGGTGACGGATGTGAGACGCTATGACGATGACGGTACGCCGGTCGCAAACGATACGGGAAATGGGGCTGGCGGAGCGCATATTGGCGGTTTCGAGGAAACGAAAGACGTGGCGGCGCGCGATTCTTCCGTTCGCGATTCTTCCGTTCGCGATGCGAGTGCTCTTGATGCTGGTTCGGGTCCAGCCCATGATGATGTCGTGCGGTACCTTGTCGGGGTTGAATCACAGTCTCAACATCCGCTTGCCAAAGCCATCGTGCAGCATTTCGGCGATACTCCTGTCCCACAGGTGGACGAAGTATCGGTCGTGACAGGCGGCGGTATCAGCGCCGTACATGACAATCATCGGATTCTCGTCGGCAGTCCGCGCTTTCTGGAAGCCGATGGCATAGCACTCACTTCCAGTATGCGTGAGGATGCCAGTGAGCTTGAAATGCAGGGGGATTCGCTTGTGGCTGTGGCCGTCGATGGCAGTATCCGTCTACTGCTTGGGATCCGCGATTGTCTGCGCCCAGGCGTGGCGGAAGACATCGCACGGCTGCGTCGTCTCGGCGCGAAAACCATCGTGTTGCTTTCAGGGGACAATCAGCGTGCTGTCGATCTCATGACGGCGAAACTCGGTTTCGACCGCGCGATCGGTGGCTTGCTGCCCGATGAGAAGGCTGCGGTCATTTCCGGTTTGCGCGACGATGGGCACCGTGTGGTGTTTGTCGGCGACGGCATCAATGACAGCCCGTCCCTCGCGCTCGCGGACGTGGGCATCGCTATGGGAAATGGCGCCGACGTGGCTATTGACACCTCGGATGTGGTCCTCGCTGATTCCGACTTCTCGCGTCTGCCGCACGCGTACGGCCTGGCGAAGCATACGGTACGCAACATGTACGAGAACATTGCGATTGCAGTGGGTACGGTAGCGCTATTGCTGTCCGGGCTGGTGCTCACCACGTGGCTCACCATGGCCGTGGGCATGTTCGTCCACGAGGCGAGTGTACTGGCGGTCATTCTCAACGGCATGCGACTGCTGCGTTACCGGACTGGCGGAAATCATGGAACCCATCACTGGAATATCAGAAAACTTGATGCCTATCAAGGACAGCCACGGTCCGTTATCGATACCGTGGTGGCATAACCAATGGTCCCGGCTGCCAGCCGGGGATACCGGTCGGTGAACACCACCGGCATGAAAGGAGATACCAAGATGAACACCGCAACACTGAAACTGGATACGCTAACCTGCCCGTCGTGCATGCTCAAGATCGAAGCTGCCGCACGCAACGTGCCGGGAGTCGACCAGGATACTGTGCACGTCTCGTTTGCGAACAGCAAAGTGACGTTCCGGTTTGACGAGGATCTCACCGATGCACAAACTGTTGCACATGCCATCGAAAAGGTCGGATATCCTGTGCTTTCCACTCAAACCGCGGCGCAACGGTGATAAGCGACAAACGTATGGTGCTCGACGTTGCCGTGCCATTACGCATGCACGTCATCACCATCGGATGAGTCACACGGAACCTATGAATTCAGCCACTTGAAAGGACAGTTATGACAGCATTCACCGACTTTCTCGCAGACCATGCAGAGCAGCTTGACTTGGGTACGCTCGCCATCACGCGCGCGCATGGAACGCATCATCCTGAAGTGTTCGAGATACGCAAGCGTTACGAAACCATTCGGGATCGGATTGCGTTGGCGAATGGTGCGCAGCCCCGGATCGGCGACGAGCTCGCGCGAATCAGGAGTCTTACCAATGGCTACACGATTCCAGATGATGCTTGCCCCACACTTGCGGCAACTTACCGTATGCTCGAGGAAGCGCATCGCATCTACGAATCCGCGAACGAAGGAAGATGACCGCACGATGGGCAAAGCCTTGCCCGGCCAATGAACAATCGCATCTGCCAATCCCCGGACGAGGGGAAGGCGACCCTCACCTCTTCCAGCGAATGCCGGACCGCATCTGCGAATCCCCGGACGAGGGACGTGCGCGGTAAACAAGCCTGAACGGTAAACAGTCCAAGGCGAGTGGTCTCGTGAGCGCAGTTCGGCATTCATGGCCTGCCATTCATGGTCTGCTATTCGTCGTCTGCCATTCATAGTCCGCCATTGGAATGTTCCAGTGCCGGTCCATGAGGCTGGCTTCGCAAGGACGGTAGTGTGAGGACTGCCCCGTGATCGTCATCCAGCAAACGGAACCCGTTCGGACGCTGGTTTCGCAAGGACGGTAGTGTGAGGACTGCCCCGTGATGGCGGCTTTGCAGAACGATTGTGCGCATCGTCCGGGCCTTCACGCAGGCTGGTCTGCCAGTCCATCCCGTGAGGATGGTGTGCAGAACGACCGTGTGAGATGATTGCATGGGACCCGCCTCACGAAGATGCTTCGTGTCGAAGGTTATCCTTGTCAGTTCTCAAGGAAGCTTGCATGGTAGTGGCTCACACGATGAAGGGAAGGAGACGATATCATGCCTCAAGACTTGTGTGTGCAACTGGTACCGCTATTTCAAGACCTCAGCGGTGAAGACCAGCTGAATATTCAACGGAGTACCAAGTTCCGCGCCTTTCATAAGGGCGATATCGTTTTCTCCCCGCACTCCGATCCTCAATTGAGTATCGTGGCCAGGGGAAGCATGAAGGTCTATAGAATCACCTCCAATGGTCGTGAACAACTGTTAAGAGTGATTGAACCAGGCGGCTACGAAGGCGAGAGCCAGCTGTTCGGTGCCAGCAACGAGAACCTGTACGGGGAAGCGCTCGCCGACACCATGGTGTGCGTCCTGCTGCGCCGGGATTTTATGCGTCTTTTGGACGCGCATCCGCAGCTGAGTATCCGACTGCTCTCCACCATCGCCAGCAAAATGGTGAGGGTGGAAGAACAGACGCAGTTTCTCACGATGGGGCGAGTCGAGGAACGTCTTGCGTCGTATCTGCTCGACCTGTCGAAAAGCGCCGGTGGCTCACGGCGTGTCCGAATACCGATGACGATGAAGGAACTTGCGTCATATCTGGGTACCACGCCGGAAACACTGTCGCGTAAGCTTCGATACCTGGAAGATCGACGTATCATCGCGAGGCAACGTCGAGACGTGGTCATCCTGTCTTCGCAGCAGCTCGAAGAGATTTAACGAGGGCAGGAAGTGCTTATCTGAGATATCCGAGGTGCCCGGAATATCAGGGGGCTGAGATGACTAGGATGCCCGAGACACCCGGGATCAAGATGTCGGGGTTATCCATGACATCCTGGCACCCGCTATATATCTCGACCCTCATGCCGGTGGAATCGCCAACCCCATTCCAGATAGGCCGCAACCGGTAAAGCAAGCCGATTCACACTGTTCAGTTGTCTTCTCGAAGATTGATGCAACGGTCAATCACATCCTTGCCGCGCAGCAGATGCAGCCATTCATCCGGAATCGCACCAATACCATAGACGATTCCGGCAAGACCACCCGCTACCGCGGCTGTCGTATCAGTGTCCTCTCCCAGATTGACTGCTTCAAGCACGCAATCCGCATACCTCGTGGTGGTGGCCAGACACCAGATCGCAGCCACCAAGGTGTCGACAACAAAACCACTGGATGCAATGTCCTTTCGATTCAGTTTGGGGATGATCGTCAAATCATCAGCCCCTACTCCTGCGGTGGTTCTAGAAGCGACTCCGCTCAAACCGTATGCGACTCGTTTGTCATCCAACGCTTCGAGCGGTGACGCACCATCCCGCAACAGCCGCGCATACCGCACGTATGTGACGCATGCTTCGCAACTTATCGGATGAGCGTGCGTAATCGCGCTCACTGAGCGGATTTCGTCGTCGGCGGCATCCGTGAACGCCAGCGGGACGATGCGCATGAGCGAGCCGTTGCCGTTGTCGCGCTCGCCCGCCAATCCGTGCCCGCTCGCGAGTGCGCTCGCTGTAGCACCGCCTATGTCGAATCGCCGGTCAACGTTGTAGTCCTGGCTGTCGCGCCACCGTATGAACTTGTCACGCATATCCGCAACGTCCACTCTGCCGAGCTCCCGCAACGAATCACAGGTTGCCAAGGCCATCCCGGTGTCATCGCTCCATGTGCCGACGGGCTGGTGCCAAGCCCCAACTCCACCTCCGACTTCGACGCTTCCATTCGCGCGGTCCCATGCCATGCCTGTGCATGTGAAAGTACCGCGAGCCCTGAACTCGAATGGGACACCCAATGCATCGCCGACAGCTTCCCCATACATGGCGTCTCGCAGCGTCCGCGCGGACCCATCTGCCGGCTTACCCCAATGCCGGATTGTGTGCTGAACCATCATCTTTCCCTTCTGTGTTGGCCGATTCTGGTCTGCCGTATTCTCGCAGTTCCCTTGCTTGCGCCCCTTCTTTGTGGGGCACCATCGTTACTTCCGAGTGCGGTGGTTCGCAACCGGATTGAGTATCATCGTATCGCCGCGACACGCCGATACAGACAGTTGCCGATAATGGCATGTCCAGGCCGAAAATGGGATGCGCACCCATGTGCGATGCCGAGTACCAAGAAAGGTATAAGAGCACGAGGGAAACGAACAAACCACTCGAGGAAGAGTTCATGATGAACGAGTCATTTGGCAGAGCGGGCTACGGCGAAGTTTCTCACTAAGAACGCCAATCGGCTGATACCTTGATTGACGATGATTCCCAACCGATCCGCATCGAATTTCCCCGGATGCAGCAGACGGCACAACGCGGGTGGAGACAAGCCGCTGACGAGAATCGTAACGCCTACAAAATCCCGATTGCAGCAGTCGTCACCGTCACAATCGCGTGGATGATTGCGTCAGTATTTGTCAACAGATTCGTGCGAAGCATCATGTTCGGCATTACGCCAATTGGGTTTGCCGCCATCACTGTCCTGGTCGCGCTTCGATGGCGAAAACAGCCTGAAATCTATACTCGAGCTCGCATTTGGGTGTTGAGATTCGGCGCAATCGTCACCATCCTGTGTGCTGTCTTGTTCATGCCATCCGCCGTCCGACACCTCCTGGACGTCCCTTCTTGATATGCCGAAACGAGTTGTAATCACCAAGCCGAGTGTGAGCTACGAAGAAGGTACTTGGCACGGTGCGACTGAAGCTGTCAATGATTTGCTTGACCATACGCCGGAAAGCTATTACGTTCAGGCGCAGGCAACACCGCAGCATCTGTACCCGCAAAAATACCGCATCGGTGAACAGGATTTCCTGGCATGCCAGGAGGCGATGAATACGCGGGGAGAAGCATCGGAACATGATGGCGGAACTTGGTATGGGGTGCTTGATTACCTTCCGCATTCGAAAGAAAGTGGGTCACTCAAATGTGCAGTTGGGGCACCGCCGTCGGATGGTTCACTCGAAACGACGTTGACTGATTGAATCGGGAATAGTCGGGGTACGCAAATCTGGCTCGGAGTGCGGCAATGGGTATGAAGGCAACTGGATTTAGCTGGGACTAAGCGCGGTGTGCTGGTGTTGTGGGGTGTTTGGTTGGTTGGTCTGGTGGTGTCGTGTTGTTTTGTGTGTGGTGTGTGGTGTTTTCGACACGCCGGTGTTTGCTTGTGTTTTGTAGGGTTTGTTGGGTGGTGGTTGGGTGGTTGGTTTGCGTGGGTGGTGTTGGTGGTGTATGTTGTTCTCTTGCTGCCGCTCGCCGGCCGGTGCCTCTTGGGGGTGTTGGTTTTGTCGGGTGTGTGGTGGTGGTTTGAGAACTCAAGAGCGTGTCTGTACTACTTCTTTATAGTCAATGATTGCCAGTCCGGTCCCCGCTTCCGTGCGGGGTGTTT
>NZ_JBQKEV010000006.1:0-184164 GCF_052121135.1 Bifidobacterium sp. LCP19S3_E9 | reverse complement strand
CTGCACCCGGAAGGGTGTGGGAGAGTAGCACGCCGCCGCACCCAAACCTCACAGGGAGGGGACACCACCAGCGTGCCCCCTCCCTTTTCCACATACCCCGGACAAACACGGCGGACCCGGCACGGCGGCCGCCGGAACAGGCCACGGACCCCACGCCGGCAATGACGCCACGGCACACACCATCCGCAGCCAGATTGCGCACCCCTGTTGCTTAGCATGTCTGCTTTGAATTCTCTTTCTGCTTCCTGGCATTGGGGTCTATTCTTTGGCAATCTCAATCGTTTGTTAAACCTGTGTTCTGAATTCTTGTAATAATCGCATTGTATTTTGCTTCAATACTCTTGAACCAACCGATTTGAGATTCCGGTGCCCGGCGTGCCGTCCTCATATCATGAGAAATATATCTTGCTTCTGGTTACGGCTTAGCTTAGGAGAGGTTCTGTGGTTCCGCCGAAGTATGTGTCACCTCATGCGGGTGTCGATTCTGCAGGCACTGATGTGTATCGTGTTCTGGATTTAGATCTTGACGGCGTCTGTGCGGATTATGCGGAAGCCATGCGTCAGTGGCTTGTTCGTGCTGGTCGTATGACAGCCGATACTTTCCCAGATATGACTAGGTACGAAATGACATTGGCGACGGGTTGGCCGTTTAGCACGGTAGAGGAGTACAAGCAGGCTCACAAAGAGGCAGAAGCGGACCACCTTTATGCGACCATGCCAGTCATCAATGGCGTGCCTGAGGCCTTGCAACGTCTTGCAGATGAGCACGTATACATCAGAGTCGTTACTCATCGCTTGTTTGTTTCCGGACAGCATCAGATTGTCGTCTCAGATACGGCCAAATGGCTTGACGACAACCATATCCCATATATGTCCTTATGCTTCACCGGTTTGAAAGACACGATGCACGCGTCTATTCACATTGATGACTCCCCGGCGAATATTCGCGCATTGCGGCAAGCCGGAGAACACGTCGTAGTCTTTGACCAGCCATACAACAGAGACTTGGATGGGCCACGCATGTCAGCATGGGATGAGACCAGTGTCTCTAAGCTCATGGCATGGATGAATCGGTGGCCCGAGTAACGGCATCCTTGACTTGCTAACGAGCTGCCGCCGCCGCTCGCTTCGCTGGGTGACACATCTAAGTTGTGTGCATCGCTGAGACCCTCGTCGTTCTAGATAGCGTGGATTCAACTAGTACATGAAATCGCGCGTGACATATGAAATCAGCGTATGAGACCAGCGTATGCCCGCATGATGACGGCACTGTGTCCGTCAAGTCAGGCGTATTCATCGTATACGCTGTGCCAGCAGCAACCATGAATATCAGCGATGGTCCGTCGGAATATCTCGATTACTGGAATCCGGACGGATGATCGAAGCCGCTGAAGTATCTACAGGCATCACCAAGGCTGTTGCATTACAGCGTCGGTCACTATGCTGGTGGAATCACTTCGGAGACGCCACTTTGGCGGGATTGCTGCGGTGCCGTTTCGACTACACTTGTTTGTTGCAATCCGGCGCTTCGTTGGCATCATTATTCCGCTGTCCGCTGCGACGGGGTAGTCCACTTCGTCGGTAGCATTACTCCGGTGACATCGTTCTTGCGTTCACTATCCAGGAGTCCACAACGTTAGAGGCACTGGCTCGGGGTTTGCTACAATCCGGTGTCACTATGCCGGTTGCATCACTGCGGTTACGTCACTGCGGTTACGTCACTGCGGCGGCACCACTGCGGCGGCCGCAGTGACTCTGGCATGCACGGCGGATCGGGCGTCCGTTGCGTCAGCAGGTTTACAACAGTGGAGAAGTGCGAGGCTTGGCTGTGGACCCACGCACTTGCAGCTGAACGGGGAAGGTCTCAAAGGGTTCATGCACTGGCCGTCCTTCAATCAATGCCAGGGCTTTTTGCGCCGCTTTGACAGCCATATCGTATGGGCGTTGACGAACTGTAGTGAGCTCCGCCTCTTTTGCGAACGTGCTGTCATCAAATCCCGTTACGGAGATGTCTTCAGGTATGGACAGGCCACTGCGCTGCAGTCGGAAGAATAATGGAACTGCTTGCGAATCTTGGTGGAAACACAATGCGGTCGGCGGGTTGTCCGATGCCATCATCTCGGAAATGGCGACGTCCAGGATATTATCCCCTTCTTGCACTCCCAGAGTGCGGGCGGTCAATCCGCCAATGGCATTGCAGGCTTCTTGAAAACCGACGATGCGATTATGCGAGCTGAAGCCCAGCGTCGACGAAAAATTCTCGTACAGATACAGCAGATTGCGATGCCCCAACTTGACGAGGTGCCGGACAATCAGTTTGATGCCTTCTTTGTCATTGATGCCGACTGTCGCATCGAATCCCTCGCTGGTGGTATTGATGCCGATGATGGGGATTTTTGCGGTGCCGAGACGCTTGACTTCGTCAGGGCTGATGCCGAATGAAGAGACGAACACCGCATCCGCATTGCTGCGTACGGGGAGTTTTTCGAAGAACGCGTCGCGGGCCTCCAATCCTTCAATCGGGTAGATCACCAAATCGTACCCGGCATCGCGAAGCACATCGTTGAGACCGGCGATGATTTCGGCGGTGAACCACTCGATGGTTCGGCTGCCGACCAACAGGGCTATGCGATACGTCCTACCTGATTTCAGGATGCCGGCTGATCGGGAGACGCTGAAGTTCAAGGCGTTGGCGGCCGCAAGCACTTTCGATCGCGTCGTTTCCGATACCTGTTCCGGGTGCGCAAAAGTGCGCGACACCGTAGCGTTTGATACCCCTGCTTTCAACGCCACATCGCCGATGCTTGCCTTCATGACACCTCCGAACAATCTGCTGCTTGCATCAGCCTATCACGATATTCACCTTGCAACGTCAAGAACACAAGAAATGAAACGGGTTACAATTCGACACGCCGCTTTTATCGCAAGTAAAACGCGCTCACGCCTTGTAATGAAACGGTTTTCAAATGAGAACGGTTACATCGCATAAAACGGCGTATTGCCAACATGAAACCCTTATCGTATGCTATTGCTTGTCGGCGGGACAATGAAAAGTCCACGAAGACGTAGACAGACTCAACCATTACAACGACGTGAGGAGTGACATGAACATCAGGAAAAGCATTGTCGCGGCAGTGGCAGCCGTATGCATCGCCGGTTTGGCGGCATGCGGCGGCGGCACCGCTTCAGGAACTACGGACACCAAGGCGGATAAAGGCCTCAAAGTCATGGGCGATGCCATCACCTATGACCCGAACCACCTCGTCAACGGCGGAAAACCCATCCAGCTTGAATATTGGAGCTGGGGCAGCAAAGGCACCGACCCGGTCTTCAAAATGATCGACTCGTACACGAAAACCTATCCGAACGTCACTATCAAAACAGTGAATGTTTCCTGGAACGATTACTGGACCAAGCTGCCGCTCGCGCTCAAAGGCAAGAACGGCCCGGCCTTGTTTAACATCCACAATTCCTACGACGCGTTGATCAGGCCATATGCCGCCGATTATGACATCGATACGAAAGCACTGGAATCCGACTATTCCACAGCTGCGGTACATGAGGACAACAACGGCAAAGTCAAGTACATCGATTCGGTGATCAACACCGGCAACATCTACTACAACAAGACCATGTGGAAAGAGGCCGGTCTCACCGACGCCGATATCCCGACCACGTGGGACGAGTTCATCCCTATCGCTCAGAAGCTGACAAAGACCGACGGCGGCAAGATCACCCAAGCCGGTTTTAACTTCAACGGCGATGCGTATAGCGCGATCTATCAAGGCCTGAACTATCAGAAAGGCGAACTGCTGTTCACCAAGGACGGCAAGAAGGCCAATTACGACAATGATGTGACCAAGGAGAACATGCAGTTCCTCAAGAACCTGTATGACAAGTACAAGGTCGGGTCTGTCGACTTTGGCAACGATTACACGCAGAGCTTCGGCAACGGACAAACCGCGATGATCTATGCGTGGGGCCATATGGAAGGCACCATGAAGGAGAAGTATCCCGACATCGACTATGGGGTGTTCGCCACGCCGACCTTCACCAAGGGCACGCCATTTGCATACGACCGCTATAACGGTGAATCGACTCCTGGTGTCAACAAGAACCAGAGCAAAGAGCAGCAGGCGGTCGCTCAGGACTTCATCAAGTACCTGCTCGCCAATGACGACTATATCCGCGAAGCGGTCGCTGAACTGAATTCCTTCCCGGCGAAGGTCACGTTGCAGGACGACAAAGAAATCCTTGCGGAGCCGGTCATGGCTGCCATCCAGCCACGTGTCAAGCGGCTGATTTGGCCCGGCCCGGCGCCGTCCACGGTTGAATCCAGCGGAACGATCGCCTTCCAGAACGTCTTCCAAAACGGCATGTCCATCGATAAAGCGCTCAAAGAGGCTCAAAACCAGATGGATGCAGATATGAAGAATTCTGATTTCGTGTCGCTGGAAAACAAATACGCTTTCTTTGACGAACACAAGTGACAGCTTGGGGTTCTTTCTCTTCCCAACCCCCATCCGGCGGCCGCAGCGTGGTTTTTCCTCTGCGCTGCGGCCGCACCTCCTTAATACGCGCGTTCGATCTGATCTGATTCGGCATCGAACAATTCACATCTCCTGAGTGGAGAGAGGCGAGCTTCTATGAACAAGAACAACGGTGAATCGATACTATCGAGAATATTCACCTTACGGAATATGGCGGTAACATTCCTCGTAGTCTACTTTGCGGTATTCCTGGCATATCCGATTGTCAAAGCGTTTGCGGGGAGTCTGCATAACTGGAACCCCCTGGTCGGAACATACGATTGGGTGGGGCTTGATAATTTCAAGCAGATTCTGACCGACGGGCTCTTCTGGCGTTCCATGTGGAATACCGCGGTATTCGCTGGCGTCTCCACATTCTTCCGCATCGTGCTCGGCCTCGGCTTGGCTCTGCTGCTGAGCGCCAAACTCGTCAAATGCAAGGACACGCTCCGCGGACTCTTCTACATGCCGACCGTTACGCCGCTTGTGGCGGTGTCCTTCGTATGGATGTGGATGTTCGACCCGCAGTTCGGCATGGTCGACAAGATCACCGGACTCGACATCAACTGGTTGCACGATACCAAGTGGGCCATGCCGGCGATCATCATCATGACCATCTGGAAGGATTTCGGATACGCTACGGTGCTGTACTTGGCTGGCCTGATGAATCTTCCGCGGGACGTGTATGAGGCGGCGGCCATTGACGGCGCCAACTCGGTGCAGACATTCTTCAGGATCACGTTGCCGCTGCTGAAATCGACCACGCTGTTCATCGTGATCACGTCGCTGATCAGCTATTTGCAAGCATACGTGCAGATTCTTGTGATGACCGAAGGCGGGCCGGGCACGTCCACCTACACCATCAGCTATCTCATTTTTGACCAGGCGTTCCAGAAGTACAACTTTGGCATTGCATCGGCGCAGGCGGTCATCCTGTTCCTGTTCACCGGTGCGCTCACCTTGATCATGTTCAAGGTCTCGGGAGATTCGGAGGGATTGGCATGAAAACCCGCAAAATCGGTGGCATCATTCTTACGGCTTTGCTGTTCGTCGCCGCAATAATCACCATTGTTCCATTCATTTGGATGTTCGTCTCATCGTTCGCTCCGAACAGTGAGATTGTCAAAGTGACCGGCGGATTATTCCCCCGACCGTCCACGATCGACAATTACGTGAGCATTCAGGCAAAATTCAATTTCATGCGGTTGTTCGCCAATTCGCTGGTGGTGGCAGTGCTGAAAACCGCAATCGCCATCTACACCAGCGCGGTGCTCGGATACGTGTTTTCAAAAATGCGGTTCCGCGGGCGCAATCTGTTGTTTGGCATCGTCATGAGCACGATGATGATTCCTTGGGCAGTGACCATCATCCCTCAATATGAGATGTTCACGAAGTGGGGGTTGCAGGATACCTACACATCGCTTGTCCTGCCCGGCATGATCAGCGCTTTCGGCATTTTCCTGTTCCGCCAATCCATTTCCGGCATCTCCGACGAATTGATCGAGGCTGCGAAATTGGATGGCGCTTCGGACCTGAGGATTTTCCACAGCATCATTTTGCCGATGAGCCATAACACCATCGCTGCGCTCGCGATTTTCACATTCCTGTGGAATTGGGAAGATTATCTGTGGCCGTTCCTGATGATTACCGACGAGCGCAAGCAGCTGCTCGCCGTCGGTCTGAAAGCGTTCAACGGCCAGTATGGTACGGATTATGGCGGGCTGTTCGCCGCAACGTCATTGGCGATCGTCCCGGTCATCATCGTATATATGATTTTCCAGAAGCAGTTCATCGCCGGCATTGCGACAGGCAGCGGTAAGTGAAGGGGACAACATGCCAGAAACACCAGTCAACGTCGGCCATCAGGACAACGTCTTCGTGGCATACGTGCGTTCCACGCATCCGATGATGTGTGCGTCGTCGATTGTGCAGGGAGATCATTGGCGCATCGGGATCCTGACCGAATCGCTGATTCGTTTCGAATGGTCCGATTCAGGTGAATTCGAGGACAATCCCACGCAGATGGTCGTCAGCCGTGATTTCGGCACCCAACCGCGGTTCACGGTGACGCATCGCAACGGATTGCTCATCATTGACACCCCGGCCCTGTACATTACATATGACGGCAAACCGTTCAGCAAAGAAGGGCTGAGCGTGGTCATCAAAGGTATGGCGGACACCCAGTTCAACACTTGGCACTACGGAGACGAACCGAAGCATAATCTCAAGGGCACCGCGCGTACGCTTGATGAGGCCGATGGCGAGATCGCGCTGGGAGACGGGGTGATTTCGCGAGACGGCTGGGCGGTGATCGACGATTCCGCGGCGAATGTGATCGTGCTGACGGATGAGGTGAACGGCAAGCCGAACCCTCTCGGTGCTTGGATCATGCCTCGAGACCACCAGGAAACCGACCTGTACTTCTTCGGCTATGGTCGACGCTACAGCGAGGCGGTGCGGGACTTCTACCGGCTCGCCGGGCCGACGCCGCTGCTACCGCGTTTTGCGCTCGGCAACTGGTGGAGCCGGTATTACCGGTACACCCAGGACGAGTATCTTGAGCTCATGGACCGCTTCAAGCGCGAAGGCATCCCGTTCACCACATCGGTGATTGATATGGACTGGCATCGTGTTGACGACATCGATCCGAAATACGGCTCCGGCTGGACCGGATATTCGTGGAACAGACAACTGTTCCCCGACCACAAGGCATTACTGCATGATCTGCACCGGCGCGGACTCAAAGTCACGCTGAATGTGCATCCTCGAGACGGTGTACGTGCGTTTGAAGATGATTACCGGCAAGTGGCCAAGCGGGTCGGCATTGATCCCACGACCGAAGAGGCGGTGGAATTCGACCTGACAAATCCGGATTTCGTGAGCGCGTACCTTGACATGCATCATCGGCTGGAAGCCGAAGGCGTTGATTTCTGGTGGCTCGACTGGCAGCAGGGCGGTGTGACCCGTCAGCCTGGGCTTGACCCGTTGTGGGCGCTGAACCACTTGCACTATCTGGATTCTGGCCGTGGCCATGGCTGGCCGCTGACTTTCTCGCGTTATGCGGGCCCGGGGTCGCATCGGTACCCGGTCGGATTCTCCGGGGATACCGTCGTGACTTGGAAATCATTGCAATTCCAGCCGTATTTCACCGCGACCGCATCGAATATCGGTTACGGATGGTGGAGCCACGATATCGGCGGGCATATGTGCGGATACCGGGACGAGCACTTGGAGGCGCGCTGGTACCAGCTCGGCGCTTTCAGCCCAATCAATCGTCTGCATTCCAGCAACTCGCAGTTCATGGGCAAAGAGCCTTGGAATTTCTCCGCTGATGTCCGGCATGCCATGGTGGACGCTCTGCGGTTGCGTCACATGATGTTGCCGTACCTGTACACCATGAACTACCGGGCGGCGTTCGAAGGCATGCCGCTCGTCGAACCGATGTATTGGGCCGACCCGAATAATCCGCAGGCATATGAAGTCCCGGATGAATTCCGTTTCGGCACGCAGCTGCTGGTTGCGCCGATTGTCTCGGATGATGACGATTCCGCCCGACTCGGTCGCGCCGACGCATGGTTGCCGCAGGGCGAATGGTATGACTTTTTCGATGGCCGCCGCTACGGTTCTTCCAATCCGTCCGGGCGACGGTTGGAAGTATGGCGCGCCATCGATCGCATTCCTGTGTTTGCCCAGGCGGGAGGCATCGTGCCGTTGCAGGAGCTCGGCGATGGCGATGCCGTCAACGATCTGGACAATCCGCAATCCCTGCGAGTACTGGTGTTCCCCGGCGCGAATGGCCGCTTCGCGATGATTGAGGATGATGGGGTCTTCGTGCCGTCTGCGCAATCCGCGCAAATCGGCGAATCAGACATCCACACCGCAACTACCCGCATGTCCTTCAATTGGAGGGATGCCGGCCGTACGGACGCTGACGGTGACGGCAGCTCGCTGTTCACGGTCGCCCCGGTTGAAGGCAAGACCGACGCAGTCCCGTCACAGCGCGACTGGACGATGGTGTTCCGCGGTGTCGCTGACGTCAATCCCGTCGATATCGGCGTCAATATCGACGACACCCCCTGCGACGGTGTGGAAACCTCTTATGATGCGCGTACGCTGAGCCTGTCGGTCACCGTACGTCAGGTGCCGTCTTCCGCGGTTTTGAACGTCGCGATCAGGGGAGGCTTGCACATCGCGGACAATCCGGTTGAACACGATGCGCTCAATGTGCTCATGCACGCGCAAATGCCGTATGGCTCCAAGGAACATGCGATGCGGGCGATATATGAGCAAGGCGTACGTGCGATTGGCGCGTTGCGCACCTTCAAGACGGCACCCAGCTTCGGGGATGGATTATTCGCGGCGAACGGAATGCCTGATGCGGTGATTGGCGCGTTGACAGAGATTCTCCTACGTGACTGATTCGTCCGAGGTTGACGCGGTCCGGATTGACGCGGCGGCTGTGGAGCCGGACATGCGCACACCGTTCGCCTTCCGGCGGCACCCGTGGTTAGGATGAATCAAGTGGCAGGGAATTCATCGAATCATGGGCGTGAACAAGGCAAGTTGCCGGTGCCGGTTGCGGTATCTGATACCGCGCCGGCATCCGCAGCTGCCACGGCACCTCGTCGCGCAACCGCTGACGCACAATACCGGCGTATGACGGGCGCCCCGGTACGCGGCCTCATTCTTGCATTGTGCCTTCCCGCGGTCATCTCGAACCTGGTCACCACCGCCTATAATCTCGCGGATACATATTTCATCGGGCGGCTGGGCACATCCCAGTCCGGCGCAATCGGCATCGCCTATTCGGTGATGACTGTATTCCAAGCCTTCGGGTTCTTCTTCGGCAATGGCTCCGGCAATTCGATGAGCCGGGAACTGGGAAAACGAAACAACGAGCGTGCCGCGCGTCTGTTAGCGGTCGGTTTCTGCGGAGCTGTCCTTGGCGGACTCGCATTGGCGATTCTCGGTTTGTCCACATTGCCGCATCTGGTGGTTGTACTTGGCTCTACTCCGACCATCTCGCCATACGCCATCGCCTATCTCACGCCGATTCTCATCGCAGCGCCCATGGTATGCGGATCGTTCGCGCTCAACGGCCTGCTGCGGTACCAAGGACTGTCCTTGTACGGCATGATCGGCTTGGTCAGCGGCGCATTGTTGAATTTCATCGTCGCGCCGCTGCTGATTTTCGTTGCGGGGCTTGGTATCGCCGGTGCCGGCATCGCCACCGCGGTATGCCAGACCATCAGTTTCATCATTCTGGTCACGTTCGCCGTCCGTCGCGGTGTCGTCAGACTCGACCTGCGCAACGGCAAGCCGGACATGCTGCTGGTGCGTGAAATCATCGGTGGTGGCATGCCGTCGCTGTTGCGGCAAGGCGCGGGTTCGCTCGCGACCACATGCGTGAACTTAGCGGCCAACCCCTTCGGCGACGCGGTCATCGCAGCAATGGCGATTGTCATGCGCATCATGCTTGCCATCAACTCGATCATTATCGGCCTGGGGCAAGGTTTCCAACCGGTGTGCGGGTACAATTACGGCGCCGGGCTGTACCGACGCGTCAAAGAAGGATACTGGTTCTGCGTGCGGCTGTCCACGATAGCCCTGGTGATTATTGCGGTTGCCGTCGCGGTGCTTGCCCCCGATATCATCGGATTGTTCCGGTCTGACCCACAAGTGATCGCCGTCGGCACAGTGGCGTTGTGGATGCAGTGCTGCACGGTGCCGCTCAACGGGTTCGCGATGATGTCCAATATGATGCAGCAGACCATAGGCAAGACGGTGATCGCGTCATTCGTAGCGGTTTGCCGGCTCGGATTGTTCCTCGCTCCGGCGGCTCTCATTCTCGCGCATTGCTTCGGTGTGCCGGGTGTTCAGATGGCGCAATCGGTCTCTGACATCATTTCCTTCATTGTGACCGTGCCGTTGCAGGTGCATATTCTGCGTTCGCTGGGCAAACCGCGCAGCACAGTGTAATTCATTCGTCGAGTGGTGTGATAATGTGGCCGTTGTCATCGTGTGGCATGGTGTCATTCGCCGAATGGTGGCATCGAAAAGCGCGGGTTGCATGTCCAGCGGTTTGGGCGCGGTGCGGCTTGCAGACTATCCCCTTGTGCGCGTCGGCGTAACAGCTGTGGCAATGGCGGCTTGTATCATGTGGGATATGAGAATCGCACGTTTCACCAAAGACGATAAGACCCCACAATACGCCTTCGTGCAGAAGGATGAGCAGGATGGCAAGGATTACCTCGTAGTGCTCAGCGGCTACCCGTTTGGCGCCCAGCCGGTGGAGCCGACCGGCGAACGGTTCCCGCTCGATACGGACGGCTTGCGTCTGCTCGCCCCGGTCATCCCGTCAAAGATTTACGGCCTGGCGAAAAATTATGAAGCGCACGCCCAGTTCATGCACGAGACCGGGCACAGCGATATCGCGCACGCCCCGGAAAACATGGTGATCTTCTCGAAGCCGAGCACTTCCGTGATTGGCCCTGACGACCCTATTGTCATTCCGCCGTTCTCGCATGATATGAATTTCGAGCCGGAAGTTGCGGTGATCATCGGCCGAATCGCGAAGAATGTGCCGGTCGAGAAGGCCATGGATTACGTGCTCGGTTTCACGTGCGTCAACGATGTGACCTTGCGTGACCTGCAGGGCGCCGACCCAATGTGGACGCGCGCGAAAGGCTTCGACACCGCGTGCCCGCTCGGACCGTGGATCCAGACCGATCTGAATTGGAAGGACGCGAAGATCTCCTTCACACTCAACGGCAAGGACGTGCCGGAGGCCAGCGGCACGACCGCGAAGCTGGTTCACGGCATCCCTGAGCAGATCGCCGCGATTTCCAGCTTTTCCACACTGCTGCCCGGCGATGTGATCATGACTGGCACCCCGAATGCGTCCGGCAGCCTCAAACCGGGTGACGAGCCGGTCGTCCACGTGGAGGGTATCGGCAGCCTGCGCAACGTTGTCGTGCAGGGCTGACTGTCTGGTCGGTGGGTTGCTCAATCGGCAGCCGACATTGGAATGAACCTCATCTGAACTTGCCACTTACTTGCCACTTGCTGGTAAGTAAGTGGCAAGTTCAGTTTGGCAACCGGTATCCCGGTGTATCCCGGCGCATTGCGCCGGTACTTGCCGGCAATATGGCGGAATCACACGGTGAGTTCGATTTGGTTGCCTTCGAGGGCGACGATGCAGCTTTCGTAGTAGCCGTCGCCAGTGGTGCGCGGGCCGCTCAGCACCTCGTATCCATCGGCCTTGAGACGCGCGGTGAGCTCGTCCACGGCCTGTGCGCTGCCAAGGCTGAAGGCGACATGCGCGTAGCCGGTGCGTGCGAAGGGCTTCGGCCGGTCCTCCATACCGGGGCGTGTCATGATCTCAAGCCGCGTATCCCCGTCGAAACTCAGGAAGTACGAGCGGAAATCCGTGGTTGGATTATGGTATTCGTCGTTCGATGTAGCACCGAGATAGGTGATGAAGAAGTCCCTCGCAGCCTCGAGGTCGTTGACATATAGTGCCACGTGGTTGATATTCGCGATGTCTGCACTCATAAGGCCTCCTCGTTCGATTTGAGTGTTTGTGCTCGGTGTCCGTTCGTGTAGGGTGCGGCCGCTGCTACTTATGGTACGGCTCGTGGGCGTTGATCTTGAAGGCGCGGTAGACCTGCTCGAGCAGGATCACGCGCATGAGCTGATGCGGGAAAGTCATGGGGGAGAAGCTGAGCTTCCAGTCGGCGCGTGAGAGGATTTCGGGCGCCAGCCCGAGCGAGCCGCCGATGATGAACTGGATGTGGCTGGCGCCGTGCAGTGCGAGGTCGTCAAGTTTCTCGGCGAACCGCTCCGAGCCGAGCATCTGCCCGTCGATGGCGAGGGCGATCACATACGCGCCGTCCTTGATATGTTTCGCGATGCGCTCGCCTTCCTTGCGCTTGATGAGCTCGTCGGTGCCGGGCGTCGCATGTTCAGGCGTCTTCTCGTCGGCCACTTCGATGATGCTCAGCTTGCAGAAGCGCGACAGGCGTTTCGAGTATTCGTCAATCGCGTCGCGCAGATACCGTTCCTTGATGCGGCCGGGGGCGATGATATCGATGTTCATGGGGTGCGTGTCCTTCCGTCAACCAGTGCCATCGTAGCGGTGACGGGTTCCAAGATGCAGAAGCGGCCGGGTATGGATCCGCCTGTTGGCCCGAAATATCAAGGAAAATACAAAACTTGAGTCAACTAGGCTCAAGTTTGGAATAATCGACGGGGAAATCGGTTGTATACAGCAGACACAGACAACGAAGCGCCCACGGGTGAAGCCGCCCGGACGGCGCGAATGGAGGAACCATGCAAGCGCAATTCACGAATATGGCCCAAGAGGTCATCAGCGACGCCGTACAGAGCGCGTCCGCCGCTGGCAATGCGCAAGTCGAGACACTGCACGTGCTCGATGCGTTGCTTCGCCAGCAGAACGGCGTTGTACCAAGCCTGATCAAGGCCGCAGGGGGAGACATCAAAGCCATCGGCACGGCCGTGCGCAACGGGTTGGTCAACCTGCCCAGCGCCAGCGGGTCAAGCACTACGCAGGCGCAGCCCAGCCGTCAGCTCGAAGCGGTACTCGTCCAGGCCGAACAAGAGATGAAGCAACTCGGGGACGAATTCATCTCCACCGAACATCTGCTCATCGCCATTGCCGCGAGCAAGCCGAACAAATCCGCCGATATCCTCGAAGCCAACGGGGTGACCGCCGAATCGCTGCGCAAGGCGTTGCCGCAGATCCGCGGCGGCGCGCACGTGACCAGCGCGGACGCGGAAGGCAATTACAAGGCTCTCGAAAAGTATTCGACCGACCTGACCGCCGCCGCGAAGGAAGGCAAGCTCGACCCGGTGATCGGCCGCGACCAGGAGATCCGCCGTGTCATCCAGATTCTGTCCCGCCGCACCAAGAACAACCCGGTGCTGATTGGCGAGCCTGGCGTCGGCAAAACCGCCGTTGTCGAAGGCCTCGCCCAGCGTATCGTCGCCGGGGATGTGCCGAGCACGCTGCGCAACAAGAAACTCATCAGCCTCGACCTGGGTTCCATGGTCGCCGGGTCGAAATACCGCGGCGAATTCGAGGAACGCCTCAAGGCCGTGCTCAATGAGATCAAGAACGCGAACGGCCAGATCATCACCTTCATCGACGAGATTCACACCATCGTCGGAGCCGGAGCGGCAGAAGGCTCGATGGACGCGGGCAACATGCTCAAGCCGATGCTTGCGCGCGGCGAACTGCGGCTGATCGGCGCCACGACGCTTGACGAATACCGCGAGAACATCGAAAAGGACCCGGCACTCGAACGCCGCTTCCAGCAAGTGTTCGTCGGTGAACCGAGCGTCGAGGACACCATTGCGATCCTGCGCGGTATCGCGCCCAAGTACGAGGCCCACCACAAGGTGACCATCGGCGATGATGCGCTCGTGGCCGCAGCCCAGCTGTCCAACAGGTACATCAGCGGGCGTCAGCTGCCGGACAAGGCCATCGATCTGGTCGATGAGGCGGCTGCACACCTGCGTATGGAACTCGATTCCTCGCCTGAGGAAATCGATGAGCTCAAGCGCCAAGTGGACCGGCTAAAGATGGAACGCGCCTACCTGCTGGGCAACCCGAAGAACGAGAAAGCCGAGCAGAAGAAGGCGGACGCGCTCGACGAGAAGTCCCGCGAACGCCTCGCCGACCTCGACAAAGAGCTCGCCGACAAGACCGAGAAGCTCAACGGTCTCAACGCCCGTTGGAATATGGAGAAAAGCGGACACAACAAGGTCGGCGACCTGCGCAAGAAGCTCGACGAGCTGCAAGTGGAAGCCGAACGTTGCGAACGCGACGGCGACTATGCGAAGGCCTCCGAAATCAGGTACGGTGAGATTCCGCACATCCAGAAGGAAATCGCCGCCGCCGAGCAGGAGGAACGCGATGCCAAGGAAACCGGCGCCGAGGAGACCCCGATGGTCCCCGACAAGGTCGATGCGGATTCCATCGCGCAGATTGTGTCCGAATGGACCGGCATTCCTGTCGGCCGCCTGATGCAAGGCGAGAACGAGAAGCTCCTGCACATGGAGGAGTACCTCGGCAAGCGCGTCATCGGTCAGAAAGACGCCATCCGTGCGGTTTCCGACGCGGTGCGTCGTTCGCGTGCCGGCATCTCCGACCCGAACCGTCCGACCGGATCGTTCCTGTTCCTTGGCCCCACCGGCGTGGGCAAGACCGAGCTCGCCAAGGCGCTCGCCGACTTCCTGTTCGACGACGAGAAGGCCATGGTTCGCATCGATATGAGCGAGTACATGGAGAAAGCCTCCGTGTCCCGCCTGATCGGTGCCGCCCCGGGCTATGTCGGCTACGAGGAAGGCGGCCAGCTGACTGAGGCCGTGCGTCGGCGCCCCTACTCAGTGGTGCTGTTCGACGAGGTCGAGAAGGCGAATCCGGAAGTCTTTGACCTGTTGCTGCAGGTGCTGGACGATGGTCGCCTGACAGATGGCCAAGGCAGAACCGTGGACTTCAAGAACACGATTCTGATCATGACCTCGAACCTCGGTTCGCAATTCCTGGTGCAGCCTGACCTGGATGAGGAAGCCAAGCAGAAGGCCGTGATGGATGCCGTGCATGCACACTTCAAGCCGGAATTCATCAACCGCCTTGACGAGCTGGTCATCTTCCACCCGTTGACTCGTCAGGAGCTCGGCAGCATCGTCGATTTGCAGGTGCGTCAGGTGGCCGCGCGGCTTACCGAACGCCGGATTTCGCTGCAGGTCACGGATGCGGCTCGCGATTGGCTCGCCAACACCGGGTACGATCCGGCGTACGGCGCTCGCCCGCTGCGCAGGCTCGTTCAGACCGAGGTCGGCGATCAGCTGGCGCGTCTGCTGCTTGCCGGCAAGGTGCATGACGGTGACACCGTGCTCGTTGACCAGACCGGTGGCGAACATCTCGAACTCACTGACATGCCTGAGGATCCGCTGTCCGGCGTGACCGTCGAAGGTGTGCAGGAAGACAAGTGACGGTTGCTTGAACTCAAAACGGCCGCCCGCCCAAGCTTTGATGTGGCTTGGGCGGGCGGCCGTTTTTCGTGTTGCGGGGCTGTCGGCGTCAGCAGAAGAGGCTGGGACCTTACTGCTCGAGGAACAGCTCTGGCGCCTTGCTGAAGTTCGCGGCGCAATGCTCGCCGCAGAAGTAGTACGTCGTGCCGTTGTAGGTGCGGGTGATCGCCTCGTCATTCACGGCAACGCTCATGCCGCATACCGGGTCGGTCGCGGTGTTGCCGTCGCCGGGGGTCGCTTCGGCCATCTGACCCATATGATGCATGTGGCTCATGTCCATGGTGTGCTCCTTGCTCTTGGTGTTGGAATTGTTGGCATTGCTGATGTCGGGGGCGCTGGTGGCGCTGCGGCCGGCGTCCGACGGCTGATTCATCGTGGTGTGCTCGTCGATGATGATGGTGGGTGCTGCTGTCGGCGTGCCGGTGTCAGCGAGGCCGGCGGTCAGGTCGTCACCGATGCGCGCATGCCGCAACCGGTTCGCGTTGAGCACCAGGCATACGCTGGACAGTGCCATCGCAAGTCCTGCAATCATCGGGCTGAGCAGCCATCCGGTGAAGGGGTAGAGCACACCTGCCGCGATCGGGATGCCGATGACGTTGTATCCGAAGGCCCACGCATAGTTCTCACGGATATTGCGCATGGTCGCGTTCGACAGGTTGATGAGTTTCAACACGCCGCGCAAATCGCCGCTCATCAGCGTGACATCCGCCGACTGCATGGCCACATCCGTGCCGGTGCCGATGGCGATGCCAAGATCGGCCTGCGCCAAGGCAGGGGCGTCGTTGATGCCGTCGCCGACCATCGCAATCAATTCGTCGTTGCGCTTGTCGGCATCACGCTGCGCCTGCAGGCGTTCAATCCAATACGCCTTGCCGTCTGGCCGAACCTGTGCGATGACCGTATCGATGCCGACTTGCTTGGCGATTTGGCCGGCGACTTCGGCTTTGTCGCCGCTGAGCATGATGGTGCGCACACCGGCCTTGCGCAAGGCCGCAATCGCCTGCTGTGAACCGGGTTTGACGGTGTCCGACGTGTATGACGGGTGGTCCGGGTCGGCTCCTGCGTCGACGGTCCCTCGGGTGATGGTGCCGGTTTTATCGAAGACCACGGTCCTGATATTGCGAGCCTGTTCCAGCGCTTTCGCTGAGGTGACCAGTACGCCGTTCGTGGCGCCCAGCCCGGTCGCCGCGGTGACGGACAGCGGGGTGGCAAGGCCCAAAGCGCACGGGCACGCGATAATCAGCACGCTGACCGCGGTGACCAACGCGTGCGCGAGCCGTGGCTGGGGGCCGAAAGACACCCAGATCGCGAAGGTCCAGATGGCGATGATGATGATCACGGGCACGAACACCCGCGCGATGCGGTCCGCGAGCTGCTGTACCGGGGCCTTGGTGGCCTGCGCCCGGGCGACCATCGCGATGATCTGCGCGAGGATGCTGTCGCCGCCGACCTGACTGACCCGGATGACCGCGTTGCCTTTGAGCGCGATAGTCGCTCCGGTGACGGTACTGCCCGTGCTGCTGTGCACGGACGCGGATTCGCCGGTGATCATCGATTCGTCGATATCCAGCGTGCCAGCGACGACCTCGCCATCGGCGGGGATGCGCTCGCCGGCTTTGACGACCACCAGGTCGCCGACCTTCAGGTCATCGACGCCGATAGTGGTCTGGTTGTTCGGGTCGTGCCAGGCGTGTTCACCTTGGTCGAGCGTATCGGGGCTGATGGTCTGTGCGTTGCGGGGACGCAGCTTGATCAGTGATTGCACGGCTTTACCGGTACCTTCACGCGCCTTGCTTTCCAGCAGACGCCCGACAAGCACCAGGGTGATGACCACGCCGACCGATTCGAAATACGGCTCGCGCGATCCTGCCGGCAGCGCCGGTCCCGCTATGCAGACAACCAGACTGTAGAGATATGCGGCGGCCGAACCCAGTGATACGAGGGAATTCATGTCGGGAGAGCGGTGGATGAGCGCCGGCCACCCAACCTTATGGATGGGGGCGCCGCAGTAGAACATGACCGGGGTGATGAGCACCGCCTGAAGCCATGGATTGGTCAGCCACGCGGGCATGGAGACATGGCCTCCCATGTAGAGCATGGAGACGATGAACACTGGCAGGGAAAGGATGGTGCCGATGATGACCAGACGGGTGAGCTGGCGGATTTCCTTGCGGCGTTCATCGGCGGCCTTGCGCTCGTTGTCCAGCGCGTCCTTGGCGTTCGACATGGGGGCTGCGGGCTGCGCCCTGCGATGCGTGTCGGCGTGATCTTCGCGGTGGTCTTTGCTGTGGTCTTCGCCGTCATCCTCGACATGGAGCATGCCGTGGACCATATTCATGCCGCACGCGAAGGGGTAATCGCCTGGTGCGAGCGCCGGTAGCTGTACGTCGGTATGCGCGTTGCCGGGCAGCATGGCGTCAAGGCCGAGGTCGGAGAAGACGACGTGCGAGGTGCATTCGCCGGTTTCCTGGCGGTCAAAATGCAGGGTGATCGGCACGCCGGGTTTCATGGTGATCAGCGATGGCTCGTACCCGCCTTTGACGATGATATCGGCGCTTTGCATGCCTTGTTCCTGTTTGGCCGCGGTGCCTTGCCTCTGTGCGAAAAAGAACCGCAACGTCAGCCAGGTCAATATGGCGGCGAGCGCGACCGCGATGACCGCTGTGAATAGGTCGAATCCCATGTGTCCTCCTTGGTTGTCTTCATCGTCGCAGTCGGTGGTGACCGTACTGCGTGGATGGCGGTGTTTCCCGTCGGCCCGGTGTGTTTGCCGGGCGTGCCGTCCCGTGTTCCGGCGCCGGCTTTACTGCGTATCCGATGTATACCCTGATGGGGTATAATGCGCCATAGTATTCCGCCCTAGGGATAATGACATGCGCAATTGGCGACAGCAAAGGAAAACGGCAGAGATGAACGGATATGCGGAAGATAAGAAGAAGGTCCAGACGAGGATGCGCCGGATTGAGGGGCAGGTCAGGGCGATCGGCCGTATGGTCGACGACGACCGGTACTGCATTGATGTGTTGACGCAGATTGCCGCCGTCGAATCGGCGCTGAAATCGGTTGCGATGATGTTGTTGGACGACCATCTGGATCATTGCGTGCGTGAGGCAGTCGAGCAAGGCGGACAGGTGGCTGACGACAAGCTTGACGAGGTGTCGCAGGCCGTGTCGCGGCTGGTGCGGTGAGCCGGCCATGTTTCTCGGCGTTGTGTCGGTGGGGGCGTGCCGGCGGGGTGTGCGCTGCGACGCCTCCCACGTCCATACCTTGCTGTTGACTAGAACATATGTTCGAAAATGTGGTTGAGGTGTTGGCATTGGTCATCGTCGTCGCGATTCTGGGGATCGTGGCTGGTTTTGCGCTGGGCAGAAGCAGAGGGCAGCGTGACGCCCGCGGGGCCAACCGGCAAGAGTTGGATGCGGCTCGCGGCGAGGTGGAGTCCGCGCGTGTACGCATCGGCGAGCTCACGGCGCAGGTGGCGCAATTCCGGGCGCAGGCCGATGGACTGCAAGAGCAGTTGCAATTCGTGAAATCCCAGCTGTCCCAAGCCCAGCAGGCCGAGCAGATTCGCATCCAGCACGAGCGTGAGAAAGCCCAGGCTGAGGAGGAACGCAAACGGCAGGAACAAGCGAAGACCTTGAATGAACAGAGCAAGGTGTTGTCTGCTCTTGCTCCGGTGCAGAAGAATCTTGATGCCCTCCAGCAGAAAGTCGCTGATATCGAAGAAGGGCGCAAGCGTGAGATGGGTGCGCTTGGCGAACAGCTCAAGGGCTTGGGCGACCAGCAGGCGCGGCTTGACAAGGAGACCAGCTCGCTTTCGGCGGCGTTGCGGGACAACAAGGTTCGCGGAGCCTGGGGAGAGGCGCAGCTGCGCAACATTGTGGAATCCGCCGGTCTTCTCGAACATGTCGATTTCGACACGCAGGTTGTGGTCAAGGCTGGGAACGACGCTACCCAGCGCCCGGATATGGTGATCCATCTGCCGGGGAACAAGAGCATCCCGATCGACGCGAAAGTCCCTTACGCGGATTACCAGCGCGCGTGCGCGATTCCCGACACTGCATCCCCGGAGGAGCTCGCTCGGCGAGATCAACTGTTGCACGCCCATGCGAAGGCGTTGCGCGAGCATGTCAAAACCTTGGGCAACAAAGCCTACTGGAATGCGTTCGATACCGCTCCGGATTTCGTGATTGCGTTCATCCCGAACGAGTCGCTACTCCAAGCGGCGTTGCAGACGGATCCGACCTTGCTTGACGATGCGTTCGCGCAGAAAGTCGCGCTGACGTCCCCGGTCACCTTGTGGGCTGTGCTGAAGTCGGTCGCCTACGCGTGGCAACAGCAGAGTCTGACAGACGATGCCAAAGAGCTGTTCGATCTGTCCCGGGAACTGTACGAGCGTTTCTCGACGCTCGGCGACAAGGCCAACAAGCTTGGGGCGGCCATCACCAGAACGGTCGGTGCATACAACCAATTCGCCTCGTCATTGGAATCCCGCGTATTGGTGACTGCGCGAAAGCTGCAGAAAATCGACCAGAACAAAATCATCGACACTGTTGCCGCCATCGAGCCGGAGAAAGCGGACGTCCGCGAACTGACCGCACCCGAGGTCCAGCCCGACACCAGCGAGAGCTGACGGGGTCGTACGGCAGCGTAGGTACAGTAGCAGTATGACTGAGAACAGCGAGAATCAGACATTCAGGCGCACCGGATCCACAGATGCCGGCACAGTCGCCGCTGCAGGCATTGCGGCAGGCAATAGCCATGATGCGGGGGCGTTTGCCATGCTCGAGCCCCGTGAACAACTGCGGCAGGTCCTCACCCAAGCGGTCAGTGGCAAACCGTTCAGCGAACTGTACTCAGTGGTGTTTGACCATCGCACGGCCGCGACCATCGGCCACGTGCTTCTCGACGCCCTCGAAGAGCAGGGCTACGGTGTTGACGACTTCGACGCAGTTGGGGCGCTCACCGCGGCGGCTGTCCCGCTGGTATCCGCGGTTATTCTCGCTGCCGCCTCGCGCGGCGAAGACCTCGACGGCTTCGTGATGGATTTCGTGTATCCGTCCGTAAAAGGCCCGTCCATCTCCGGGAAACGGGTGATTCTGCTTGATGCCTGGCTATCCGAGAAATCTTATGTGCAGACCTCCTCGCTGGTCACCTTGCGCAACGGCAATGAGCTGAGCCTTGATTTCAGCATCGTCGAGCATGAAGGCGCGCAAGTCCTCGCCGTGGCCTCGCTGATCGGCGGAGTGGGGGACGCCGACCATGTCGCCGGCGAACGCCAGCAGATCGAGGTCATCAACCCCGTCACCGCGGAACATACCGCGTTGCCGCTGATTCAAGTGTTCGACGAACGGGAGCTGAGAGCGCGGTAAGCCCTATCGGCCGTCTCGCGCGGTCCGGTGTCAAGGCAATCAGGGCAACAACAAAGCAGGCAAAGCAGAAAAAGCAGGCAAGGCAGGCAGCAGGTGCACGAACCAAGCGAATACACCAAGCAGGTGCAGGCATCGGGGGAGCCGGAATTCCGCGAGATTGGCGTCGGCCCGTGGTCGCAGGAGCATCCAGGCGAGCCGCGCCCGGATGTGCCCGGTACGCCCGGATTCGATGCTCGTTACGACACCGAGCTCCTTGACCAGGGAGACCGCCGCAACGTGCTTGACCGGTACCGGTATTGGACTGTGGAGGCCATCAAGGCCGACCTTGACGACCGCAGCCGCTACCCCTTCGAAATCGCGGTCGAGAACTGGACGCACGACTTCAACATCGGGTCGGCGGTCCGCAGCGCCAACGCCTTTGGCGCGTCCCGTGTCCATATCGTCGGCCCGCACAAGTGGAACCGCAAAGGCGCGTTGATGACCGAGCTGTACCAACACGTCGATTATCATCCGTCAATCAAAGAACTGGCGACATCATGGCGTTTTCGCATCGCAGGCGAAATCGCCGCTGAACAGTCGCGTGCCAATGCGCGTGACATCCGCGCCTCCATCGCGCATAGAGCGTTGACATCCGTCGAACAGCGCGAACAAGCACGGTCGGCACGCCGGCTGGAGATACTGCGCCAGGCGAAAATCATCGCATTGGATATCATCCCGGGGGCCGTTCCCATCGAACGATACCGATTCCCGGAACGCTGTCTGCTGCTGTTCGGCGCGGAAGGCCCCGGCCTGTCACAGGCGGCGCTCGACGAAGCCGATGATGTGGTGTATATTTCGCAGTTCGGGTCCGTCCGTTCCATCAATGCGGGTGCGGCGGCTGCGGTCGCCATGCACAGTTGGGTCGCCCAACATGCGGTCATCGACGGCCCCGGTGCGGCCGCTGACAGCGGGTCGTCCGCGGTGATCAAGGCCTGACACCACCGGCATGACCGGCCACACCATCACCGTGCGGTTCACCAAGAGCACGCTCGCCAAGTGACAGAACCACATCGGCAGCGGCTACGCCATGCACGTCTCGTACAATGCCGTCGTCACGTCCGATGCCGCCGGCCAGGTCGACAACGAGTTCTACATGAGCACGCTGCCCGCCAAGAAGAAGTACGCGCACACGGTGCTCGCCTCGCTGACTTTCAAGAAGGTCGATGCCGCCGGCAAGCCGCTCGCCGGGGCGCGGTTCAAGATCGAATCCTCCGCTCCCGAGCAGTTCGTGCTGCCTTCCGGCTACGTCAATGGCAGTGCCAACTGCGACAAGTCCTGCGGTAATGACGAGGCGATTTCCAAGACGGACGGCACGGTGACCTTCGATGGTCTCGCCCAAGGCGTGGACACTTCGTACAAGATCACCGAGGTGTCCGCCCCAAGCGGGTATATCACCTTGAAGCTGGGCTTCATGGCCACCATCAGCAATCAGGGGGCGAAGGTTGTGTTCGACGATTCCACGACTTCGGACTTGTACGGTCTGGTCACGCCGACCTCGGTTGACACGAACGGCAGCAATGCGCTGACCGTCGAGAACGTGCGCGGCATCGCGTAGCTGCCGCTCACCGGTGGCATGGGCATCGCCTTCATGGTTGTCATCGCGGCGCTGCTCGGCACCGCGGGTGTCATCGTGGTCGTGCGTTCGCGTCGAAACGCGACCGTGTGAACGCGACCATACGCCGCTCACGAATTGAGTAATCCACGAGCTGACCTTCAAGGGCCTTGTGTTGGAACCATATCCGGGTTCCGCACAAGGCCCTTGGCGTTGGAGTTGTGCGTCGCTGCTTGTGTGAGTGGGGAGTATTCTTGCGCTTCCTGCGCATTCGGTACGTCACACTCGGCTCATATAGTGGAGGGCATGGCAACATTCACACGTGAAGAAATCGAGCATCTGGCCGATTTGGCCAGAATCGCCCTGACGGATGAGGAAATCACCCGTATGCAGAGCGAACTCAACGCCGTCGCCGACGCGATCGACGAAGTCCAGAAAGTGGCCACGGACGATGTCCCGCCGACGGCCAACCCGGTCCCGCTTGAGGCGTACCTGCGCCCCGATGTCGCCGTGACCCCGCTGACGCAGGAGGAGGCGCTCGCCGGCGCCCCCGCGACCGACCAGGGCATGTTCGTCGCCCCGCAGATCCTGGGAGAGTGATCCATGAGCAACGCCACTGAACTCGTGAAACTGTCCGCCGCACAGATGGCGGAGAAAATCCGTTCCAAAGAGGTCTCCAGCCGCGAACTGACCCAGGCGCACCTCGACGTCATCGAGGCCGCAGAGCCCACGGTCAACGCCTTCCTGCACGTCTCCGGCAAGGAGGCGCTCGCCCAGGCCGACGCCTTCGACAAGAAGCTCGCCGCGGGAGATACGGAAGGCCTGCCGGAGCTTGCCGGCGTGCCGATTGCGATCAAGGACATGATCGTCACCAAGGGCATCCCTACGACCGCCGCATCCAAGATTCTCGAAGGCTGGGTGCCGCCGTATGATGCCACGGTTATTGAGAAGATCAAGGCCGCCGGCATGCCGATTCTTGGCAAGACCAACCTTGATGAGTTCGCACAGGGCTCTTCGACCGAGCATTCCGCGTTCGGCAACACCCACAACCCGTGGGATGCGACCCGTGTCCCGGGCGGTTCCGGCGGCGGTTCCGCATCCGCGGTCGGCTCCTATGAGGCGCCGCTCGCCCTCGGCACCGATACCGGCGGTTCCATCCGTCAGCCGGGTGCGTTCACCGGAACCGTGGGTGTCAAGCCCACCTACGGCGGTGTGAGCCGCTACGGCGCCATCGCCATGGCGTCCTCGCTCGACCAGATCGGCCCGTGCGGCCGTACCGTGCTGGACACCGCGCTGCTGCACGAGGTTATCGGCGGCAATGATCGCCGTGACTCCACGTCCATCCCCGCTCCGGTCCCGCCGGTCGCAGCGGCAGCCCGCGAAGGCCTGAAGCGTGACCTGAAGGGCGTGCGCGTCGGCCTGATCAAGGAAATCGGTGGCGAAGGCTTTGAAGCCGGTGTCGCCGCCCGATTCAACGAAGCGGTCAAGCTGCTGGAATCCATGGGCGCAGAAGTCAAGGAAGTCAGCCTCCCGCATCTGCCGTACTCGCTGGGCGCGTACTACATCATCATGCCGTCTGAAGTCAGCTCCAACCTGGCCCGCTACGATGGCATGCGCTACGGCCTGCGCGTCATGCCGCCCGCCGGTGTGCCGCAGACCTCCGCCAACATGATGGCCTACACGCGTGAAGCCGGGTTCGGCGACGAGGTCAAGCGCCGTATCATCCTCGGCACGTATGCGCTGTCCGCCGGCTACTACGACGCCTGGTATGGTTCCGCGCAGAAGGTGCGCACCCTGGTGATCGACGACTTCAACAAGGCCTTCGACCAGGTTGACGTGCTCGTGTCCCCGACCGCTCCGAGCACCGCGTTCCACTTCGGCGAGAAGACCAGCGACCCGCTGTCCATGTACCTGGGCGACGTGGCGACTATCCCTGCGAACATGGCCGGTGTGCCTGCCATGTCCATCCCGTGCGGCCTGTCGGACAACGGCATGCCGGTCGGCTTCCAGTTCTTCGCGCCGCAGCGTCACGACGAGGCCATGTACAAGCCCGCCGCCGCATTGGAAGCGGCTTTGGAAGAGCAGTGGGGCGGCAATATCCTCACGAAGATGGCCACGCCGTGGCTGAACGCCTGAAACCGGAGGACGAAGACAAATGGCTGAAAAACTGATGAAATTCTCTGAAGCCGTCAAGCGGTTCGACCCGGTGATCGGCTTGGAGACCCACGTCGAGCTGTGCACGAACACCAAACTGTTCTGCCCGGCACACATTGAGTTCGGCGGCGAACCGAACACCCAGCTGACCCCGGTGAGCCTCGGCCTGCCGGGAAGCCTGCCGGTGATCAACGAGACCGCCGTCGATTTCGCCATCAAGCTGGGCCTCGCCCTGCACTGCGAAATCGCCGAATGGAGCCAGTTCGCCCGCAAGAACTACTTCTACCCGGATATGCCGCGTGACTATCAGATCTCGCAGTATGACAAGCCGACCAACGGCAACGGCTACCTGGATGTCGAGCTGGATGACGGCTCGATCTTCCGCGTGCCGATTGAGCGTGCGCACATCGAGGACGACGCCGGCAAGAACACCCACGTGGGTGGTGCCGACGGCCGTATCGAAGGCGCCGACCATTCGCTCGTCGACTACAACCGCGCCGGCGTCCCCCTTATCGAGATTGTCACCAAGCCGATCGAGGGTGCGGGCGAGCGCGCCGCGGAAATCGCAGGCGCCTACATGCGTACGCTGCGCGATATCGTGCGCGCCCTGGGTATTTCCCACGCCCGCATGGAGCAGGGCAATATGCGTGCCGACGTCAACGTGTCGCTGCGCAACAAGCCCACCGACCCGCTGGGTACGCGTTCGGAAACGAAGAACGTGAACTCCTTCCGTGGCATCGAGAAGACCATCGTCTACGAGATCCGCCGTCAGGCCGCGCTCTTGAGCGACGGCGGCGAGGTGCTGCAGGAGACCCGCCATTGGGATGAGGCTTCGCAGACCACCGCCGGCGGCCGTCTCAAGACCGACGCCGACGATTACCGCTACTTCCCGGATCCTGATTTAGTGATGCTGCACATCACCAAGGAGCATATCGAGCGCATCGCCAAGGATATGCCGGAGATGCCGCGTGAACGCCGCAACCGTTTGCAGGGCGAGTGGAAGTTCTCCGATCTCGAGATGCGTGACGTCATCAACGCCGACGCGCTCGACCTGATCGAGGACACCGTCAAGGCCGGCGCCACCGCTTCCGGTGCGAAGAAGTGGTGGCTCGGCGAGCTGTCGCGTGAGGCGAACGCCAAGGGCGTCTCGCTCGAGGAACTGCCGATCACCCCTGCCGATGTCGCCGAAGTCGAGAAGCTCATCGCTTCCGGCAAGCTCAACGACAAGCTCGCGAAGAAGACCGTCTCCGGTGTGCTCGCCGGTGAAGGCACCCCGGACGAGGTCGTCAAGAAGCACGGCTATGAGGTCGTCCAGGACACGGGCGCACTCGAAGCCGCGGTGGACAAGGCGCTCGCCGACAACCCCGACATCGTCGAGAAGCTCAAGAGCGGCAACATGAAGCCGATGGGAGCGATTATCGGTGCCGTGATGCGCGCGACCAAGGGCCAGGCTGACGCCAAGGCGGTCAGCGGATTGGTCATGAAGAAGCTGCACTGAGCGAATCGGGCAGACTGATTGCGCTGAGTGACTGCGCTCAATGAGTGCAGCCGCCCGACATCACCAACGACAGCCCCACAGAGCCAAACGCCCTGTGGGGCTGTTTCGTACCGCCAAACCCGAACCCTTCTACCGACGCCGGCAGATACGTGAGCGTCGGTAGAAAGTGGAGGATGGCGTTCTCGCGGGGCGTACCGGGACATCCCTAGGTGCGTCGAGGGGATGCCGGGGGTGTGCTGGGGCGCGCCGGGGGTACGTATTCGCAAGTTCCGTACAGGTTCGCCCGAAATCCTGCAACTTGTTACCCAACTCGGTAGAATGGGACCGTATTGGTAACGCTTATGAGGATGAAAGCGAATGTCTGAACAAACACAGTCAGTGGCGGACAGCACAGTAAACGGTACGGTCACCAGTGCTGTCAATAGTGCGGTCAGCGGCGAAGATCGCCGCGAACTGCCCGCCCGCATCACCATTCCCGAAATTCGCGGGGAGATGGTTCATCTGCGTCCAGCGAGCATCGAGGATTTGGGGCGTCTCGATCAGCTTGACGCGTTTTACAACGCATCCGGGATTACCGGCAAAGACCGCGAATCTGAACGTGCGGCAGTCAACGCGTGGGTGCGTCGTTCCGTCGCATGGGCAGAGGGCCGCGCGTCCGTGGACAGTGGGGTGGCAGACCCAGAATCGCGTCCCACCATCGCGTGGGCGATTCTGACCGACGCCGACCGTGACGGCGATGGCATTGTTGACGCAGAGGCGACGGACAACGTCATCGGCATGATTTTCCTCATCGATATCGACGGATGGTCGCGTTCCGCCAGAATCCAAGTCGTGCTTGGCAAGGATTACCGTGGCCGCGGCTATTCGCGTGACGCGATGCCTCGTGTCATGACCTTCGGCTTCGCTCCGAGGCCCGCCGGCCTTGGCATGCATCGCATCTGGGTCGCTGTGCCGGAGAAGAACACGCGTTCACTATCCGTGTACCAGTCCCTCGGCTTCATTCCCTCGGGCACGTCGCGCGACGCGCTGTGGGACGCTGAGAACAACAAGTATCAGGATTTGATCGTCATGGATATGCTAACCGACGAATACGATCCGATCCACTCGTTGGAGGTCTTCGGCATGCATGTGTTCGAAGACAATCCGGGCGTCAAAGAGGCGCTGTGCGCGCGCGAGCATTCGTTGGCGATCCGCAAGCGCGAGCATCCGGCGGATGGCGGCGACCATGCGTCACATGCGGGCGACGAGGGCGACCAGACCCGTCGCGATGGCGCCGATCAAGCCGGCAACGACACGAACGGCCGGGCGGACGGCACGATTGAAGGGACCAGCACGTCCGCAGGCGATGCCGCACCGGGCATCTCGGGAGATAACCGGTCTGCCGACGACCATTCCGGACAAGCCGACACCGCCCAAAGCCAAGCATCTGCCGGCGCCCCCGGCCATCACACGCTGGATGGCGAGGAGAACTGGCCGCACAGCTCGCATGACCGTCAGCCCTCGAAGCAGGCGTGGTGGCGCACCATCGGCCGCAGGCGCGAGCGCAGGACGGAGGAAGACGCATGAGTGCGGAAGATCTTGACAATTACGAGACCGACGCCGAACTCGCCCTGTACCGGGAGTACCGGGACGTCATCAAGCTGTTCACCTACGTCGTGGAGACGGAACGTCGTTTCTATTTGGCGAACAAAGTCGATTTCAACGTGCGTTCCGCCGGTCAGGACGTGTATTTCGACGTGCAGCTGACGGATGCGTGGGTGTGGGATGTCTACCGTTCCTCCCGTTTCGTGAAAAGCGTGCGTATCGTCACGTTCAAAGACGTGAATGTTGAGGAAGTCCAGAAGACGGATATCGATATCCCGGATTCGTTGACTTGACACGGTTTGCGAGACTCCCCGCCTTTTGGTGGCGGGGAGTGCTAGCATGACATACGGTTTATTCGTGTATTTTTTCGGCTTCGGCGTCCATGATGCGCCGAATCATGTAAAGTTTCACTGATTTGTTGTGTTGTTCAGGAGGTCATTGTGGCACAGAAGCAGTCTGTCGTGATTATCGGCGGTGGTCCCGCCGGTCTTACTGCCGCGTGGGAACTGGTGAAGAAGGGCGGCGCCGAGCAGTACGACGTGACAGTGCTCGAGGAGACCGGTGAATTCGGCGGTATTTCACGTACTGTGAAGCATAACGGCAATCGCATGGATATCGGTGGTCACCGCTTCTTCTCGAAGGATGACCGCATCATGGATTGGTGGAAGGAGGTGCTGCCGCTGCAGGGCGCACCTTCCTATGACGACAAGAAGCTCGGTCGCCATCACGATCTGGAGCCGGGCGGCCCGGATCCGGAGAAGGAAGACAAGGTGATGCTCAAGCGCCACCGCGTCTCCCGTATTTTCTGGAACCATCACTTCTTCGATTACCCGATTTCCCTGTCAGCCAATACGCTCAAGGCCATGGGCTTCAAGCTCACCATGGTTGCCGGCTTCAGCTATTTGAAGTCCGTGTTCCACAAGCTGCCGGAAACGAATCTGGAGAACTTCTACATCAACCGTTTCGGCCGCAAACTCTATTCGATGTTCTTCGAAGGTTACACGGAGAAGCTGTGGGGCCGTCACCCCAGCCAGATTTCCGCGGATTGGGGTTCGCAGCGTGTCAAGGGCCTGAGCATCATGGGCGTGCTGAAGAACGCATTCCAGAAGCTCTTGCCGAAGAAGCGCGATTCGAAAGAGGTCGAGACCTCGCTGATCGAAGAGTTCTGGTATCCGAAGTATGGTCCGGGCCAGCTGTGGGAGACGGTCGAGCATAATTGCGAGCAGGCCGGCGCCAAAGTCATCACCGGCGCCAAGGTTGTTGAAGTGCGGCAGGAAGGCGGCAAGATCGCCTCGGTCGTATACGTCGACCATGAGGGCAACCGCACCGAGCTCAAGGCTGACCAGTTCATCTCCTCCATGCCGGTCAAGGATCTTATCAACGCGGTGGACGAGTCGGACAAGCCGGCTCCGAAGGACATCACCGAGATCGCCAACGGCCTGCCGTACCGCGATTTCGTGACCGTCGGTCTCTTGGTCAAGCATCTTCGCCTGAAGAACACCACCGGCATCCCCACGCTCGGCAACCCGCCTATTGTGCCGGATTGCTGGATTTACGTGCAGGATCCGGGCTACAAGGTCGGACGCATCCAGGTGTTCAATAACTGGAGCCCGTACTTGGTCAAGGACGTCGATGACACCGTGTGGATCGGCCTTGAATACTTCTGCAAGGAAGGCGACGATTTCTGGAATATGACCGATGAGGAAGCCACCAAGTTCGCCATCGAGGAAATGACTCGCATGCGCGTTATCAACGGCCCTCAGGATGTTCTGGACTCGCATCGCGAGCGCGTCAAGAAGGCCTACCCTGCGTATTTCGACACGTACGCGCAGATGCCGGAACTCGTTGAGTACCTTGATTCCTTCGGCAATCTGTATTGCGTGGGCCGCAACGGCCAGCACCGCTACAACAACATGGACCATTCCATGGCCACGGCGATCGAGGCAGTCAACAACATCAAGACCGGCAAGACCTCGAAGAAGAACGTGTGGTCGGTGAATACCGATAAGTCCTATCACGAGCAGAAGTAGCGGCGCGTCGCGAGTGTCGCCTCAGCCCGCCCTCCCGGCATCGGGTCGGCGGGCTGTTCTGTATCGTCGGGACCGTTGGGACCGTCTGGACTGTCTGCACCGTCTGGCGGCAGAGGGCTCGTCGCGGGCGGCATGTCGCCGTGGACGGGTGTTGCGCCGGTCGCAGCTCCGTTGTACAGTAAATGAAGTTCGGTTGGGTCTGAAGACCGTGATAATCGAACGTTTCATCGCGGTTTTTCCGCATCTTGTCATACAGCTCGCCGGCGAAGCGTCGGTAGAAGCCACAGAAAGGCAACATTAGGCAATGAGCCAAAATCTTGAGGAAATGAAGCTGCCTGAGCTCAGGGAGCTTGCCAAGCAGATGGGCCTGCGCGGTACGTCGACCATGCGTAAGCCCCAGTTGCTCGCAACGTTGCAGGCGGCTCGTAGTGGAGGGCAAGCCCCGGCCGGCGTCACGGTACGCGTGCCGAAGCCGGTAAAGAAGGCCGCTTCTGCCCCGGAACAACCGCAATCACAAACGAAACCGCAGTCTGCGGCATCTGCGCCTGATTCCGCATCGGCTTCCAAGCCGGTATCCGAGCCGCAGTCCAAATCCGCCGCCGAGTCTAAGCCGGCGACCGAGTCCGCATCCGAACAACCGGAGGCCCGCGTCAATCGCAGGTCGTTGCGCGTCCCCCCGATTGCGCACACCGAAGCGATTTCCTCGATGGAAGGCGAGTTGCAGATGCCACGCGTGCATGAACGCCGCGCCCATCGTCATGTTGGGGAAGCAGCGGGATCGTCTCTGCTCGATCAGCTTGATCTAGACAGCAGCGAAGGCATGCGTACGCGTCACCGTGGCAATGAACGTGGCAATGAACGCGTTGAAATCCACCGTCGCGGAGGTCGTGCGGATTCGAGCGTGCAGGAACGCGAAGAAGAGGCAGTGCGCGATCTTGACGATATCCTTGCGAGCCTGCCTGCGCAGAAGAACGAGGAACACGCCGGTGACGACCGTGCATTCGGACGTCGTCGCGGATTGGGCCGCAATGATCGCATCGAGCGCAACGACAGAAATGATCGCAATGACCGCTCCGATCGCGGGGATCGTTCTGACCGTAATGACCGTAACGATCGTAACGACCGCAGGAGCGGCAATCGTCGTCTGCGCGGCCGTGATCTTGACGACCGCCGCGGCGAGGAGCAGAATGACGAGCTCGTCCCGGTCGCAGGTATCGTCGACGTGCTGGATTCGTACGCGTTCATCCGCACCTCCGGCTATCTGCCAGGCCCGAACGATGTGTATGTTTCGATGGGCCAGGTCAAGAAGTATGGCCTGCGCAAGGGCGATGCCGTGCAAGGCACCATCCGCACCCCGCGTGAAGGTGACCGTCGCAACCAGCGGCAGAAATTCGTGCCGCTCCAGGCAATCAGCAGCATCAATGGCATGAGCGTCGACGAGGCGGCGAACCGCCCGCAGTTCGCCAAGCTAACCCCGCTGTACCCGCAGGAGAGGCTTCGTCAGGAAACCACGCCGAATAAGCTTATCGGGCGGATCATCGACCTTGTCGCCCCCATCGGCAAGGGCCAGCGCGGTCTGATTGTCTCCCCGCCGAAGGCCGGCAAGACCATCACCTTGCAGGCAATCGCGAACGCAATCACCGTGAACAACCCGGAAGTCCATCTTATGGTCGTGCTCGTGGACGAACGTCCTGAAGAGGTTACGGATATGGAACGTACCGTGCAGGGCGAAGTCATCTCCTCGACCTTCGACCGCCCGGCGACCGACCATACGATGGTTGCCGAACTGGCGATCGAGCGTGCGAAGCGTCTGGTCGAACTCGGCCAGGACGTCGTTGTGCTGCTGGATTCCATGACCCGTCTCGCCCGTGCATACAACATCGCCGCTCCAGCGTCGGGCCGCATTCTGTCCGGCGGCGTGGACGCACAGGCGCTGTACCCGCCGAAGAAGTTCTTCGGCGCCGCACGCAACATCGAAAACGGTGGCTCGCTGACCATCATCTCGACCGCGCTGGTGGAAACCGGCTCGAAGATGGACGAGGTGATTTTCGAGGAGTTCAAGGGCACCGGCAATATGGAGCTGCGTCTGAGCCGCGATTTGGCGGACAAGCGCATGTTCCCGGCCGTGGACATCAACGCGTCCGGCACCCGCCGCGAAGAGCTCATCACTTCGCCGCAGGAACTGCCGATTATCTACCGTCTGCGCCGGCTGTTCGGCGGGCTCGAACCCGAGCAGGCGTATCAGGCGCTGGTGCCGCGTCTCAAGAAGACGCCCAGCAACCGTGACTTCCTCAAAGCGCTGGTTCAGCAGTCGGGCGTGGGTTCGTCCTCGAACTGATGCCTTGCCTGTCGCCTTAATCGGCGATAGGTGTGCCAGCACGAAAGGCTGATGTTGTTGGCCGGTGTTATGGCTGACTTTGCTGATGGCGGATCGTCCCTTGACGGTCCGCCATCAGCAAAGTGGTAATCGTCGGCTTGGCGCGCCCACCGCGCTCGGTTTCGCGTCGGCTTGGCGGCGCCTGCCGGTCCTTGGTATGACAAGGCTGATAATCTTGGACATTATGAACGATTCCGAACATGGTGATTGGCAGGATACGACCATCGATTCCCAGCAGGCGCAGGAGCATCCGGAAGTTGCGCAGGCGGTGCGCAAAATCAAGGCGTTGCGCCAGTCGATTGACAATGTGGACACGGCCATCGTCTCGCTGCTCGCGGAACGGTTCAAATTCACGTCCGAAGTGGGCGTGCTCAAGGCGCAGGCGGGATTCGCGCCGGCCGATTGGAAGCGCGAGGACGCCCAAATCAAACGGCTCCACCGGGTGGCGCAGGAAGCCGGGCTTGATCCTCAAATCGCGGAAATGTATCGGGAATTCGTGGTCACAGAAGCCAAGAAACGTCATCAGCGCATCGCCGACGCCGGAGGGGATCCCGGCGTGCTGGATGTATTCGCATGAGCGTGAGGTTCGGCACGGCCGACGAATCCGGATATGACGGAGGTATGAAGCTGAGTCGATACCACGGAACAAGGAGCAGACGACACTGATGATGGTGACCCGCGGCACAAGGCGTGGCAAGCATCCAGGAAGGATTGCAGGCAGGGTGTGCGGCATGACGGTATCATGCGCGATGACCCTCGCCATAGCAGCTGGGGGAGCGGCACCCGCGCGCGAGGCGGAATATCCCTCCGGCACCGCTGTGGCCACGAAAACGCAAGATGTGTTCGGCATTCTGCACGCGGGAACGATTTCCGGCGAACTGTATATCGCCAACGATTTCCAGATCGACCAGTCCGGCACGGCCATCGATTACGGGGTCAGCGAGGACGGCGAGCCTGTCGCGCAAACGGTGGGTGGCGAGGAACAGGCTACGGGCGCGGCGGCCAATACTCTGACCCGAGTCAGCAGTGGCCTCAAAGCGATGCCTTGGAGTGTGCATGTGCGCTACAGTCTCAACGGGCCGAATGTCGATTCGTCGGCGGTCAGCGGGGCAAACGGCCTGGTCGGCCTGCACGTGACCGTAGCCCCGAATCCGCTTGCCGACACGGATTACGCCAACACCACGATTCCTGTAATCGCGTTCACGGTACCGACCAAAGTCACGAGCGAGATCACCGGCAGCAGCGGCACGCTCGTGACCCAAAACGGCACGGATATGCTGGTCGTCGCGGTCGGCAGGCCCGCCCGTACCGCATCCTTTGACTTTTTCTTCACCGCGAAGCACTGCTCGATGAGCCCGTTGGCGGTCGCTGCGGTCGAAGCTTCCGATACCGCGGAATTCAGCCGATCCATGACCGCGCTCGCCACACGGGCCAGCAATCTGTCGGATATCGCCATCGGCGGTGGCAAACATGATACCAAGCTGCTCAACCGGCTCAAAGCGATGCGTGACGCAGAACGTGACAAGGCGAAAAGCGCTATCGCCGCTGCGGACCCGGCATACCAGCAGGCCTTCCATGATTACATGGCCGCGTATGTGACCTCGTACACCGGGCATTTGAGCGGCTCAATCGGTGACAGTACGCAGATGAGCGCGCTGCTTGGCACGGCGGGCGAATTGAACAGCGACACTCCGGTTGCGCGGGCTGTCGCCGATATCTCCAATGCGACCAATGACCGCAGTGCCGCGCGGGCACATCAGGGTGCGGCCGATGCGATTGACGACACCATCCGGCAAATCGAATTGCGCGGAACGACTGGCTTGGCGGCTGATCTCAAACGCCAGGCGGCTTCTCAGACCTCACGTGCGGCCAAGGATTTCAAGACCGGCCAGAAGATGATGCACGATGCGATGATTCCGTTTTCGATGGCCTATACCGACGCGTATACGCGGCATCTGAGCAAGATGACCGGAGGCACGGCGTCGGGTGCATCCACGTATGCGCAGCAGGCGATTGAGCAGACGAACGACGAATTCGCTTCGAACAAGAACCTCAAGGCCGACAATCAGAAAGTTCAGGCCGCGTTGGATACGATGGCGGCGGCGAAAGCTCGTGAGGGGCAGGGCAAGATGCTGCTCACGCTGGCCGCGCTGGTCGCCAAATCCGGTACTGGTGATGCGTCCGGTGCATCCAAGAGTGCGGCGGCGGATTGGAAGACGGTGTCGGCGAACGGTTTGACGGCTTATGCCTTGCAGTCGGGTGCCGGGGTGCGTGCTGACGATAAGGCTGCTGATGGTGCCGGTGCTGGAGCCGGTTCGGGAAGCGGTTCTGTTGCCGCTGGTGGTGATGGCAGTGCTGCGCCTGCTGCCCCGCTTGCATCCACGCGTTCGTTGTATGGCCTCGCAGGTCGGCAATCGCATGGTATCGAGGCGGATATGTCGGGGACGGTCAATGATGTGGTGGCCGTGGAGACTGCAGCCGAAATCATTAAGAATGCCGTGGATACGTTGGCGCCGGATGGGGCGTCTGCATCGTCTGCGTTGAAGCGGGCGATTGACGAGGCGCGTGCCGCCAAAGCCAAAGTTGTGGCTCCTGTCGACGCGCAATCTTCAGTCGGGGCTCTTGAGGCCTCACGCATCGGACGTGAAGGTGTATCGCGGGACGTCGTCACCCCGGTCAACACGCACACCGCCGGTGCCCGCTTCCTGATGGTCACCGACGAACTCTGATCCGCCAAACCCACCCTTCAGTAACCCTCACCACCCCGTGATGCTACCCAAACTGGCTACGCTGGGAGGCTTGATTGCGTAGCTAGTTTGGGTAGAAATACAAACTGGTTACGCCGGGCGGGGGCTCAGCGTAACCAGTTTGTGGGGAAGGACGTGGGAGGCGTCAGCGCTTACTTGCGCGGCTTCTTGGCGGGCGGTTCACCGAGCTCGCTGTCCTTGACGATGACGGCGACCGCGGCATCGGCTTCGTTCTTCGCGTCCTCGGCAGCGCTCTTGGCAGCCGCCGCAGCCTGCTTCACGGCCTTGATGGCGGCACCGGCACGCACCAGTGTGATATTGCCGACCACACGTCCGGCCTCGGCGATGTCGCCCAGCGTGGACTTGATGGAATCGGCCGCATCATCTACCGCGTCAAGCGTGACGGACAGAATCGGCGTCTTCATCGAGACCTTCGCCTCGGACTTGATCTTGCGCAACGCGGCAAGCGCCTCGCCGGCATAGGTGAGCACGTCCGGGGAGACCTTGAACGCGGCCTGCTCGTACGGTTCCGGCTTCGGCCATGCGGCGCGGTGCACCGAGCCCTCGCCCGCGTGCATCCAGGACCACACCTCTTCGGTCGCGTACGGCAGGTACGGGGCCAGCAGACGGGCGAAGGTGTCCAGGCCCAGACCCAGCGTGGTGCGCGCGGACTTGACTGCCGCCTCGCTCGGGGTCTTGCCCGTCGAATCGGCCGTGCCGTATGCACGGTTCTTCACCAGTTCGATGTAATCGTCGCAGAACTGCCAGAAGAAGCTTTCGATGACTTCGAGCGCCTTCGAATGCTCGTAGGAGTTCAGCGCGTTCGTTGCCTGGCGGATCACAAGCGCCATCTTGGCCATGACCGCGCGATCCAGCGGTTCGGTCACGTCGGCCGGATTCCACTGTGCGACGGCAGGGGAGCCGACATGATGGTTTTCGTCCTCGCGGCCGATGGCCAGCGCGAACTTGGTGGCGTTGAGCAGTTTGATGGCCAGACGGCGGCCAATCTTCATCTGCCCCTCGTCATACGTGGCGTCCAGGCCGAGGCGCGCGGAAGCGGCCCAGTAGCGCACGGCGTCCGCGCCGAACTGCTTGATCGGCTTGTTCGGCACGACGACGTTGCCCTTGGACTTCGACATCTTCTTGTGATCCGGGTCGAGAATCCAACCGGACAGCGTGGCGTTCGCCCACGGCAGGCAATGGTTCTCAAGATGCGCGCGGTCGATGGAGCTGAACAGCCAAGTGCGGATGATGTCCTGGCCCTGCGGACGCAGATCCATCGGGAACGTGGCCTTGAACAGTGCCTCATTCTCCTCGCCCGGCTCGGCCCAGTGGGTCACAATCTGCGGGGTCAGGGATGACGTGGCCCACGTGTCCATGATGTCCTTCTCGGCGGTGAAGCCGTTCGGCTGGTCACGCTGGGACTCGTCGTAGCCTTCCGGCACGTCGTTGGTCGGGTCGATCGGCAGCTGGTCCTCGCGCGGGGTGAGCGGATGCTCGTAATCCGGCTCGCCGTTGGCATCAAGTGGATACCACAGCGGGAACGGCACGCCGAAGAAGCGCTGGCGGGAAATCAGCCAGTCGCCGTTGAGGCCGTTGACCCAGTTGTCGTAGCGCACGTGCATGAAGTCCGGGTGGAAGTTGAGCTCGTTGCCGCGCTCGATGAGTTCGGCGTTGAGCTTCTTGTCGGTGCCGCCGTTCTTCAGGTACCACTGGCGGGAGGTGACGATTTCGAGCGGCTTATCGCCCTTCTCGTAGAAGTTCGTCATACGAGTGGTGGGCTTCGGCTCGCCGTCCATATCACCGGATTCACGCAGATGGTCGACGATGATCTTGCGGGCGGAGAACGTGGTCTTGCCCTCGGTCTCCTCGAAGATCGCACGGCCTTGCGGGTCCTCGATCCAATCCGGCACGCTCATGATGATGCGGCCGTTACGCTGGATGATCGGGCGGGTCGGCAGCTTCAGATCACGCCACCATTCGACGTCGGTCACGTCGCCGAAGGTGCAGCACATGGCGATGCCTGCGCCCTTGTCCATTTCAGCGGCCGGATGCGCGAGAATCGGCACCTTGACCTTGAACAGCGGAGAATAGACGTACTGGCCGAAATACTGCTTATAGCGATCGTCGTCCGGGTTGGCGATCAACGCGCCGCACGCGGCGAGCAGTTCCGGACGGGTGGTTTCGATGTAAATCGGGGTGCCGTCTTCGAAACGGAACGCGATCTTGTGATAGAAGCCGGGATATTCGCGGCTTTCCAGCTCAGCTTGGGCGACTGCGGTCTGGAAGGTCACGTCCCACAGGCCCGGAGCGTCCTTCTGATAGGCCTCGCCGCGGGCGAGATTGCGCAGGAAGGCTTTCTGGGCGACGCGCTGCGGATGCTCGCCGATGGTGTGGTAGGTCTGCGACCAGTCGATGGACAGGCCGAGCGACCGCCACAGCTCCTCGAACTGCTTCTCGTCCTCCTTGGTGAGGCGCTCGCACAGTTCGATGAAGTTCTTGCGGCTGACCGGCACCTGGTCCTTCGCGTTGATCTTCTTGCCGTCGGTGCCTTCGAATGGCGGCTTGAAATCAGGATCGTACTTCAGGGACGTGTCCACGCGCACGCCGTAATAGTTCTGCACGCGGCGCTCGGTAGGCAGGCCGTTGTCGTCCCAACCCATCGGATAAAAGACGTCGAAGCCCTGCATGCGCTTGAACCGGGCGATGATATCGGTATGCGTGTAGGAGAATACGTGACCGACATGCAGATGGCCGGACACGGTGGGCGGCGGGGTGTCAATCGAATAGACGGCCTTGCGGTCGCGTGTATTGCGGAATTTATAGACGCCGGATTCGTCCCACGTCTTGCGCCACTTGTCTTCGAGCCCGTCGACGCCGACCTTGTCAGGCAGCGGGGTCAGGTTCGCGGTGATGGTATTGTCCTGATCAGTCATAACCGCTAGTTTAGGGAGCGATTATGACAACAGGGGAGCGGACTTTCGGGCGGGAAGACGGGTTTCGTGCCGGTTCCGTTCAGCTCGCGTCGGTTGCGGGCAAACGGCGGCTGATAACGGGTTCCGGTTGATGGCAGATTGCGGCTGATGATGGTGGGTGTCAGTTTGTGATGGTGGGCTATGGCTAGCGACGGGTACCGACGCCGACGCTGACAACTGCCGGACGCCGGTCAGTGCTTCTCCAGCGCGAGATTCTTGAGCGGGAGGATTTCATCGGTCAGATTCACCGGATACCCGCTCAGCTTCGGGTTGACCGCGATATTGATACCCCGCTCGTACAGCCACGCCGCGGCAGCGTCCTGGCTGACCGTGCGTGCGAACGTTGCCATCTGCGTGGCGTAGTCGGCGGCGTTCGTTGATGCGACCGCCTGCTGGTATTCCTGCTGTGCCTCGCCGTTCTGGTATTGCAGGGTGTTGTCCACGCCGTTGAACAGGTCCACGTTGTCGGTGCCGTCGACCGAAACCAGCGCGATCTTGAAATCGCCGCTCTTCAACCGCTGGCTCAGCGTCGCGTCATCGACCACCTGCATATCAGGATTGATCGCCGTCAGATTCGACGTGCCCTGCTTGAGATAGTCGTTGATTTGCGCGCCGAGCGCCTGGTATTCCTGGGGTACGAGGAAGGTCAGATCGCCGAAATACCGGGTTGAATAATAGGTGAGCATCTGCGCGGCCTTCGCTTGGTCATGCGGGTAGAGCCCCGTCAGATCCTCATAGCCGGGTTCCAGCGGGCCGATCGGGCCGCCGAGCGCCTGTTTCGCGTCTGTCGCCGAGGATGCCACGGCGGCGGTGTCAATCAGATAGCGGAACGATTGGCGGGTGCGCAAATCCGACATCGGTGAGTCCGTGCCGCAATTGAAGACGAGCATCACTTTGGATGTGCTGGAACCTTGGACCGCTTTCATTCCGGTGCGTTTGCCGATATCCGTGATGCTGGTATGCTCCAGCGGCAGCGCGAGCTCTACTTCGCCTTCGGCAGCGGCTCCGAGCAGCGAGGATTCGTCGCCATAGTAGTGCAAGGTGACTTGGGCGCTCGCCGCTTTCTTACTGTCCCAATACCGATCGTTGCGTTGCAGGGTGATAGTGGAACCCTGCTCGTATGTCCGCCCGACGATGAATGGGCCGGAACCGAGTGCTTGCGTGGTGTAATCGAGATTCGCTGTGCTGTCGTAGACGATGCCGGCGCGTCCCGACAGCGCGCGCAACAATGTCGCGTCAGGCTCACGCAGCGTCAACACCACTGTATGAGCGTCGTCTGCGGACACGGAGGCGACGTACCCGAGGCGCTCGTAGCCTACGTATTTCTTGCTGATGATTTGGTTGAACGACCAGACGACATCGTCGGCGTCGAGCGTGTCACCGTTGGAAAATGTCGCGTTGCCGCGCAGATGGAGGGTCACAGTCCGCCCGTCCTTGGACGTGGACCAGCTGTTGGCGAGCGAGGGGATGAGTTTGTTGTTCTCATCGCGTCCGATAAGCGTTTCGTAGACGTTGCCGAGCAAGGCCTGTTCGACGGCGGTGCCTTGTTCGGTGCGGATATCCAATGATTTCGGGGCATCGATGAGGCCGACGTCGATGGTTGAATCAGAGCCGATCAGCCCGGCGTCGTCAAGAACCCCGCTACGTTCCGCGATGGATTTGCCGAGCATGATCAGCACGAACAGGGCGATGACGATAGCGCTGAACGCAATCCACCGTCTGAGCTCTCCCTGCTGCTTCTTCGTCATGATTCGAGTCTACCGCGAACCCCGCCGATGCGCGGCCCTGCATACCCCCTTCGATCAGACGGCGTCGGTCTTCTGGAGGTCTTTCGGTCGTCCTTGTTATGGCCGATCGCCGCTGGTGTTGTGCTTCACCCGAAGATGCCGGCGCTGGGGCAGGTGTCGTTGAGGGGGCAGGCGGCGCAGTCTGGTTTGCGTGCATGGCATGTCGCCCGGCCGTGCAGGATCAGCCGGTGCGACAGATCGGTCCACTCCTCGGGCGGGAAGCACGCGGTGATCTCGCGTTCGATATGTACCGGGTCGGGATGTGCGCTGCGCCAATCGGTACGCCAGCGTAGGCGGCCGGTCACGCGAATCACATGCGTGTCAACGGGGAAGCCCGGCACGCCGAACGCGTTGCCGAGCACCACATTCGCGGTTTTCCGCCCGACACCGGGCAGTGATGTCAGCTCGTCCATGGTGTGCGGGACGGTGTCGCCGAACCGTTCGTGCACGTCATGCGCCATCGCGACGATATTGCGGGATTTGGCGTGGTAGAAGCCCAATGGCCGGATGATATCCTCGACATCCTCCACCCGTGCGGCGGCAAGTTCGGCCGGTCCGGGGTAGCGCGAGAACAGCGCGGGTGTGACTGTATTCACCCGCTTGTCGGTGGTCTGGGCGCTCAGAATCGTCGCGGTCAGCAGCTCGAAAGGGTTCGTGAAATGCAACGCGCACGCCGGGGCGGGGAACTCCTCGCATAGGATTTGGTACTCGTCATGCATGCGCTCGATGCGGTGTCGTTTGCTTTCGCTGGCCATACCCGCATGATAAGGCACAGCGGGCATCCGTCCAACCGCGGGTTGTATGCCAATGGCGAATTGCTGATGCGGCGGACGTTGGTGAGGTGACGGTGGCGGCGTTGTATGAGGATTGGTTCGCACAACGGCGGCTTGAGTCTGCCCGAATCAGCCTGAATCGCCCGAACCAACCCAAAATCAGCCCTGGGCAGCGTTCGCGCGGGCGGCGCTGTCGTCCTTGTCATCTTCCGGCGGGTCGAAACGGTAGCCGACGTTGCGCACCGTACCGATGACATGCTCGTATTCGCCGCCGAGCTTGGCACGCAGACGTCGCACGTGAACATCCACGGTTCGCGTGCCGCCGTAGTAGTCGTACCCCCACACTTCCTGCAACAGCTGCGCGCGGGTGAACACGCGTCCGGGGTGCTGAACCAGATATTTGAGCAGTTCGAATTCTTTGTAGGCCAAATCAATCGGGTGCCCGTGCAGACTTGCCGTATATCCATTGGTGTCGACGACCAAGTCGCCGCAACGGATCAGCCCGTCGGCGTCCTGTGCCCCGACCGTATTTGACTGGACGCCCGACGGCGTGTTGCCGCGTTCTGTGACCAGCCGCAAACGACCTTCGACCTCGGCGGGGGAGGCGTTGGCAACGATGACGTCGGCGATGCCCCACTGCGAGTTGACAACCGTGAATCCGCCCTCGGTGAGAATCAGCACGATCGGCGTGGACAGGCCGGAGGCGTGAATCAGCCGGCACAGGGTCTTTGCGGTGGCGAGATCGTCCCTCGCGTCGAGGAACAAGACGGTGCTTTCCGGCATCTTCACCAGACTCGCCGCATCCATCGGCAGCACGCGCACCCTGTGAGAAAGCAGCGCGAGCGACGGCAATACGGATGCGGGGTCACTGGCAGAGGTCATCAACGTCAAATCAGTCATGTTGTAGCCCTCCGGTCGAATTACGGTTTTCACACAGTTTACAGCTGTAATGTTATGGCAATCAGGACATTCAAGGGCGGTGCTTCCATATGGCGGAGAATGGGCAAGTGCGCGGCTACAATGAGTAAGGAACTCCGTCATGACGTCACATGCCGGTAACATGCCCATAACATTGTGGACCACCCGGTTGCATGACGATGACACATGACGCCGTGCCACGGCAGGAACATCCGTCGGCGGAAGGAATAGATATGGTAGAGCAGACACAACCCGACAGCACCCTCCCGCACCGTCCGTACCGTGGCGTACTCGCCGTGCAGGTTATTGCGCTTGTGCTGCTTGTCGGCGCCAGTCTGCTCGGCCAGTTTGCCCTGTTCCTCGAAGTGCCGCTGTGCGTTGCGGCGATGGCGGCGTTCACGATTTTCTGGCCGTTCCGCGGCACTTGGACTGATCGTGTGCTTGGCGTGCTCGCAGGTCTGATTTCGCTGGTGTTTGCGCTCAACGCACTCGGCAGCGGGACACTGTACCCGTCGTTGAACGCGAATGACGCGCTGACGATTGTCGCGACTCCGCTGATTCACTGGGCGTGCGTGTATGTCATGCTGCTTGCGCTGTTCACGGTTATCGGTTTCGCCCGTCAGATGGCACGCAAAGAGCATACCGATCTGCTGCGCTCGCTGTCGCAGAGCCTGACCGGCGTGGTGGCGATGGCGAGTATGCCTGGCTGGCTGTTCGTGGTGGTCGCGGCGTCCTGCGTGTCGTTCACGGGGCCGGGAACCTGGGTTGCCATTGTGGTGAGTGTGATTGCGTTGGCGCTCATGGTGCTGATGGTGATCGCCTCGCGGTTCTGGCTCAAGGATTTTGATCCGGATCCGGCAGTACCGGCCCCGTGGGTCGGGATTGCCCTGCTGCCGGTAATGCTGCTTGGGCTGGTGGCGTTCGCCGCGACGCTGGCATTGCTGCTGTGCCAGTATGGTCCGATATTTGTGGACTGACTTTTTCGCGCTGTTCGGCTGCAGGAACCCGATGATGCGATGGGGCTTCGGGGTTCCTGCGTGTGGCGGTTGTGGCTAGCCTGAGATGGGTTCGCAATTCGCCGTTGCCGGGGTGTCGCTGGGATATCCTCGGGGGCGGATTCCCATAGTTGCAGTGCTATTTCGGGCAGGATTACGTAGATGCGGCCCTATATGCCGGAGGCTGCGCGGTCGCTGCCCCGGCGTACGGGCGATGTGATGGTTTCTTGGATATCCCGGGTGGAGTGTGCCGCAGCGTCGTGCGATTGGGGGTGTAGTTGCGGCAACCTGTGGCAGGAAGCGTGCGATCTCGGATATGCTGTGCGCGGTGTCGGTCGGGAACTCTGAGATGGTGCGCTATCGGTCGATGCCCGTTGGGAATGCCGCCGGCCGCGCCGTCCGCCCGGCCCATGCCACCGGGCGCTGCCCGCCGCTACCAGGCGATGACGCCGAGATGCTCGAGCAACACCTTGATGCCAATAAGGATGAGGATTACGCCGCCCGCAATCTGTGCTGGTTTCTGCCATCGTGCGCCGAACGCGTGTCCGATATGCAGGCCGGCGGCGGAGAACGCGCCGGTCACCACGCCGATGATCAGTACCGACCACAGGATGTTCACCTTCATGAATGCGAAACTCACCCCGATCGCGAACGCGTCGATGCTGCATGCCACGGCGAGCGGCAGCATGTGCCGCCAGTCGAACTGCGGTGTTTCGCGCGCGTTCTCGTCGTCCTCCTCGAACGCCTCGCGGACCATGTTGCCGCCAATCAGCGCGAGCAATCCGAAGATAATCCAGTGGTCCACCGCCGTCACATACCCGCTGAAGGTGTCGGCCAACAGATAGCCGAGCAGCGGGAACAGCGCCTGGAATCCGCCGAACCACAGGGCGGTTTTGAAGGCGTCCAACGGGCGTACCCGGCGCACGGTCAGGCCCTTGCCGATGGACACGGCGAACGCGTCCATCGAAACGGAAAGCGCGATGAGAAGAATACCAACCAAAGAGGTGCTTGATGTCATTGTCAGTGCATGGTTCATCCGCAGTGCGGATGGGCCTCGACGGCTAACCGCCTACGCCTTACGGTCCGACACGGCGACTGCCGGCGTAGGGCGGCTTTGAATTCCCATGAATCTGTTCGCATGTCGAAATTACCCGCCCAAGTATAGTCGCTCGCTGCTGAAAGACAAGCCGCGGATTATGCGGACTACGCCTGGCACGTGAACTACGCTGACCACTCCGACCGTGCGATTACGCTAACTGCACAGACTACGCAGCCCGTGCAACCCGCCCAAACGAAAGGAGCCGCCCCAATCGGGACGGCCCCTCGTGTCGGATATGTGCACAGCTAGGTTCGGCGGATGCCTAGGCGATCGCTATCAATCCCATAGCTTCAAGCCGAAAGCCGAACCGTACATATGCCTCACTTGGCTTCGGAAGCGGCGAGACGTTCGCGCGCGGCCTTGATCTCGGCCTCGGCCTTGTCAACGCCGGCCCAGAAATCGCCCGGCTTGACTTCCTTGCCCGGCTCCAGAGCCTTGTACTGCTCGAAGAAGTGCTTGATTTCGGCCTTGTGGTACTCGTTGACATCGTCGATGTCCTTGATGTCGTCGAAACGCACGTCGGCAGGCACGCACAGCACCTTGTCGTCGCCGCCGGCCTCGTCGACCATGTGGTACAGGCCGACAGCGCGGCACTCGACCACGCAGCCCGGGAACACGGAATTCGGGATCATCACGAGCGCGTCGAGCGGATCGCCGTCCTCGCCCAGCGTGCCGTCGATGTAGCCGTAGTCATCCGGGTAGCCCATGGCGGTGAACAGCGTACGATCCAGGAAGACGCGACCGGTCTCATGGTCCACTTCATACTTGTTCTTGGAACCGCGCGGAATCTCCACGACGACATTGAAGGTTTCTGTCATTTCGAATCTCCTTGATAGACAACAGGATTTCCGTTATTCAGGATACTCGGTACCCGGCACGTATGTCACGTGAGACGAATCGTGCCGGGTACCGAGAATCAGGATGCGGGAACTACCGCTTGATGCTCAGCACGTGCGCGACATCGGCCCACGGGGCGAGCGAGACATAGTTGTCGTTCGTCCAGGTGAAGGTGCGGCCGGTCAGCTCGTCGGCCACGGTGAACGGCTCGCCGGCGGGCAGGCCGAACGCGGCCGGGTCGAGGCGGATCATGGACTGGTGGGCGTTATGGCCGTCGAGGTTCACGACCACGATCAGCGTGTCCGGCTTGCCATCCGCCGTCAGCTCGGCGGGCGTGTGGCGGGCGAAGGCGAGGACGTTCGCATCCGAGCTGTCCAGGATTGTCAGATTGTGGTAGCTGCGGGCAGCCGGATGACGCCTGCGAATCGCGTTGAGCGAGGTAAGCAGCTTGGCGGTGCCGTACTTGTCGGCCTCGCTCCAGTCGCGCACGCGGATTTCGTATTCCTCGGGATTCTCAGGGGCCTGCGTGCCCGGCTGCTGCTTGTTTTCCACCAGTTCGTAGCCGCTGGCGATACCCCAGCTCGGCACGCCCGTCGCGGCGAGCACCGCGCGGATCGCGTAGCCGGCGATGCCGTTGTCGCGCAGATAATCGGTGAGAATGCGGTGCGTGGACGGCCAGAACGTGTCATGCTGCGTGTATGCGGTGTCGCTGTTCGCCTCGAACAGGTAGTCTTCCAGCTCGCGCTTGGTGTTGCGCCATGGGAAGTAGCAGTCCGACTGGGTGAAGCCGGCGCGGCTCAGTGCGCCCATCATCGCGGGCGCGGTGAAGGATTCCGCAAGGAACAGCACTTCCGGGTGCGCGTGCCGGGTCTGTTCGATGATTCGCTGCCACGCCTGCGCCGGCCAACGGTACGGTTCGACTGCGCGGAACGCCGTCACGCCGGCTTTCACCCACACGTCCAAGGTGTGGACGATCGCCTTGACGATACCGTCCGGATCGGCATCGAAGTCCAGCGGGACCATATCCTTGCGCTCCGACTGCGGGTCGAGCGGATCGGCCGGCGTGCCGTCGGCCTTGCGGCGCACCCACTGCGGGTGTTCGGCGATCCAGGGATTATCCGGCGATACGAACAGCGACACGTCAAGCGCTACTTCAAGGCCCAGGTCATGGGCTTTCGTGGTGAACGCGCGGACATCATCCATCGTGCCGAGCGACGGATCCACACTGTCCGCGGCGCCGTCAGCCGAGCCGACAGCGTACGGGGAACCCGGGTCGTGGACGCCAGCATGGGCGACGCCGTTGCGGCCGCGGCGCCCGGTTACACCAATCGGGCTGATCGGCGGCAGACACACCGTGTCGAACCCTTCGGCCGCGGCGCGTTCAAGGCCGGACATGGCAGTGGCGAGCGTGCCGGGGTGTGTGAAACCGGCCGCGTCGTCATCCACGGCACCTTCGGAACGGGGGAAGAAATCATACCAAGCGGTGAAACTGGACCCTGGACGTTCCACGTGAAACATCCTCGGGGCGCTTTCCGATACGCCATCGCGCAGCGGCTTGGCCTCATGCAGGGCGGTGACGTTGTCATTCGTGGCGGCGGCGAAGCGCTCGGCGACCGACAGTTTGCGGTCATCCAGCGTATCGGCGGCTTTCTTCAGCGTGCTGCGCTCGCCGGCGGTCAGGTGCGCGTCACGGGTCGAAGCCCAGCGGCGCAACAGGGTGGCGCCTGCGTCGAGCGCGTTCTCTACGTCTTTTCGGGCGTCGACGGCCTTGCGTGCCCGCTCGAACCATGCGGCGTACGGGTCGAGCCACGCCTCAATGCTGACCGTCCAATCGCCCAGCTGACGTTTGACCGCCGACCAGCCGGACTGCCACGGGCGGGCGTCGCTCGGCTCGCCGGCCTGCACGTCGACTTCCCAGCGGCTCAGGCCGGGGTTGGTGCAGATCATGGTGCGGCGCTGGGTTTCCTTGCCGCGCGGATTGCGCACGATTGCAGCGGCGGAGAGCACGAGCCCTTGTTCGGCAGCGAGTTGTGCGCTGACATGGAATTGTTCGCCAAGTTCGACGCGTGGGGTCGTTTCGCCGTGCGGGGTGGTGTCATAGATTGCGACGCGGCCGAATCCGGCGGCGGCGGTGCGTGCCGAGGTCGCCGCGGAGGTCTTGGCGGTGGCGGCTGCGGTTTTGCGTCGTGTCGTGCGCTTGCGTGTCGCGGCGGTGCGGGTGCTTGATGCTGTTTTGGTTGTTGTTGCTGTTGTGGCTGTCGTCGTTGCAGCGGTCTTTCTTGTCTTTGTATCTTCGCTCATACCGCCATTGTATGAGCGAAATCGTTACCAGTGCATGATTGACAAGCGGGGAATGTTGGAATTTCCCTGAAGTTTAGCCGTCGTTCCGTCCGCATTGCTGCTCGCCACTGAGCCCGTTCCACGCCCCCTGCTTCTGCTGACACTGAGCGTGTGGTGAGTGTCAGCAGAAGGTTGTACCGACGGTGAGCGGTATGTGAGTGTCGGCAGAAGCAGGGGTGAGGGAGGGGCTCAGTGGCTTTCCAGGGTGATTTCGCCGGCGATGGAGCGGCCCATCCATGCGGACAGCTCGGTACCGCCCAATCCTTGGGACAACAGGAAGATGATTTTCGCGTATGCGGCTTCGAGCGTCATATCGCCGGTGCCGACCGCGCCGGCTTTCGCGATGGCATCCCCGGTTTCGTATCGCCCGAGCAGCACATTCGCCTGTTCACATTGCGAGGCGACAATCACCGGGACTCCGGCGTCGAGCGTGCCCGCGATGACGTCCGCGAGCCCGGGTTCGCGGCTGGGGATGTTCCCGACGCCGTACGCGCGCAGCAATACAGCTTCAGGCCGGGGAGTAAGCATGGCGGCGAGCCGCTTCGCGCTCATGCCGGGAACCGTGTCGATAACCGCCACGTCATGCCGCGTATACGGCTTCGGGTTCGTCCAGCCCTCGCCTGGATTGTCGAAAGGCTCCCACTGCCAGGGCGTGCCCGTGCAGGCGAGCGTGCCGGTGGACGGTGAGCAGAAGCCTTCGAACGCCCAGCTCGAGGCTTTCGTCACGCGGTTGCCGGCGAACAGGTGATGCCCGAAGAACAGTGAGATGCCTTTCGCGTGGCCGCTCAACGCCGCGTTGAGCGCACCGGTCACGTTCGCAGTCGCGTCGGATTCGATTTTGCCGAGCGGATGCTGGGAACCCGTGAAAATCACCGGCTTGTCGAAACCGGTGAGCGCGTAGGACAGCGCTGCGGCGGAGTAGCTCATCGTGTCGGTGCCGTGCAGCACGACGAACGCGTCGGCCTCATCATGGTGGGCCCACAGGTCGTCGATCATCGTCTGCCAGTTGTCGGGGGTCGCGTTCGACGAGTCGATCAGCGGGTCAAGTTCGGTGAAGGTGACATCCCCATCGTGCAACTCGTCGCTTTCCCCAAGCAGGCGGCGCAGCCATCCGCGCATGTCGGCGCCGGGAACAAGCCCATGGTCGGATTCGATCATGCCGATGGTGCCGCCGGTGTACGTGATATGAATACGCATCCTGTCTCCTTGTACTTGTTGCTTGGCCGTTGTTGATTCCAGTATCGCTAGTGCCGCGAACAGCGCGGATATCGCGGATTCGCTGTGTCAGGCGGCGGCGAAATCGTCGCTGAGCTCCTCGATGGAATCCTCGTCCTCGTCATTGTCGAGAATCTCGTCCATCAGGCTGCCGTCAATCCTCCCGCGCACCGCGTACCAGCCGATGACCATCGCGACCACGACGACGGCGAACAGCGCAAGTGTCCACCTGCCGGACGCGCTCGTGAGATTCGAGATGACGACAATGGCGAAGAACGCGAGCGCCAGATAATCCGTGAACGGCGCTCCCGGCATCCGGTAGGAGGGGCGCTGCTCCTTGCCTGCCTTGACGCGCTTGAGGAACACGAGATGGGTCACCAGGATCGACGACCATGTGCCGGCAATGCCGATGCCCGCGAGATTCATGATGATGTCGAAGGCGTCGGACGGCAGCACCGCGTTGAGCACCACGCCGATCAGGCCGAGTGCCGACGTGATGATGATGCCGCCGTACGGGATATGGTTCTTGTTCATGCGGGCGGCGAATTTCGGGCCGGAACCCGCGATTGCCAACGAACGCAGCGTGCGGCCGGTCGCGTACAGACCGGCGTTGAGGGACGACAGTGCGGCGGTCAGCACCACGACTTGGATTACGTCGCCGGCGTGGGGAATGCCGATGCCGGAGAAGAAGGTGACGAATGGTGATTCGTTCGACGAATACGCGGTATACGGCAGCACGAGGGCCATGAGAATGACCGAGCCGACGTAGAAGCCGAAAATGCGCACAATCATCGAATTGATGGCCTTCGGAAGCACCTGCTGGGCTTCTTTCGCTTCGCCTGCCGCGACGCCCACCATCTCGGTGCCGCCGAACGCGAAGACCACGCCGAGTGTCAGCGCGAACACCGGGGCGATGCCTTCGGGGAAGAATCCGCCGTGGTCGGTGATGTTGTGCATGCCGGCGTGGTATTGCCCGACCGGGGCTCCGGTGATGATCGCCCAAATCGCGATGGCCATGAACGCGAGGATCGTGAACACCTTGATGGCGGCGAACCAGAATTCGGCCTCGCCGAAGGCCTTGACGCTCAGCATGTTCAGCGCGAACACCGCGGCGAGCGCGCACAGGGCAAGCACCCATTGCGGCACGGCCTTGAACGCCTGCCAGTAGTGGAAGTAGAGCGCGACCGCGGTGATATCGGCCATGACGGTAGTGGACCAGTCGAGGAAGAACAGCCAGCCGGTGATGTATGCGCCTTTCTCACCGAGGAATTCGCGTGCGTAGGACACGAACGCACCGGAGGACGGGCGGCGAATCGCCAGTTCGCCGAGCGCGCGGACCATGAGGAACGCGAAGATGCCGCACACCGCGTATGCGATGGTCAGACCGGCGCCGCCTTGAGCGAGACGTCCGCCCGCGCCGAGGAACAGGCCGGTGCCGATTGAACCGCCGATGGCGATCATCTGGATGTGGCGCGGTTTGAGGTCTTTCGCATAGCCGGCGTCGCTTTTGTCGATCGCTTGGGTGGCCGGGGCTGCCGGTGCCGATTGATTCGCAGAGGATGCGGATTCGGTCGCGGATGCAGGCGGCCTGCTGCCGGACGCGCTCTGCTCTTGGTGTTGTTGTGATGCCATCTGGGTCGGATTCCTGGTTTCTGGTGTGGTTGCTGGTTTGCCGCAGGGTTGGGCGTTTGCGGTTTTCGCGCCGGTATGGGCGGAAAGTGTGTGAAGGAATGCCTCAGATGCCACGGTACTCCTTCGCGCATGGCGTGGACGGGTGCCTTGAAATGTGCCCGACCCCCGATTACGTCAAACGTTTGCCGTCAATGATAACGCAGGCTGTACCGCTGGCGTCGTGGCGTCTTGAATCGGCCAGTTCAATCGTCGGCGCTCGCGCAGCGGGTTGGCACCGCCGCATCGGCAGCCCTATGGGCGGTCGCGTCGGGTCGTCGGTAGGTCCAAGTCCAGTGCCCCGACTCGTTGACGGATGCAACCGACAATCCAACTGCGTGGCTGAACGCCCCGTCACGCCTGCTGGCGCAACGTCTGTCGGGATTGGCGGCGATGCCTTCGGCTTATATCCGCTTTCGATACAGTGGCAATGCCCTTGGATTCGAAAGGCCTTCGAGACAATCGATAGTCGCGATGATTATTCGCCGACTCGCGAATCGGCACTGCTGCTCTGAAGGTTGTTGCCGTTGATCTCCTCGAATTCGTCGTCCTTATCGTCCTCGTCGTCTTCTTCGTCTTGAACACGCGTCGCCCGCATCGCAGCGATGGTCCACGCGCTCAGCGCGATGCCGATCAGACCGGCGATGATTTCCATGATGTTTGGGATGTTCGCGCCCGAAGTCAAGGAAACGATGCCTTGCGCGAGCGATACAATCGACAGCGACCCGAGTGCGAGCACAATCAGCGGTGCCATGGGCTGCAACGGTTGCGAGATGCGCATTGATATCCCCTCTTCGTATTGCTTCTCTTTGCTGTGTTGTCTCTTTGTCGGTTTGCCTGAGGTGTCTTCCCATGACGAGCCGGTAACATCCGTACTCGGCGGTTCGCGTTGCCGGGGTGTCGGTCTGGCGTCGTGGATGAGCGCTGACTGAATGCCTCGGACGGTGAGAATGGCCGGATACACAAAAACCGTGACTGACGAATGTCGAATCACGGTTTTCATTGATGTGGTAGCGGGGCATGGATTTGAACCATGGACCTCTGGGTTATGAGCCCAGCGAGCTACCGAGCTGCTCCACCCCGCGTCGGCTGCTTCAAGCAGCAGTCATCTACTTTATAGGACGATAGGGAATTGTCAAATCGGCGTGCCGTTCAGCCCACAGCGGATTGCGGGGAAGCTGCTGTGGCGGTGACGGTCGGGTATTTGCATGGTTGTCGGCTGGGTGGTTACCGGTTGCATGGTCGTGTGTTCGCGCGTTGGAGGCGTTGGTTGGCGTATGTCGTGGCATGCGTGGTCGGTTGGATGTTGGTGGTCTTGCGTTACTGCCGGCTGTGTTCGACGGGTTGTGTATGTCGTGGCATACGCAGGTGGCTGTATCCGGAGAGTTCCGGATGGTGACCGTGGGTCTGCCGCACGTTGCGTATGTATCGGCATGTGTATCGCCGCAGATGCCGGCTGGCTTGGGCTTTTTGCGGTGATGTTCCGCAGGTTGTGTGTGTCGTAAGATACGTGCCACGCGACTCACATGACTTGACATGGGCGGGTCGGCCATCCGCCATCGTGCAATGGTGCCAGTGTGAGGAGTGGCGTCGGCGTTGTGTGAGGATTGGCTCGCACAATGACCGATGCGGTGGTCAGGGCCGGTTAGCCGGGTGATCCTAGGGGTCGTTGTGTGAGGATTCGCTCACACGGTGGCGGGTTGGGTGGTTGGATTTGGCTGGTGTGCTTGCGTTGGGGGTCGTTATGTGAGGATGGGCTCGCACTCTGACCTGGGTACATGATCTGCCGCTGTGCAGTCAGCGGTCGTGCCTCGCCAGTCTCGTCCGCCAGTAACCGCACCTCGGCCCTACCGCACCTCGCCCACCCGCACCCCGCTCCAAACCCTGCCATCCGGTCACATTTCAGCCGACATCAAACACATATCAGGTCAACGGGGATAATGGAACCATGCCTATCAAGATTCCAAGCGGCCTGCCCGCACGTGCCATCCTCGACTCCGAGCGCATTTTCGCGCTGGAGAAACCTGAAGCTGAGCGCCAGCGTGTGCGCCCGCTGCGCCTGGTGATCTTGAATCTCATGCCGAAGAAAATCGAGACCGAAACCCAGCTGCTACGGCTGATTTCGAAGTCCCCGCTGCAGGTCGAGGTCGATTTCATGAAGACCTCAACCCACGAGTCCAAGCACGTCAGCGCCGACCATCTGGTCAAGTTCTACGAGAACCTTGATGCGTTCCGCGACAACTATTACGACGGCTTCGTCGTCACGGGTGCGCCGGTGGAACACCTGGAATTCGACCAGGTCGATTACTGGGACGAGTTCAAGGAGATTCTTGACTGGGCTGGTTCGCACGTGTTTTCGACGATGTACCTGTGCTGGGGCGCGATGGGCGCCCTGCACTACCGGTACGGCGTGTGCAAGCATCTGTTGCCGCAGAAGCTGTTCGGCGTCTATCCGCAGTATTTGCAGGACGAGTATTGCTTCTTGACCAACGGTTTCGACGAAATAGCGCTGCAACCGCATTCCCGGCTCGCCGGCGTGGACGAGGGCGATATCGCGGCGAATCCCGACCTCCAGGTGCTCACGTGGGGTCCGGAGTCCGGCCCCGGACTGATTGCGACGCGCGACTTCTCCGAGGTGTTCGCGCTCGGCCACTGGGAGTACGGCAAGATGACACTCGCCGAGGAATACGAGCGCGATATGGCCAAGGGTTTGACCAACGTGCCGTTCCCGGAGAACTATTTCCCGCACGATGACCCCAAGCTTGAGCCCTTGTTCAGCTGGCGCGCGCATGCGAACCTGCTGTGGCGCAACTGGCTGAACTGGGTCTACCAGACCACGCCGTACGACCTGCGTGAAGTCCCGCAATTGCGTGCGGAGAAGCGTTTGGGAACGGACCGTTCGATCCGTCATGCGCCGGGTGCGCCGCGGGGCGACGGGTACGCGCCGCTGGTCAAGGACGGTTATGGCCTGATTAGGGATGATTATGCTCAGGACGAACGCGTGCGTTCTGCGACATCGCCCGCTCCCGCCGGCCCGGTGGCCAATGGCGCCGATGCCTGACTGCTGACCTGTGCGCGCTGTCCGGATATCGGACAGCAACGTCCTGCGTAGCGTTCGGCAATTCGGGTCGTTTTATCTAAAAACGGTTCGAAATTGTGAAAGAATTGTTACCAAGCCGCAGGAAAACGTCGTACAATCTCCACGTAGCCGTTCGGAGTCGAAGGCAGGTGCCGGCCCCGTCGGCGCCCGACCTACTCGCCACGCCATGTGAGTTTGCGCCGAAATCTTCCGGTCACATTCGCTCAGGGCGTTGGGCTAAACTGACAGCTGTTACGAGAAGTAGGAGGCGTAGATGGTGTCACAAGTCAGCACGCAGCTCGTGCTTGCGGCCAAAGCGGGTCCTGAACTGCCTTCGGTCGACGATTTTCTTCCCGATCCGATTCTGTTCCAGGGCACGCCGTTCGCCATTAACCGCATCATTCTCATCCGAATCGTTGCCACTATCGTGCTGTTGCTGGTGATGTGCATCACGGCGAAGCGTGCCAAACTCGTTCCTGGCCGTTGGCAGGGACTGATTGAGACGCTGCTCGAATTCGTCCGCGACAACATCGTGTATCAGGTGATGGGCGAGGAGCGCGGACGCCGATATGTACCGATGATTACCACCCTGTTCTTCACGATTTTCGTGTTCAACTTGTGTGGCATCATTCCGGGCATGAACATGGCGGCGACCGCCACCGTGACCATGCCGCTGGTATTCGCACTATGGACGTTTGTCCAATACTGGATTGCCGCTTGCCGGGAGAAGGGTTTCCTTCAATATCTGCGCGGCGAGCTCATGCCTCCGGGGGTTCCGTTGCCGATTGATATCATTCTCGGCCCGATCAACCTGCTTGAGGCGCTGATTATTCGTCCGTTCTCGCTGACCGTCCGTCTGTTCGCCAATATGATCGCAGGCCACCTGCTGGTCGCGACCTGCTTGGCGTTCACACAGTTCTATCTCATCGAGGCGTCGAACTGGGCTGTCAAGCCTGTCGGCGTGCTGTGGTTGCTGGGCGGTTTCGCGTTCGTGTGCTTCGAGATGTTCGTCGCGGCGCTTCAGGCGTACGTGTTCTCGATCCTCTCGACGGTGTACATCAACCAGAGCTATCCGGAAGTCGAGTGATCGACATGCGTGGCGCGCCATACGTGTCACGTGACGGATCGCAGCGGTGCCAGATGCGACTGCCCATAGCGGCCGTGTCTGCCCGGCATCGTGATGAACGATGCGCCATAATTGAATGAAGCGAATGCACCGGTGTTGTAGAGCACCGGGCAAGACACAACCTTCGGCCCCGCGACGCGGAGCCGTATACCATGTCACATTTCGGTAAGAAAGGACAACACATGGATATCATCACTCTCGCCGAGGTCGCCGGCAACATCAGCGTTCTGGGCTATGGCGTCGCCGCCATCGGCCCTGGCATCGGCATGGGCATCCTGGTCGGCAAGGCTTTGGAGAGCACCGCTCGTCAGCCTGAGGTCGCCGGCCGTATCCAGACCCTGATGTTCATCGGTCTGGCTCTGATCGAGCTGCTCGGCCTGCTGGGCTTCGTCGCATTCGTCATGACCATGTGATTCGGCCTGATAGGACGAATCACCATCAAGTAGAAACCCGAGCAGGAAAGGAGAACACCCATGCCACTGGCAGAGAAAAACGGTATTGCACTGTTTTTGCCTGAAACGTATGACATCGTGTGGTCATTGGTCATTCTCGTTGTCATCGCGGTCTGCTTCTACAAGTACATCATGCCGAAGTTCCAAGCTGTCTTCGACGCCCGTGCGGCCAAGATCGAAGGTCGTATGGAACAGGCCGAGAAAGCGCAGAAAGACGCTGACGAGGCCAAGAAGAAGTATGAGGATCAGCTCAGTCAGGCGCGTGTCGAGGCATCCAAGATCCGCGACGACGCCCGTGCCGAAGCATCCCATATCATCGCCGATGCGCGTTCGCGCGCTGAATCCGATGCAGCCCAGATCACTGAAAACGCCCAGCGTTCGATCGAATCCCAGCAAAAGCAGGCTCTGGTGAGCTTGAAGGGTGAGGTTGGCACGCTGGCTACGGCTCTGGCAGGCAAGATTCTCGGATCCGAGTTGAGCTCGAGCGCCGCCCAGACGCAGATGCTCGACAAGATGATCGACGAGATGGATGCAGACAGCAACAAGTAAGCGAAGGAAGTGAGATTACATGCGAGGAGAGGCATCACGCATCGCAGACCGCGTCTCGCGTGACTCGCTGGCGCCGAAACTCAAGGCGACCGGTGAGGATGCCTGGCGCGTAGGCAACGAGCTGTTCGCCGTCACCGATCTGCTCGACCACAATGTCCAGGTCGAACGGGCGCTGACCGACCCCGCACGTCCCGCTGCCGACAAGACCACCATGGTGCACACGCTGCTTGAAGGCAAAGCGCATCCGATGACCGTTGAGATCCTTGACGATCTGGTGCAGCGCCGCTGGAGCAAGCCGCATGATATCGCGAACGCGGTCGAGGATTTCGGCGTGGACGCGATGATGTACTACGCGGATGCGACCGGAACCACCATGAAGGTGTCCGTCGAGCTGGCCGAGCTCCATTCGGCCTTGCTCAACATGCCGGTGGTCCGCACCCGCCTGTACGACGAGCATTCCTCGGCTGAGGCGCGCGTCGCATTGCTGCACAACGTGTTGTCCGGCAATGAGATCAGCAAAGTCACCATGCGCCTTGCCGAGCATGCCACAGCTAATCCGCGTCACCGTCGTTACCTTGCCACCATCCAGTGGCTGATCAACAAGCTGTCACGGCATATGGGCGAATCGATGGTCACCGTGACCACCGCAGCTCCGCTGTCTGGCGAGCAGATTGACCGGCTGACCAAGATTTACACCAAGCGCACCGGCCATGCCGTGCACATCAACTCGGTTGTAGATCCGACGGTGTTGGGCGGTATGCGCGTGCAAATCGGCCACGAGGTCAACGACAATACGGTGATCGCCCAGCTGAACAAGCTCAAGCGCAGCGTGCAGGTCACCGCCTGAACAGGCGTGTGACACAGACGAGTCAGTACGCGTGCAAACGCGAAAGACTTACATGAACAAGAACAATAAGGAGTGATCATGGCAGAACTTACCATTGATCCCGCCGCGGTACGCAAGGCTCTCGACGATTTCGTCGAGTCCTACAAGCCGTCTGACAACCCGACTCAGGAGGTCGGCTATGTCGCGACTTGCGGTGACGGCATTGCGCATGTGACGGGACTGCCTGGTTGCATGGCCAATGAGCTGCTGACCTTCGAGGACGGCACGCTTGGTCTGGCGTTCAACCTTGACGCCCGCGAGATCGGTGTGGTCATCCTCGGTGACTTCGCCGGCATCGAGGAGGGCCAGGAAGTCCGCCGAACCGGCGAAGTGCTGTCCGTGCCGGTCGGTGACGGATACCTCGGCCGTGTAGTCAACCCGCTGGGCCAGCCAATCGACGGCCTCGGCGAGATCAAGAGCGAAGGCCGTCGTATTCTCGAGGCGCAGGCCCCCGACGTGATGCATCGTCATCCGGTCGATGAGCCGTTGTCCACCGGCCTCAAGGCCATCGATGCGATGACCCCGATCGGTCGCGGCCAGCGCCAGCTGATCATTGGCGACCGCCAGACCGGCAAGACCGCCATCGCGATCGATACCATCATTAACCAGAAGGACAACTGGAAGTCCGGGGATCCGAAGAAGCAGGTGCGCTGCATCTACGTGGCTGTCGGCCAGAAGGGTTCCACCATCGCCTCCGTGCGTCAGAGCCTCGAAGAGGCCGGCGCTATGGAGTACACGACGATTGTGGCTTCCCCGGCATCGGATTCCGCAGGCTTCAAGTACATCGCCCCGTACACCGGTTCGGCGATTGGCCAGCACTGGATGTATCACGGCAAGCACGTGCTCATCGTGTTTGATGATCTGTCCAAGCAGGCTGAAGCCTACCGAGCGATTTCGCTGCTGCTTCGCCGCCCGCCGGGGCGCGAGGCGTACCCGGGCGATGTGTTCTACCTGCACTCCCGTCTGCTGGAACGTTGCGCCAAGCTGTCCGACGATTTGGGCGGCGGCTCGATGACCGGTCTGCCGATCGTCGAAACCAAGGCGAACGACGTGTCTGCGTATATTCCGACCAACGTGATTTCCATTACGGATGGCCAGATCTTCCTGCAGTCCGACCTGTTCAACGCAGGCCAGCGCCCGGCCGTCGACGTCGGCATTTCGGTGTCCCGCGTCGGTGGTGCGGCCCAGACCAAGGCGTTGAAGAAGGTTTCCGGCACGCTGAAGATCTCGCTCGCGCAGTACAAGTCGCTTGAATCCTTCGCGATGTTCGCCTCCGATCTGGATGCCGCATCCAAGGCGCAGCTGACCCGTGGCGCTCGTCTGACCGAGCTGCTCAAGCAGCCGCAGATGTCCCCGTACTCGATGGAGCAGGAAGTCGTCTCGATTTGGGCCGGCACGCATGGCAAGCTCGACGATCTCGAGCTCGCGGACGTGCTGCCGTTCGAAAAGGGCATGCTCGACTATGTCGCCCACAACACGGACATCCTCACGACGATTCGTGACACCGGCGATTTCACCGCCGACACGGAGAAGGCCCTAGAACAGGCCATCGAAGATTTCCGTGCCACGTATGTGACGAAGGCCGGCAAGCCGCTTATCGAGAAGAAGCCCGTTGCCAAGACCGACACCCCGGTCGAGCAGGAAAAGATCGTCGCAGGGGAGAAGTGACCCATGGGCTCGCAACTCGCATTGAAATCAAGAATCGCCTCAACCCAGTCGTTGGAGAAGATCTTCAACGCCCAGGAGATGATCGCGTCCTCGCACATCGCGAGGGCGCGTGAGGTGGCGCTGAACGCCAAGCCTTACAGCGATGCGATTTTCGATGCCGTGCAAGCGTTGGCGGAGCACACCCATATCGACCATCCAATCGTGAAGTCCGACGAGAAGAACCCGCGCGTCGCCGTGCTGGCTCTGACGTCGGACCGCGGTATGGCCGGTGCGTACACCTCGTCGATCATCAAGGAAACGGAATCCCTGCTCGCCCGCCTTATGGACAAGGGCAAGGAGCCGCAGCTGTATGTGTACGGTCGCCGCGGCGTCACCTACTACAAGTACCGCAACCGCAAGGTGGCGGCCTCGTGGGAGGGCGACAGCGATAAGCCGGGTGTGGAAGTCGCCGAGTCGATTTCCAAGACCCTGCTGGACGCGTACATGTTGCCTGCGGACAAGGGCGGCGTCTCCGAACTGTATATCGTGTTCACCGAATTCGTGAACATGGTCGTGCAGAAGGTTCGCGTCCTGCGCATGCTGCCGGTCGAAGTCGTGCCGGAAGCAAGGCAGGACTCCGGTCCGATTCCCGAGTCCACCGCGGCTCAGGCGACCCCGCTGTACACCTTCGAACCGAGTCTGGAAAAGGTGCTCAACGCGATCATGCCGAAGTACATCCAGTCACGCATCCATGAGTGCCTGCTGACTTCGGCCGCATCGGAGACGGCATCCCGCCAGAACGCCATGCACACGGCAACGGACAACGCACGCAACCTTGTCGACGAGCTGACGCGCAAGCTCAACGCCTCGCGCCAGGCATCGATCACCCAAGAACTTACCGAAATCATCGGCAGCGCCGACGCGCTGAACAAAGAGGAAGAGTAGGAACGCATATGGCTGAGAACCAGACCACAGCGGCTTCCGAAACCGACGTCGAAGCGACGAACGTCGGACGCGTGACGCGCGTCCAGGGCTCCGTCATCGACGTCGAGTTCCCGGTAGGCCACCTGCCCGACATCTACAACGCCTTGACCGTGAAGCTCAACAGTGTGGGCAACACCGAGGGCGAGACGCTTCACCAGATCACCATGGAGGTCGAACAGCACCTCGGTGATTCCACCGTGCGCGCGGTCGCGCTCAAGCCTACCGACGGCTTGGTGCGTGGCGCCGAAGTGACCGATACCGGCGGCCCGATTGAGGTTCCTGTCGGCGATGTCACCAAGGGGCACGTGTTCGATGTCTCGGGCAACATCCTCAACAAGAAGCCTGACGAGCATATCGAGGTCAAGGAACGCTGGCCCATCCACCGCAATCCGCCGGCATTCGACCAACTGGAGTCCAAGACCCAGATGTTCGAAACCGGCATCAAGGTCATCGATTTGCTGACCCCGTACGTGCAGGGCGGCAAGATCGGCCTGTTCGGCGGCGCAGGCGTCGGCAAGACGGTCCTGATCCAGGAAATGATTCAGCGCGTGGCCCAGAACCACGGCGGTGTGTCCGTGTTCGCCGGCGTAGGCGAGCGTACCCGTGAAGGCAACGACCTGATCGGCGAAATGGCGGAGGCAGGCGTGCTCAGCAAGACCGCGCTGGTCTTCGGCCAGATGGATGAGCCCCCGGGGACTCGTCTGCGTGTCCCGCTGACCGCACTGACCATGGCTGAGTACTTCCGCGACGTGCAGAACCAGGATGTGTTGCTGTTCATCGACAACATCTTCCGCTTCACCCAGGCCGGTTCCGAGGTTTCCACGCTGCTGGGCCGCATGCCTTCCGCAGTGGGTTACCAGCCGAACCTCGCCGACGAGATGGGCGCGCTCCAGGAGCGCATCACCTCGACCCGCGGCCACTCGATCACTTCGCTGCAGGCCATTTACGTGCCTGCGGATGATTACACCGATCCGGCCCCGGCAACGACCTTCGCCCACTTGGACGCAACGACCGAGCTTTCGCGTGATATCGCGGCCAAGGGCATCTACCCGGCTGTCGATCCGCTGGCTTCCACGTCGCGAATCCTCGACCCGCGCTATGTCGGCCAGGCACACTACGAGTGCGCCAACCGCGTCAAGGCGATTCTGCAGCGTAACAAGGAGCTGCAGGACATCATCGCCCTGATTGGTATCGACGAGCTCGGCGAAGAGGACAAGACCATCGTCAACCGCGCCCGCAAGATCGAGCAGTTCCTCGGCCAGAACTTCTACGTGGCTGAGAAGTTCACCGGTCGCCCGGGCTCCTACGTGCCGGCCGACGAGACTATCGAGGCCTTCACCCGCATCTGCGACGGCGTGTATGACGACGTCCCGGAGCAGGCGTTCTCCGGCATCGGCGGCATCGACGACCTCGAGAAGAAGTGGCACGACATGCAGAAGGAATACGGCGACTGATGGCGGGCGCGACCATGCAGGTGAACATCGTCGCGGCGGACCGCCCATTGTGGTCCGGCACGGCGAAGTCCGTCACCATCCCCGCCTCCGAGGGCGGGATGGGTATCCTGCCTAACCACGAGCCGGTGCTGACCGTCATCAAGGACGGCACGATCGCGGTGGTGGACCCTGATGGTGTAAGGCATTCCTTCGATGTCACCGACGGATTCATTTCCTTCGATTCGAACAAACTCACCGTTGCGGTTGAGCGCGGACATGACGTGGTCCAGACTTCCGGTTCCGCAGTCGTAGGCGACGGACAGGAAGCCTGATTAGGCTTCGTTTCGGCTTCGGGCCGGCCTTGTCACATTGGTGACGGGCCGGCCTTTTGCTTGTTGTGGACTGGGGTGTGTGGACTGGGGTTGTTGAGGATGTTGGGGTTGTTGGGGTTGCGTGGATTTGGAGTGCCGAGTGCCGCTGTCGGGGCGCGGAATCGTCACCTGGACTGACCGGGTTTGCGGCTGTGACGGCGGTGGTGCTGTTAGGCTATCGGATGTGAGAATCATTGTTGCGGATTGCAGTGCACAGTATTCGGGCCGGCTCAACGCGTCACTCCCGTTGGCCAAGCGCGTGCTGCTGGTGAAAGCGGATAACAGCGTCCTGATATTTTCAGAACTCGGATCGTACAAACCGTTGAATTGGATGGCAGCCCCGTGCACGATTCGACAGATTGACCCGCCGGACGCCGACGATGACCCTGATACGCCAGTTCCTGAGCGGGTGTTGCGCGTATGCGCCGAGAAAAGCGATGACGTGCTGGAAATCACCTTGCAGCATGTCTACGCTGACGATACCTACGATTTGGGTGAGGATCCGGGACTGGTCAAAGATGGCGTCGAGGACCATCTACAGCGGTATCTTGCCGAGCAGATCGAGCGGATCGGCGAAGGCGCCAAACTGGTCAGACGAGAGTATCCGACAGCGATCGGCCCGGTCGATATCATGGCGGTCGACGGCGATGGTACGCATGTGGCGATTGAAATCAAACGGCACGGTGGAATCGACGGAGTTGAGCAGCTGACTCGGTATTGCAAGCTGCTTAACCGTGATCCGCTCATCGCGCCCGTCCGCGGTATTTTCGCCGCGCAGACCATCACCCCGCAGGCCAGGACACTCGCCCATGAGCGTGGATTCGAGTGCATGATTCTGGATTATGACGATATGAAGGGCCAGGAGGACGGGACGTTGCGCCTCTTCTAAGCCCCCCCAATACACAAACTGGTTACGCTAAGCGCGCGCTTAGCGTAACCAGTTTGTGTATTGGAGGGTGGCGGTGACGCAAAATGGTGTCACCGCCACCGACCCCGCGGATTGCGGACAATCGCCGGGAATCCACCGACAATCAGTAGGCGTAGAGGATATCGACCACGAAATACAGCGTGGAATTGGCCGGGATGGTCACCTTTCCGGTGGTGCTGTCCGTCTGGTCAGTCGATCCGTAGCCCTGATCCGGTGGAATGACCAGCAGCACCTGCGAACCGATGCTCTGCCCGGTCAAGCCGTTCTTCCATCCGGTGATGACTTGGGAGAGCGAGAACTGCGCGGATGACCCGCGGCTCCAAGAGGAATCGAACTGGTGAAGCGTGCCGTTGCTGTCCGCGTACCAGCCAGAATACTGGGCATCCACGGTCTGAGTGGCTTTCACCGCGGCTCCATCGCCCTTGATCAGGGTCTGGGCGACCAGTTTGCCATCAGGCTTATACCCGTTGAGATCGAGCGACGGCTTGCCGTTGCTGGCGAGCGTAACCTTCGGCAAGTTAGCTGGAATGTCTGTGACGGCTTTGCCTTCCGCACGGGTCAGGGCCTTCGCGCGGGAGATGATGGTCAGCACCATGAGATACGACGTGCCGGACGAGTTCTGGTCATTGACGCCGAACGCGATGGTCGTGTTGACTTTCTGCCCTTTGAGAATATCGTAATAGGCGGTGTTCGTGGAGGATTTGTTCACGACGATCGAGCAGTCAGGCGTGTTCTTCTCCCACGTGCTCATGATCTGCGAGCCGTTCTTGGCGTTGAGCGCGATGCCCTGGGCGCACAGACGGTCGCCTTCTTTGATCGTCGCGCCGTTGCCCTGCTGAAGCACGGCGTAGGTGTTGTCCTGGACGGTCATGGGGGTGTGGAATTTCACGGTCGGCTTCTTGCCAGGATCGCCGGTCGCCGTGACTCCGGCGATTTTGTTGAGTTTTGTGCTTGAGTCGCTGGAACTTGTGGACGCCGATGAAGACGCTGAAGACGAGGAGTTGCCTGAACCGCATGCCGCGATGCCAAGGCACATGACGGCGGCGCACAGCGCGGTAACAAGGCTTGCGGCGGCGTGATGAAGTCTGGGGGAAATACGCATAATCACCACACTAGCGGCCGACCATGATATCGCTGGGCGCTTCGCTGCCTGCCGCAACCTGTGGACGGTCTGTGCGACGGTAGGGTGGAGGTATCGCGCGGAACCCGGTGAAGTGAGGTGGTGCCTGTAGAATAGTGGCGTTATGACGAAGACACATGAATCACACGAAGAGCATGCCGTATTCGAGCGGCCGTCTCATCATGCCAGAATCATGCGTGGCATCGTCGCACCGGTGTTCGGTCTACTCGCCGTCGCATGTGTGGTGTTCGGCGCGCTGAACGCAACGATTTGGCGTCCGTCAAGCGAGATCGCGGCATCGGCAAAAGTTTCCGGCAGATACGCGATGACGGATCCGGGCGTCCTGTCCATGGTTGCAGAACGCTCCACATTGGTTGTCCATGCCACCTCGTCGAAAACGCGTGTGTGCATCGCATTGTCCACACGAAAAGATGCCGCCGGATGGCTGGCTGGGAGCAAATACACGCGCATCACCGGCATGTCGGACTGGCAGACCCTGACCACGTCCACACAGAAAGCCTCGGGAAGTTCCGCCGCGCAGGACTCGGCGGTCGAATTCGAATCATCGGATATGTGGCGGTCGGTCAAATGCGGCACAGGCAATGTTTCCCTGACATCGCGCGCAACATCTTCAGACGTCATCGCGCTGATCGACACCGGCTCGAATTCCGCCCGCACCTCGGTGACTGTCCATTGGGTGCGTGCGAAGCTTCCCGATTTCGCGACACCGTTCTACTTCATCGCCGCTCTGCTCGCGTTGATGACCGTCCTGTCCGCATCCGTATTCGCGATGCCAGACACCAAGCGCCGCAAAGTTCCCGGTGAACCCAAGCCGAAAGACCCTGATGAAATCAGCTTCTCGGAGGCGCTCGCGGGGAGCTTGAGCACAATCAAACGTATGTTTGCACCTCGTAAGAGCACTAAGCCCAGGAAGCGCCATGCCCCGGGGGCGTCGGTGCAATCCGCCGTCGAATCCTCAGACCAAGAGGGGCATCAGGCAACGGACGCCTCGCCGGCTGAGGGGAGCGGGCAGGCTGCTGCCGAACCGGTGGTGGTCGATCCGGTGTCGCGCAATCTTGTGGCGGACATGCAACAGCGGATCCAACCGACTCAGACGGAGTCCGCGCCCGTCGCCTTCCAGCCGCATCAGCATTCGCGCCACGCAATGCATGACGGACAGCCGCAGCCGGTGCAGGAGCAGTCCCAAGCGGCGCATTCGTATGCTTCGTTGCATAATGACACTGTCTGGTATCCGGATGAGGACATCGATTTCGGCAGCGCTGGGCAATTTGGCCGCAACGCATCGTTCTCACAGCCGGGGGCGGAGGAACCGCAAGCATCCGCGGCGTCGCAACAGGACGGGGCAGAGAATCATGCCGCCGACGGTACTGCACCGGAGACGGACGAATCTCATCCGGCAGCACTCCGGCATGCACGTACCCATGCTCCGGCACCGGTGAACGCCGAAGCCACATCGGTCATCGATCCGAAGGAATTGCAGGCGTATTTCGCACGGTGGGCGTCGCAGCAGGAGGAAACGGATGGGGATTCCGGCGACGACGATAATGACGAAGAATCCAAGGAGTAGCATGACCTCACGTATCACCAAAGCAGTGACGGCAGTGCTCGCCGCGGCATGCCTGATGACGTTCGCCGGCTGCGAAGGGCAGGTTCCCCGGCCGGCGGCCAGCGCCGAGCATACGGACAAGCCGGATGTGAGCGAAGCCCAGGAGAAGCAGATCCGCGCGAACATCCTGAAAGTCGTGAACGCGGCGAATGAGGCGAAAAGCGTGGACGGGCTCGACGCTCGCATGTCCGGGCCCGAACTCGCCATCCGTACCAGCGAAATCACCATCGCCCAATCCACGGGGTCGTTGGACGCGAAAACCAACATCCCCTCCAAGATGACGCAGGCGGTCATTCCTACGGATTCCGGTTGGCCCCGTTCGATTTTCACCATCACAACCACCACGTCAGACCAGCAGTCCCAGCGTCTGCTTGTGATGGTTCAGGACAGTGCGCGCAGCAATTACAAACTGTGGGGCGTAGCCCGACTTTTCCAGGGGGCGAAGCTGCCGAAGTTCGCCATTCCCTCGATTGGGGCCCAGATGGGCACGGCGAAAGACACCGGTCTGGTGACAACGCCTGAAAAGGCGGTCGCCGAGTATGCTGATGTGCTCCAGAACGGTTCGGCAAGCAAATACGCTTCGCAGTTCGCCGACGATTACTTCCGTCAGGAGCTCGCCAAGCTGTCCCAGACGGTTCAGGAGGGCATGGAACGCAACGCGGGCACGCAGCAGCAGACCTTCCAAGCGGCTGCCGGCCAGATTAAGGTCATGCGCTCGAGCGACGGCGGCGATCTCGTGGTCGCGCAGATTAATTCGGAATGGACCCGTCAGGCGGGTGAGGGGCGCGAGTCCCAGCCGGCGTCGGACTCCGAGAAAGCGTTGTTCGGGAACGGCACCGCCACCAGCACGATGAAAGTCACGTATGTGAACGTTGTCGCCATGTATGTGCCGCCGGCCGGATCGCATCAGAAGATTACCGCGGTGGGCGCGGAGCGTCAGCCGGTCAAGGTGGAGGCGCTGTAACCGTATCGTCTGCCGGTTGGACTGTCTGGCGGATTGTTGGGCTGCGGCGCGGACTGCATGGCAGGTGTACCAGGATGCGGTGAAGTCACGCGTATCCCGGTGTCAGGGATAGCATGCTTCGGTAGAATGCGGGCTTTAGCTTCGCGAAGAAGGCGACGCGTACGACGTGGCGTCACGGTATCTTGAATGGTATCGAAGGATTGCCAGTCGACGCTGCCGGTCGGCGTCGCTAGGCAAAGAATCATGGAGGCGACATGGCAGACCAGAAGTTCAACCCGGGTATTTCGCTCGCCGGGGCGGTTGATCTTGAATCGATGCAGCATCAGGTGACCGCGGAACCGGGGCAGGCAGGCGGGGCTCCCTCCGCCGGGGGATATGTGATCGACGTCACCGAGAACACCTTCGAGGCGATGGTGCAGACGTCGGCGACATTCCCGATTCTCATGCTGCTGTGGACTCCCAGCGACGATCGGCTCTTTCCGATGGCCAAGGCGCTCGGCAACGCCGTCAACAAGCTCAATGGCCAGATTCAGCTCGCGCGTATCGATGTGTCGAAGGCGCAGAGCATTGCGCAGGCGTTGCAAGTGCGCGGTGTGCCTGCGCTGTTCGGGCTGATTGGAGGGCGGCCGATGCCTCTGCTGCAGGGCCTGCCCAGCGCTGAGGAACAGCAGCAGCTCGTTGACCAGGTCATACCGAAGATCATCGATGTCGCGCATCAGGCGGGTGTCACCGGCTCGGCGCCGTATTCCGGTGATCCGGATGCCGATGGCGATCAGGCGGCTGATGGACAGACCGAGACCGAGAGTGTGCCGCCGCAGCATGCCGAGGCGCACCGGCTGGCACAGGAAGGTGATTATGCCGGTGCCGCAGCGGCGTACGAGCGGGTGTTGGAATCCGACCCGCAGGATACGGTCGCTGCGCGTGAGCGGTCGAAGGCCCTGCTGCTGGCCCGTTCCGGAGCGGCTGATGTGCGCGCGGTCCGGGCCGCCGCGGCGGAGCATCCTGATGATGTCGACGCCCAGTTGGCGGTCGCTGACATCGACATGATCGGCGGACAAATTGAGGACGCCTTCGGGCGGCTGCTGGATTATCTGGCTGCCGGCCACCGCGACCAGATTGAGCCGGTACGCAAGCGTCTGCTCGAGTATTTCGCTATCCCCGAGCCGGGCGATGAGCGGCTGAAGCGCGCGCGTCGCCGGCTGGCAACGCTGATGTACTGAGTATCCGCGTGCTGCAGTGCGGGGTGCTGCGGTGCGGAGGCTGACACGTCGGTGCACTGATGAGGCGGCGAATTGATGTGTCGTAATGCCTTCGCATGAGGCGCGGAGTCCATGAGACGCGTGCGTCTGCGTATGCTGTTTGTACATATCGTTTGTGCATGTCGTCTGCACATGTCGGTATAGTGGAGGGCCGCACGGGTTTGTAGCTCAGTGGATAGAGCGTCTGTCTCCGGAACAGAAGGTCGTGGGTTCGAATCCCATCAAGCCCACAGAACAAGCCGTCGCGCCAGTGTTGCGCGGCGGCTTTACTCATTTCTGGGTTCTGGGTTATCGGCCAGAATGTGTGTCCGGTGGCGGGCAAGCCGGGATGCCGTGGCATTTGGGGCATCGTGGATTGTCCATTCCGCCAATCTGGCACATTCGAGCCGACCGTATGCCTTGGGCTGCAACGTGTCCGGGCTGATTTCGGACACATATTTTAGCCAATACCCCTCATTCATGCTTGATATATCGAGCATCGCGTAATCAAGACAGATAGGAACTCAAGCGGGCGTACGGGTGCCAGCGTTTTTGCTTGAGATGCGTTCCATCTGGTTGTGTATGCAGTGCCATACGCAACAAGACGCAACGCGCGAAAAATCGGCGGCGTCTTTTGGTATCTGCCGGCTTACGCATGTCTGGGTATACGCGGTGCCACGATACCGGTATGTGGAGGCTTCCGGGTGCATACTTCCGGCGTGCGGCGCATGTCTGGGCATACATGCGATCGGCAACGTTCTGGTCATGCGGTGGGCTCAGCTGCGTTCCCGGCAGCCGGCGAAGACATGGGGCAAGTTCACCATGCCCTACCACGCCCACGCACGGCAGGTCTGTCGATTGGACTTGCGGGAGAATTCGGCGGATGCCGGAACCTGTGTCTGAACTCCCGCGCAAGGTGCGGGAATCCAGCGCGATTCGGTTTCTTACGAGATGATCTCCCATAGGAATGGTTGGAATTCCGCGATTCTTGATAACCGGCGTTGGAGCCGATATCGGGAGAATTCGCCGGATTCGAATATTCGTGGCTGATCTCCCGCGAAAAACGGAAGTTCACCTGTCTACGGCCGGTCTGCGAGTATTTTCCCATCGGTCGCGCGGGAGAACATACGTATCCAGTCATCTACGGCGGAACGTCCCACTCCCGATTGATTACTACACGGCATGCCCGCTTTCGCGAGGGTGATGTCCCCTGGGTTCGGCTGCACTCGAACGGCCGCGTTTCACATGCGCTCGTTGTCCCCGCGTGCCGCTGGCGTTGTCCTGCGTGCCTTGGGAGTCAACTGAGATATTCCTGATGGTGAAGGCTGACTTGTCGCTGCGAGGCCGATCGGCGGGTGTGCCATGCCGCGGTCTCAATTTCTCCCGTTCTGGCTTGATTTCCGAGAGTTTTTTCGAAAAATGTCTCAATAACTCATGATGAACGCCCGTTTGGACGAGATATTGAGATTTGGCGGAGTGCGGCGGGGTGTGCCGGAGCGTGCGATGGGGGTGTGCACCGGGTTGTGTCTGGCGGGCGGCTGTATTCCGGCGGGTGTCGTGTCCGGCGTGTGGATATGCTAGGCTGGCGATTGAAGGGTTTTGGCGGCAATGGGGATTGCCGTCCGATTCGCGAATCCGAGCGCCTGCCGACATATGAGGCTTGAGGGGAGCCGAGTGCGGTTGATGCAGTTCGCGGCGGGCCATGACCGTTCATCTGGTATACGGCGGGGAGCGTGCCGGCACCGGAGAATGCAAGCCCATTGGGGGAATAGTGAAAGCGTCGGCGTTCCGGCGTTGTGCTTTCTGTTGTTTTGGGGGAATGATGAACCGACTTCGATTCGTCACGATAACAGCGGTGACGTTGGTCATCGCATTGATGACACTTGCCATCTCGCCTGGCATCGCCATGGCGGGCATAGGCTCGCAGGGCGCGGGAATATCCGGATCAGGAGGTCCGCTGCCTGACAATGACGCGTTGTTCCTATTCGATAACAAACAGTATGGTTCCACGCCGGCGCAGGGGTGGGGTGAAGCGTCAATCGACCATGCGTACCAGTCCTTGGTGCGCAGCGGGGTGCTGTCCACATGGTCAGGCAACAAGCCGAAATTCTACGGGTCATGCCGTGATGCGGTGTCGCATGCCATCGCGGATCGCAGCGATGGCGAAGCGACGCAAGCGCGTGTCGTGGGAGTCGCACTGTCATTGAAGAACAAGAGCCTGTATGGCACCAATCCACGGGATTTCCGCGCACGTTTCGATAGGAATTGGGGCAGACTCGCAGCCGACGGTTTGGGCAACGACCTCATCGGCTGGGACGGCGACTGGATTAACCGGCTGCGATACCAGTTCAACGAGCAGATTGAAACAACTGGTCGCGCGTATCCGGCTGGAGTCCAGGTGGTGTGTGTTGCGGCCAACGAATTGCAGCCGACGACACGGTACCCGCTCGCGGTCACTACGCAGCAGCAGGCTCCGGAGGGCATGAGCGTCGGCGACACAGCGCCGGTTCACGACATCATCGTCACCAATGCAGGCGGTTCGCCAGTCAACGAACAGCTGGATGCACAGATTTTCCTGAATTATGACGGGCATCCCGCTGGCATCCATGCAGCCCGCGCCATCGGCAAAACCATGCGAGTGCCGAATGCGGGAACCGGGAAGTCACCGCAGTTCGTGCCGACTGATTTCGGATGGGACGGCTGGCAGGAAGGCAATTACTGGTTCGACGTCGTCGTGCCGAAGCAAGGATGGATGGCCGCGGAGGTGAATACTGAAGACCGGCAGGCATCCGAAAGCTTCCGCGTCGGGTCGCGAGCCCCGGGTGCTCCAACCAAGAGCATCGACGACGGGGTAAGCGCCGACGGCATGACCAACCGTACGAATATCGTGACGGGAACCGGACGGGGAGGCTACCGCCTTGGTATCGTCGATACAATCACGCCCGGTGACACGTCATATCAGGTAGGTGACTATCAGGTTTCCGATATGACGGACGGAACCGATCGCACCGCCGAATTCACCTTCGACTGGAACAGGGACGCCCACACCGTCAGTGCGCAATGGTCCGCAGAGGCGGGCATGCTGCCGCAGGACCATGCCTTCCGCTTCTCATTCGATGTCACAGTCAGCACACCGGGGCACGGATTGGTCAAAGACACCGCCACCGTGCATTGGAATGATGAGCCGGGGCAGAATACTGAGGATCGGCAGTTCCCCACGTGGAAGCCGCAGCCGGATACGGTATGGGCGTTGCGCGGTGATGACGGCGAATGGGATGCGGTCATCGACCCCGACCATGGCAATGCGGTCGGAGCCGCCGGACGCTCGCTGCTGGACGGTGACGCCGTGGCAGCCGCCACCAATGCCGTAATCCCGGCTCATCTGGTTGAATCCCCGCAACGTTTGGAATTGACAACCGGCTGGTCGCAGGCAGATTACCTGTTCGACCCGGACGGTGAATCAGCGGTCCGCGTGTATCAGGCGGATACGGCACACGAGCGGGCATCCGGCGTGTTCGATATCGCGCGCACGGGCATTGACGTGACGGGCGAATTCACCATCAGTATCAAAGATGGCACTGCGAGTGCGGTCGCCTCGCAGTCCTATCTCAAATCAGTCCAAGGGCTGGGCTCTCATCGCCAACTCACCTTGCTGGTGCCGGGACGAATCAATCTGGCGCACGGCAAGGGCGCGGTCCAGGTGCGTAAGGATTACCAAGCGAAAGACGGGCAGCCCGTGCAATTGTGCTCGCAGACGCAGGGAGCAGCGTTCAGTGCCGATGGATCGCACACGGTTAACGCACATCGTGTTGAGGCGAATAAACCGCCGTTGTGTGCGTACGTGCCTCCCGCGAACAAGCAAGTGCTCGCCCACGCGGCGCACGGCGGAGATCGCGCATCCATCGATCAGACCAAGGCGATGCCGGGGCAGCGCGTCACCTATGCGCTCAGTGCAGACATTACCCCGGAAATGGGGTTCGGATATCGGCTCGAGCATGTCGAAGTCGTGGACGAATACGACCAGTACCTCGAACCGGACGAATACAGCGTCATTGTTCGTGACAAGGCGACCGGCACTGTGTTCGGACGGCAGCATTACACCGTGGATTGGGATCGGGGCAATCACAGGTTCCGCATCGTGTTCAACCGTGCCGCCATCGATAGAACCTGGAACAACACTCAGACAGCACCCAGATTGCTGGTCGAGTTCGATGGTGTCGTGTCTGAGCATGCCCCGGCGAATCGGCTTATCGGCAACCAGTGGACGCTTGGGCTCAACAACAGTGTGACCCCGTCGAACCGAGTCGTGATCGAGCCGCCGCGCATCACTCCGGAGAAAACCGTGACCCAGACTGACGCGAGCATCGTCATTGACGGGCGGACCGCCTTGCTGGGGGACACCATCTACTACCGGGTCATGCTTGACGCGTCCGATCTGCAATCCGGCGCCTATGCCGTCCAGCGTCTGGGTGTCATCGACGATTACGACGAACGCTATCTCACCCTTGACACAGACCGTATCAGCATCACCGACGAACAAGGCAACGATTGCGCGAAGGCCTTCAACATCCAGGACGTGGGAGGCGTACTCTACGCGTTCTTCGCGACCGTGGACACGGTGGACCGTACGACGGGACGGGTCATCGCCGCCCGGCAGCCAGATGACCTGAAGGCCTACGCAGCCGCTTTGCTCGACCCGCATGCCGACCCGTCAATCGACCAGCAGGTGCTCGGGCAACGGTACGAGCTCGTGCTGCCGATGACCGTCACCGCGGTTGGCGACGGCGTCACAGTACGCAACACCGCCACCCAAGTCACCGGAAACATCCGCACGGATACGCGAACGGTCGCCACGCCATTGCAACCGGTGAATCCGTCGAAAGACGTGGTCATCGCCATGCGTGGGGAGAGCGTCAATGGCGCTGATGTGCCGTTGCACACCACATTCCTGTACCGGCTGGATTCTTCGGACCTACCTGCCAATCGGGCATACGACATCACTTCGTGGAGCATCGATGACGATTATGATGAGCTGCACGACGTGTATCTCGGCCAGTGGGCGGTCGTCGCGCGGCATGACATGGTCATTGATGGCGAGACGATTCCGGCGGGCGATATCATCGAACGGCATCTGGATGGCGAGCTGTCTGGCGATTCACCGGTCGATGCGGTATCTGGCGGGGACGGTACCGACGGCAAGAGCGAACCGCTATTTGACGTCCATGAGCAATCCGGTACCATGCGCATCGCATTGACGGGGCGGGGTGCACGCGTGCTAGGCGGCTGGGGCCATGCAGCGGGATGGACGATGTTCATCCAGATGCAGCGCGTCCTGCCGGGAGAGCGCATCACCAACGGATTCACGGAAACCGTTAATGGGGTCGAACGGACATCCAACGAGGTGTGGACGCACACCATCCATGAACGTGGGGCGATCGAGCTGGTGAAATTCGATGAGGCCTCAGGCGAGCAGAATGGCGACCGCAACACCGCCGAGCAGGCGCTTGCAATCACCGGGGAGGAAACGACGCTGGTGTTCCGCATCCGCAATGTGGGAGACATGCCGGTGACCGGATTACAGCTGAACGATACCGTCACGACTGGCAAAGCGTCAGTCGGAACATGGCGATATCCGACGGAATGGGACGAATTGGTACTCGAACCCGGGCAATCCGTCGATGTGACCGGCGTGCTCACGGGCGTGGATGGCGACCATGCGGACCATGCCACAGTCACCGCGTCAACGGTGGTGACCTGCCCGTTGGTGGACGACAACCCCTTTGACGATCAACCGGCGGTCAAGCAGGAGGGCATATGCCGGGGCGATACGGTCCGCGCCGAGGATTTCTGGTACGGCAGACGAACCGTGCTGGCCAATACCGGCGCGGGATTTGTTCCTGCGGCGATCTTGGGTTCGCTCGCGGCGGCGTCCGCAGCGGGAACGTTTGCCTTGACGGTGATTCGCCGCAGACGCCGGTGATGTCGGTGGCGCCGGTGGCACCCGAAACGCCGGGCATTGGTGATTTGCAGTCCGTGCCGGTCCGTCATACGGCGGATCGGCGGGGCGGGCGGAATCGGGATATCAGGGGGTGAAACGGTGACGCTCCCGGCGATCGCGCCGGGAGTACACTGAGCGCCAACGGTCCGGTTCTGCTATGGAACACCCGTGGTCAGGCTGTGTGACAACGCGACCAGACCGTGCCGCCCGGCAATCGCCCGGCGTGCTTCACGACATGTCACAGGGAAGGCAATCCACATGAGCGAACTGATCAAGGTCACATCCGAACATGCTCCGGCCGCGCTTGGTGCATACAGCCAAGCCGTCAAGGCGAACGGCTTCGTCTTCGCCTCCGGGCAGCTTGGGCTCGATCCGGCCACTGGGAAACTTGCCGGTGAAACGGCGGGCGAACAGGCCGCACAGGCGTTGAAGAACATTGCCAATGTGCTTGAAGCCGCGGGAACCGATACCGCGCATGTGGTGCGTGCCACCATCTATATGAAGCATGTCGAGGATTTCCATGAGATCGATGCTGCCTACGCCGCGGTGTTCAACGGCGACATCAAGCCGGCGCGTGTGGCGTTCGGCGGCAATGATCTGCCTGCCGGGGCGCTGGTGGAAATCGACGCCATCGCCGCGCTGTAACACGTCGTGGTCATCACACGCCGTTGAGGTGTTCGGGCGTTCTCCCGCCCGGACGCTACGGTGGTGGCGTAGAGCACCAGACATGATAGGGGACGGCGGACGAGTATGGATATCGCCTGCTGCATTCGCCAGAACACCGTAAACAGGAGCATCAAGCAGAACTGTGACAACCAAACGTGAACCCGCATTGCGACACACCGTAGACGAATCTGTCCATACGATGGATGCGCCGGAGCATGCCGGTCGGAGCGGTTCTCCCGCCCAAGACACCCAGCTTGAACGCAATATGGAATCACGCCATCTGACGATGATTTCGCTCGGCGGGGTCATCGGCACCGGCCTGTTCCTCAGCTCCGGGTACACAATCCACCAGGCGGGGCCGCTTGGCGCCATCCTCGCGTACCTCATCGGTTCGGTGTTGGTCTACTGCGTGATGCTTTCACTGGGTGAACTCTCGGTCGCCATGCCATACGCCGGCAGCTTCCACTTGTACGCACGCCGGTTCATCGGGCCGGGCACCGCGTTCACCATCGCCATCCTGTACTGGCTCAACTGGGCGGTGGCGCTCGCTTCGGAATTCACGGCGGCAGGACTGCTCATGCAGCGGTGGTTCCCGCACTCGCCCGCATGGGTGTGGAGCGCCCTGTTCATCCTTGTGGTGTTCACACTGAATATCCTGTCCGTGAGACTCTACGGCGAATCGGAATTCTGGTTCGCCAGCATCAAGGTGTTCGCCATCGTTGCGTTCATCGTCATCGGATTGCTGGCGATGTTCGGCATCATCCCGATCAAGGGGTACAGCCATGCCCCATTGTTCTCGAACTATTACCGTTCCGGCTGGTTCCCCAACGGGGTCCTGCCGGTGTTCTCCACGCTGCTGACCGTCGTGTTCGCTTTCTCCGGCACTGAAGTCGTCGGCGTCGCCGCGGGGGAGACCAAAGACCCTGATACGGCGATTCCGAAAGCCGTGCACACCACGGTGTTGCGCCTGACGATTTTCTTTATCGGTTCAATCGCCGTGATGGCGGCGCTCATCCCGTGGAAACAGTCGGGCGTGGATACCAGCCCGTTCGTGTTGGTGTTCCAGAGCATCGGCATGCCATTCGCCGGCGACGTCATGAACTTCGTCGTGTTGACCGCGGTGCTGTCCGCCGCGAACTCCGGACTGTACGTCTGCTCGCGCATGGTGTGGTCGCTCGCCAAGGAACGGATGATTCCGCAGGTCCTCGCGAAAACGAATTTCCATGGGGTCCCGGTTTTCGCCGTCTTGGTCAGTCTCGCAGGTGGTCTGTTTGCCCTGCTGTCCAGCGTGGTCGCCGCCTCGACGGTCTATCTTGCCCTCGTGGCGATTTCCGGTTTGGCGACTTTAGTCGTCTGGATGTCGGTGGCGGTGTGCCATATCCTCTTTCGCCGCGAACTCAAACGTTCCGGCAAAACCGTGGATTCGCTCGCCTACCATGCCCCCGGCTACCCGGCAGTGCCGATCATCGCGATAATCATGTGCCTGTTCGCGTTGGTCCTGGTGGTCGCCGACCCGTCGCAACGCTCCACGCTGCTGTACATGATTCCCTTCGTCGCCCTGTGCTATGGCGTGTACTATCTGCGGGCGCGCCTGACGCGCGGTAGCGACCGGCATGACGAGGAAAACATCCCGGACGTCGTCTGAGAGCCCGGCCTGTCGATTGCCCGCGATGGCCACGCTCACATGCGCGATGGCGGCGGTTGCGGCGGTTGCAACGGCACTTGGCCAACGCCCTCGCTAGACTTTGAAGAATGAATCCAGAAGCGCTCAGTGAACTCGTTTCCCATATTGCCCATGATCTGGTCGCCGCCGGTGAAGCTGGCAGCCTGACCGAAGATCTCATCCCGCCGGTCGAGAAATTCGCGGTCATGCGCCCCAAGGACCGCAACCACGGCGACTGGGCGTCGAACGCTGCCATGCAACTGGCCAAGAAGGCGGGTATGAAGCCGCGCGATCTGGCCCAGCTGTTCGCCGCGCGCCTGCAATCGGCAGACGGCATTGCCGCCGTCGAGGTCGCCGGCCCCGGCTTCATCAACATCACGCTTGACTCCGCATCCGCCGCGGCGATCGTGGACGCCGTCCTCGCGCAGGGCGCGCAGTTTGGACGCAACGACCACCTGTCTGGCCAGACGCTCAATCTTGAATTCGTCTCTGCGAACCCCACCGGCCCGATCCATATCGGCGGCACCCGTTGGGCGGCAGTCGGCGACTCTATGGCCCGCGTGCTCGAAGCTAACGGAGCCAAAGTCATTCGTGAATACTATTTCAACGATCACGGTGAGCAGATCAACCGCTTCGCCAAGTCCCTGGTCGCCGCGGCCCACGGCGAACAAACCCCGGCAGACGGCTACAAGGGCGCCTATATCGACGAAATCGCCCAGCGTGTGATTGAAGAGGCGAAAGCCGATGACGTGGATATCCTCGCCCTGCCGCGTGTCGACGGCGGCAAGAACGAAGACGGCGAGCCGCTCGGCGAAGGTGATTCCGAACAGCGCGAGGAGTTCCGCAAGCGCGCGGTCCCGATGATGTTCGCTGAAATCCAGGAATCCATGAAGAACTTCCGCGTGCATTTCGACGTGTGGTTCCACGAAAACAGCTTGTATCAGGACGGCGAGGTCGAGCGTGCGATCGCCAAGCTGCGCGAACAGGGCGACATCTTCGAAAAAGATGGCGCAACCTGGTTCGCCTCCACCAAGCACGGCGATGACAAGGATCGCGTCATCATCAAATCCGACGGCAACTACGCGTATTTCGCAGCCGACATCGCCTACTACTACAACAAGCGTCACCGCAAAATCGACCCGGCTGACGTGGCCATCTATATGCTGGGCGCCGACCATCACGGCTATATCGGCCGTATGATGGCCATGTGCGCGGCTTTCGGCGACAAGCCTGGCGTCAACATGCAGATCCTCATCGGCCAGCTGGTCAACGTGATGAAGGACGGCAAGGCCGTGCGCATGTCCAAGCGCGCCGGCAACGTCGTCACCATCGATGATCTGGTCGATGCAATCGGCGTGGACGCCTCCCGTTATTCGCTCGCCCGCACCGATTACAACACGAGCGTGGACATCGACCTCAACCTCCTGGCCTCCCACAGCAACGACAACCCGGTGTACTACGTGCAGTACGCGCATGCCCGCAGCTGCAATGTGGACCGTAACGCGGCCGAGGCGCAGATCGACCCGACCGTCGCCGACCTCGCTCTGCTGGACACCGAAACCGACGGCGAAGTGCTCGCCGCGCTCGCCCAGTGGCCTGCCACGCTCGCCCAAGCCGGCGATTTGCGTGCCCCGCACCGCATCGCCCACTATCTCGAGGAACTCGCCGCCGCATACCACAAGTGGTACAACATCGAACGCGTCGTGCCGATGCCGCTGACCGACCTCGAAGAGCGCAAACCAGAAGCTGAACGCGAAGCGCTGCGTATTGCCAAGAACCCCGAACCGGCACGCGCAGCCGCGCGTCTGAAGCTCAACGACGCCGTCCGTACCGTCATCGCCGCAGGCCTTGATCTGCTGGGTGTCAGCGCACCGGAGAAGATGTGATATGACTGAATCCAACATGCCAACCACGCCAACTGCAGGACTGGGTCAGGTATGGCCGGCAGGCTGCTCAATCGACAGTGACGGCGCCCTGACTTTCCACGGCCGCAGCGCGCAATCCCTGCTCGACGAGTTCGGCTCGCCGCTGTACGTGATGGACACCGATGACATCGATGCCCGCGCGCATCACTTCGTTCATGCGGCCGCCACCGCGTTCTCCAACGCCACAACCCACGTGAGCTTCGCCGCCAAGGCGTTCATGTCCAAGGAAGTGCTGCGACTGGTGACGAACGCCGGCATGCTGGTCGACACTTGCACGATGGGCGAGATGCGCATCGCGCTCGCTGCGGGTGTTCCCGGGCGTCGTCTCGTGCTTCACGGCAACAACAAGTCGGACGAGGAAATCGAACTCGCCATCCGCGAGGGCTTCGCGAAGATTGTGGTCGACGCCCCGGACGAACCCGCACGCATCGCGCGCATCGCCCATCGCTTGGGCAAAACCGCACGCGTCATGCTGCGCGTCACCACCGGCATCCACGCCGGCGGCCACGAATACATCTCCACCGCGCACGAGGACCAGAAATTCGGTATGTCCCTGCTGCCTGCCGGCACCGATCCGTCCGCGCTTAAGGTACTCGACGACCTGATCGCACAGGAGAACGAACACACGCCAAGCCGCGCGGACGCCACAGCGCACGCCGGCCAGGACACCCATACGGTGGGACACAGCGGGCAACGAGATCTGCAATACGATATGCGCTCGCCCTACGACCTCGACGCATCCGGCATCAGCAAGCAAGACGCCGCGCTTGCCGAAGCCATGGACCTGGTCGCCCGCGGTCCTGCGCTCGCTGTACTGAAGGATCTGTACCGGTATCCCGGCGATCTGGAACTCGTCGGCATCCATTCGCATATCGGTTCGCAGATCCACGACGCGAACGCGTTCATCGAGGCGGCCAAGCGCATGATGCTGCTGCGCAAGACCTTCTATGCGACCGACGCCTACACGCTGCCGGAAGTCGATTTGGGCGGCGGGTATTCGGTGGCGTACACCGAAGGCGAGGATTCGATGGACATCGACCTGGAGCTGGGGCGTCTCGCTTCGGCGGTCACCGCCATCAACCGTGCGCTCGGCATGCCCATGCCGGTCATCTCCTTCGAGCCGGGACGCTGGATTGTCGCCCCGACCTGCGTGACCCTGTACCGTGTCGGCGCCATCAAGCACGTCGGTTTGCCCGAAGGCACCACAGCGAAGGACGGCTCGCCGATTAACGAACGCACCTACGTGTCGGTGGACGGCGGCATGAGTGACAACATCCGCCCGGCGTTGTACGACGCGGATTACACGGCTCGCGTGGCCAACCGGCGGGGGAGCGCCGACACCATGCTGTCGCGCGTGGTCGGCATCCACTGCGAATCCGGCGACATCCTCGTGCACGAATGTCAGTTGCCGGCGGACCTCAAGCGTGGCGACATTCTCGCCGTCCCCGTGACCGGCGCGTATGGCAGAACGATGGCCAGCAACTACAACCAGGCGCTGTTCCCCGCGGTGGTGGCGGTCAGCTCATCCGGGGCGCATGTGATGCTTCGCCGCCAGACCATCGACGATCTGCTCGACTACGATCTGGGCTGACATCGAATCGTCATCGGGAGTGTATGAGGGCCGCATCGACCGTGGAGGTCGGCGCGGCCCTCGTTGTAATCGCGGTTCGTGAATGGTATCCGGCTGCGGTGTGAGCCACAGGTCGCATGGCACACATATTCGGCGAAACGTCAGCTTGTCCCGGTACCATGGGCAAGGATGATGACGACGCATCGCGGCCCCGCCGGCATCTGGCGCAGTGACTGCGAGCTCACGGGAAGGATCCACTGTGGTACAAGACAATCAAGCCCCCATTCGCATTGCGTTGCTTGGCGCGGGAACCGTCGGCTCGCAGACCGCGCGTCTGCTGGTCGAGCAGCATGACGAGCTGGTCCACCGCATCGGCCGAGACTATAGGATCGTCGGCATCGCCACGCTTGACCCGGTCAGCGACCCCTGGATCGACCAGTCCCTGCTCACCCGTGATACCGCGGAGCTGTGCACCCGCGCCGATATCGTCATCGAACTGATTGGCGGCATCGAGCCGGCACGCACCTTCGTGCTCAAGGCCATCGAATCCGGCGCTTCCGTCGTAACCGCCAACAAGGCGCTGCTCGCCAAGCACGGCCAGGAAATCTACAAGGCCGCACGGGAGCACGGCGTCGACATCTTCTTCGAAGCCGCGGTCGGCGGGGCAATCCCGATTGTGCGCCCTCTGCGCGAATCCTTCGCAGGTGACAAGATCAACAGCATGCTGGGCATCGTCAACGGCACCACGAACTACATCCTCGACGAGATGACCACCAAGGGCCTCGACTTCGACGTGGCACTGCATCAGGCGCAGGAGAAGGGTTACGCCGAGGCGGACCCGACCGGTGACATCGAAGGCTATGACGCCGCGAACAAGGCCGCCATCATGGCGACGCTCGCATTCCACACCCAGGTCGGCATCGACGACGTATCCGTCGAGGGCATCACCAAGATCACTGCGGCCGATATCGCCGCCGCGACCGCCGAGCATAAGGTCATCAAGCTGCTCGCCGTCGTCGAGCACAATGAAGCCGGTGTGTCCGCACGTGTCTACCCGGCCCTCATCAATGAAAACCACCCGCTCGCCTCCGTGCATGGCAGCTTCAACGCCGTGTTCATCAAGGCGAAGGAAGCCGACGACATCATGCTGTACGGCCGTGGTGCAGGCGGCGCGCCTACCGCTTCCGCCGTTGTCGGCGACGTGGTGATGGCCGCGCGCAACATCGTGTCCGGCACCACCGCGACCGGTATCCAGACGTACAACATCCTGCCGCTTGCCCCGGCGGATGCGTCCAAGGCCGCATTCGCCGTGCGTTTCCTCATCCACGACAAGCCGGGCGTGCTCGCTTCGATCGCCGAGGAATTTGCGAACCACGGCATCTCCATCAACGGTGTGAACCAGGACCTCCAGCCCACCCAGCATGATCCGGGCTATTCGGGCGAGCTGCAGCAGCTGCGCATCGTCACCCATCTGTGCGACGAGGTCACGCTGCGCAAGACGGTGGACGCCGTGTGCAAGCTCGAATGCGTTTCCGGCGAGCCGTCCATCCTGCGCGTGCTCGACTGAACCGAAGCCGCGCAATCTGCGGCATCCGGGACTTACCACAACCAACGCACAACCGACAATCGGCGGAACAGTCGGCACGCATGCCCACTGCCCGCGGAAGGATGACCATGATCCCCGTAACCAAGCAAGTCCATGTCCAGGTACCGGCGACCAGCGCGAATCTGGGTTCCGGATTCGACACCATCGGCCTGGCGCTCAACTATTACGACGAGCTGACCTTCACATTGAAGGACGACACCGACGACCATAGCGTCACCGTGCTCATCGACGGCGAGGGGGAAGACACGCTGCCGCGTGACGAAACGAATCTCGTGGTCTCCACCTTCCGTAAAGCGTGCAACACGCTTGGATTGGAAAGACTCGGTTTCACGCTTGAAGCGCATAATCGCATTCCGCAGGCGCGAGGCATGGGGTCATCCGCCGAGGCGATTGTGGCCGGCATCTCCGCCGCCGCGGCATTCGCCCAAGAAGGCGACCTCAATCGTGATGCGGTGTTTGAGCTGGCCGCCACTATTGAAGGTCATCCCGACAACGTTGCCCCGGCCGTGTACGGCGGTTTGACGGTGTCTTGGGATTACCAGACACCGGAAGGCGTCGGCTCCACCCGCGTGCCGGGCGGTGAGCCGCTCTCCGGCGGATTCCATACCGTGAACTATCCGGTCAGCGAGAACATCCACGCTTCTGTGTTCGTGCCGGACTACGAACTGTCCACTGAAAAGGCACGTCAGGCGCTGCCCGCATCCGTACCCTACCGTGACGCGGTGTTCAACGTGTCCCGCGTCGGCCTGCTGCCGGGGGCCATGAATCCTGGTGTGCTTCACGGTAGCCTCGACGCGAACGCCGTTTTGTTCAGCGCCACCCAGGATCGTCTTCATCAGCCGTACCGCAAGGATCTTATGGCCCCCTCGTGGGAGCTGATTGAGTCGTTGCGCGACCACGGCTATGCCGCGGCGGTGTCCGGAGCAGGTCCGTGCGTGCTGGTGTTACATGATGGCGACGCCCGTGCCGACATCGAACGGATTGCCGGCGACCAGCTGGCTTCCGGGCATTGGCGCGTACTGCATCTGACGGTCAACACCACTGGAGTGACTGTTCGGCGCAGCTAATCTGGCATCGCGCCCAACGCCGTGTCCGGCCTGTCGTGGCATGCACCAGTCACGACGGCAGAACGGCGGGATGCGGGGAATACGTGCACACTTGGAGGCGGCTTCGGCGCCAATCGAATCGGAGGTATGAACAATGACGATATCGATCATTCTGGCTTCCCAATCCAAGCCCCGACGTGACGTGCTGTACGCCGCCGGGATCTGCCCGACCATCAAGGTCTCGCATGTTGACGAGCCTGCCGCGTTGGAACAGGCTGCCAGCAAGCTCAGCGTGCCCGTCGAGCGGCTGGATGTCGGCCACCGTGTCGCTATCCTCGCCCGTGCAAAGGCGAATGCGGTCTACGAAGCGTACCGAGCGATTGCTGACACGTCAAAGGCGGCAAGAGGCGAGCGCGTAATCGCTTACCCGCTTGAAGCCGAAGAGGTGCGCGCGCAACGTCGTGCAGATGAAGAACTCTCCGCTGACGCAACCGAAGCCCCTGCCGCATCAGGATCATCTGACGCGGGTACGGGACAACCTGCTTCGGTGGTCTCAAGCGCCATCACCCGCGATTTTTCCGGTATCACCCCGCCTACTCGTGTCGAGCCGATTGACACGCCGGTCAATGGCAGTGAGGGGCTGAACGGTTCCGGCCCTGGCCCGTTGATTGTCGGTTGTGATTCGATGTTTCTGTTCGATGGTGAATGCTATGGCAAGCCGCATGACGAAGCCACGGCACGGGAACGCCTCCGCCGTATGCGCGGGCGCAGCGGGGAGCTGTGGACCGGTCATTGCGTCATCGATTTCGCCACCGGCCGAGCGGTCCAGGATGCGAGCCGTGCGGTCGTGTATTTCGGCGATTACACCGATGAGGACATTGAACGCTACATCGCTACCGGCGAGCCGCTGGAGGTAGCCGGGTCGTTCACGTTGGAGGGTTTCGGCGGCGCGTTCATCGACCGGATCGATGGCGACCCGCATGGTGTCATCGGCATCAGCTTGCCGTTGCTGCGTCGTCTCGTCAGCAAACTTGATATCAGCTGGACGGATCTGTGGAATGTCAAGCCGCACGCCCCGAATCCGGAAGAACTTGATCAGCATCCCGACAGCACCCCGCCTCCGGTGGAGAACGTGCACCAGCCCGGTGACGGTTGGGTCACCTGCGCATGTGGACGCCGGCATTGGGGCACGCACGGTGCCGCGGGAATCCTGCTCGCTCGGCGGGATGCCACGGGTGAGGTCACGCACGTGGCCATGCAACATCGCGCCAAGTGGAGCGCGGAAGGCGGCACCTGGGGCATTCCGGGCGGCGCAATCGCCGACAATGAAACACCGATCGAAGGGGCGTTGCGCGAGAGCTTCGAAGAAGCGAACATCACTCCGCAAGATATCGAGGTGGTCGGCTCTTACCGCGAGGACCATGGCCCGTGGGCGTACACCACGGTGTTCGCCTTCGAAAAGCCCGGTCATGAGGTGCATCTGCGGGCGAACGACGATGAAAGCATGGAAATCGCCTGGATCCCGATTGACGAAGTGACCGACCGTAAACTTCTGACCGCGATGCGCACCGATTGGCAACGCTTCTCAGACCGTCTGCGCATCCTGTCCGCCGCCAACCAGGGCCGCTGACCGAGACGCTGATTACAAGGATGCGGACTGAGGTTAAGGACCGAGGTTGCAGGCCGAGGATGTTGGCCATCAAACTGCTATCCGTCCTCCTGCAAGACGCCATCCGCTCTGTTTCTGCCGACGCTGAGCGGCTTGTGAGCGTCGGCAGAAGGTTGAGACTCTGCCGGTACCGATGGTGGCTCACCAACTGGTTACGGAACGGGGGCTCAGCGTAACCGGTTTGTGCTTTTTCACAAACTAGGTACGGAAATGCGCCGCCTAGCGTAGACGGTTTGTGAGAACAGGCGATCAGCTTCGCGTGGAGGCAGCGTGCGTTCAGGACAGCAGCGCGGCCACGATTGCGATGAAGATCGGGCTGGTCAGCGTACTGAGCAGGATGCCGTCGCGCGCGAAGGTGAGTCCCACGTTGTACCGCGCCGCATAGTTGTACACGTTCTGGCCGGTTGGCAGGGCCGCGAGCACCACGCACGCGTACAGGGTCGCGCCGCGGAAGCCCATCACGTAGTACGACAGCAGGAACGCGATAATCGGCATGACGATATTCTTCAGCACTGCGACGGTGACGGTCGCCGGCACATCGCTCTTGTTCTGCATCGGCTTGGTGCCATGCAACGACATGCCGAAAGCCATGAGGATCATCGGCACCGCGGATTCGCCGATCATGTTGATTGGGTCGTAGATGAAGTCAGGGATGATGAAATGCCCGGTTTTCGAGGTGATTGCCGAGACGATGATGCCACCGAGCGACCCGATGAGCAGCGGCTGGTGCAGCGGCTGCGACAGAATGCGTTTCATGGATACCTCGCCCTTGGTGGTCACATCCAGCACGGTCAGTGCCACCGGGGTGAAAATCGCCTGCTGCATGACCAGAATCGGAGCGACCAGTGCGGGATTTCCGAGAATGTATGTGGCAATCGGCAGGCCGATATTGTTCGAGTTGAGGTAGAGCGAGTTGAGCGCGCCGATGGTCGCGTCCGCGGCCTTCATGTGGAAGAACAGCTGATTGAGGATCAGGAACACCAGTCCGACCAGCATGGCTGAGAAGAACGCCACGAAAATCGAGGAGTGGAAAATCGCGAAAATCTTCTCTTTGGACAGGATTGCGAACATCAGGCAGGGGCTGGAAATGAAGAAGCTGAACCTGTTGAGCACCATCTGCGCGCTCGACCCGCCGATTTGCATGCGGGCGGCCACATACCCGACTGCGATCACGATGCCGATCACGCAGAATCCTTCCATGGCGCTCAGTAAACCTGGCATTCCCACCTCTCCTCGTCTTGATGTTTGTTCTGTCCGATGCTCCAAGCCTTGCGGCCAGCATGTCCGCTATCCGGACACGGTTGCGATACCGGTTCCGCGTTTCGCATGGTAAGCGTCATCGGCGACGATGGCCTTCTGGCGTGCGTCTCGACTCCAGTATCCGTCTTTGCGGTGTGGCGCGCGTCCATGGTCTCGTATCACGGGCATCGCCGGCAGGATACCCGTAAACGCACTGAAAACGGGAATCTGAGACATTCCGTGCGGGTATCCATGACCTTTGCGATGATGAGACATGACGAAATAGGCGGGTATTGGCGGTGGTGTGGGTTGCGAGGCGCGCATGCCGGTCTTCCCGATTGGCCTTCCCTGATTGACGGAGGATGACATGACAATGACGGATAACGGTGGAAACAACAGCGAAACCGAGCGGATGCGTACCGAAATCGAGCGGATGTTCACTGATATCATGAACCGGTATTCCGTCAGCGACGACGAAGGCCCGTTGGCTGATGAGGTCGAGGCGTTCCTGTCCCGCCAACCGCATCTGACGGTGCGGCGGCATGGCGATACCGTGGTCGCGTCCACGAATCTGGGCCGGGAACGCCGGGTAGTCCTCGCCGGGCATCTGGACACGGTCCCGGTAATCGACAATTTCCCGCCGCGCTGGCTGGAACCGGGCGATCCGCTGATCCGCGAGGACATAGCCGCCGCATACCCTGGCGAACGGGTGATGTGGGGGCGGGGTGCCACCGATATGAAAGCCTCGGATGCGGTGATGCTGTATCTCGCGGCGAATCTCAAGAATCCGAAATACGATCTCACCTTCGTGTTCTACGACCATGAAGAAGTCGCGGCGGAGAAGAACGGTTTGCGCAAGGTCGCAGAAAGCCATCCTGATTGGATCCAGGGCGATTTTGCGGTGATCGGCGAGCCGACGGATTGCGGCATCGAAGGCGGCTGCAACGGAACCATCCGTTTCGATGTGATCACGCACGGCGTGGCGGCGCATTCGGCCCGCGCGTGGATGGGCTCGAACGCCATCCATAAGGCGGCACCGATCCTTAATACGCTCAACGCGTACGAGCCGCAGGACGTGACCGTGGACGGGCTGGTGTATCGCGAAGGCGTGAACGCCACGCTGATTTCCGGGGGCAAAGGCACGAACGTCATCCCCGACGAGTGCCGCGTCCATGTCAATTACCGTTTCGCGCCCGACAAGACCATCGCCCAGGCGAAGGCCCTGATGATGGGTGCAGATGCGGGTGCCGAGCTGGGCAACGGCGAGCATGTGGCGACCGGCGGCATGTTCGCGGGCTTCGGCATCGAGATGAAGGACGAGTCGCCGAGCGCGCGCCCCGGTATGGACGATCCGCTCGCCGCCTCGCTCGCAGCGTTGGTCAAGGAGCGTACTGGCCACGATCCGCAGGCGAAGCTTGGGTGGACTGATGTCGCACGCTTCGCTCAGCTCGGCGTCCCGGCGGTCAATCTCGGGGCCGGCAGTCCGTTGCTCGCCCATAAGCATGATGAGCAGGTTGCAGCCAGCGAATTGACGCGTATGGCATCCATCCTGCTGGATTGGCTGGCGTAGTCCTCGATTCCAGCACGAGTTCCGTGCATTCCCCCGAGTAGGCACCGAGTAGGCACCGCGAAATACCTGCACAATCTCGGTGTGTGCTCAACGCAATCCTGGCGTATTCACGCGTGGTCAGGGCATAATCGCCGCAAGCACGAACAATACTGCCGATTTTTCGACTTGTGCGCGAGCTTCGCATTTTTGTGTCATACTTGAGTGTGACGGTTCTGCAACAGCCGTCATGCGTTTGATGGCGTCGATCCCCTCGCAATCCGGCTATGGTGGCCAATGCGAGCGCCGGTGTCCGCCGTCGCGCAGCTAGACTTTTGTATGTATTGCCCCGTATGGGCGCGAATGGTGCGCGGCCGCGGTGAGAGCGCGGTGTGACCACTGTGCGGGGCCGGAAAAAGGCGATATGGCTGCAGCATATCGCGAGGAGCATTGTGCCCAGAACAGAAGAACAGGGCTTCGCAGACGATTCGAATGAATCCCGCGAAGCGCAGCAGCAGACCAACACGACTCCAGCATCGGCACAGCATCAGGCGGCTTCGTCTGAGACGTTCTCGGCCCCGGTTCGCCGGCGTCGCGGAGGCCGTCGTGTCGTGCGTGGCGCAGGGGCCGCAGGCGCGGACCTTGCGCTGAAGGTTGAGGAGCACCCCAAGCCGTTGTTCGAAGAGCCGGCGATTGATCCGACTCCCGTGCGCAACACTGCGTCTGCGGACAACGCAACGGAAGATGCTGAAACGGACGGGGAACAGCATGCGCCGCACCGTGGCCGCCGCCGGATTTCCCGCGCGGCAGGGTCGCACGGCACCTCAACGAGGTCCCGCCGTCGTACCCGTATCGCTGCCGATGATGAGCCGTCCGCGCAGCCTGTCGCAGATACTGCCGCTCTGGGCGGCCATGGCGTAGCCGACGCGGAAACTCCGGAGGAGCGTGTCCAGGATGCGCTTGATTCCCTCTCCCACGAGCATGGGGATGCAGCACCGTCCGCCACCCGGACGCATCGCCGTTCCAAGCCGATGACATCCCTGCTCTTCCAGGAGCCGGTGCTGCCGTCGCGTCAGTCTTCCGGGGCGTCCGCCTCCGACGCCGATGACATGGAATCCGAAGATGATTCCGACCGTCGTGATGCGCGTGATGTGCGTGACGAACGTGACGAGGAACGCGAACCTCGCCGCACTCGCCGTACCCGCTCGCGTCGTGGTCGCGGCCGCGGTGAAGATGATGTGGAACGTGATGACGAACGCTCCAATCAGAGCGCGAATTCGCGTGACAGCCGTGACAGTCGTGACGAGTCCGCCGCCGACGATCGGGAAGAAGACGAACCTCGTCGCGGTCGACGTTCCCGCCGATTGAATGCACAGGAGCGTCGTGCCGCCGCCGAGGTCGAACAGATTGAAGAAGACCTCGAATACGACGACATCGCCTATACCCCGATCACCGAAGTGATGTCCGGCAATCGGAACGCCGACGGCTCACGCAAGGACGACCATGCCGATGACGATGAGGACGCTCAGGACACCCGCACCCGTCGCCGTCGCCGCCGGTCGTCCCGCGAGGAGTCCGAGGACGACAACGAGCAGATCCTCGAGGTGCGCCACCGCCACCGTGACGAGGACGAGGATACAACAGTCACCCGTCGCCGTCGTCGCCGTCGTTCAGGCAAGGGCGTGGAGGAGAGCGAAGAGCCGGTCCGCCGTTCCCGCAAGCAGCAATACATCGACGAAATCACCGATGTCGAAGGCTCCACCCGTCTCGAGGCCAAGAAGCAGCGTCGCCGCGACAACCGTCGTGAGCGCAGCCGCCAGAACCAGATCATGGAGCAGGACTTCCTCGCCCGCCGCGAGCATGTCGACCGGCTCATGGTTGTGCGCGAACGCGGCCACCATACGCAGATCTCGGTGATCGAGGACAACGTGCTGGTTGAGCATTATGTCTCCGACATCCAGGAGGTCGCCACCGTCGGCAACATCTATCTCGGCCGCGTGCAGAACGTGCTGCCGAGCATGGAGGCGGCGTTCGTGAATATCGGCCAGCCGCGTAACGGCGTCTTGTACGCCGGCGAGGTCAACTGGGACACCACGCGTCTTGAAGGGCAGCCGCGCCGCATCGAGCTCGCCTTCAAGTCAGGCGACCCGGTGCTCGTGCAAGTCACCAAGGACCCGATCGGTCACAAGGGTGCGCGTCTGACCTCGCAGGTCACGCTCGCAGGCCGTTTCCTTGTCCTCGTACCGTCCGGCGGTATGACGGGCGTCAGCCGCAAGCTGCCTGACCGTGAGCGTGCTCGCCTGAAGTCCATCGTTTCGAAGATCGCTCCGAAGGATATGGGTGTGATCATCCGTACCGCAGCTGAAGGCGCTTCCGAGGAGGCCATCGAGAAGGATCTCGAGGCGTTGCGCCGGCAGTGGGACAAGATTTGCGAGAAGCGCGACCTGTATCTGCACGGCAAGCGTCCGAAGCTGCTGCAGGGCGAGCCGGATGTCGCCATCCGCGTGGTGCGTGACATCTTCAACGACGATTTCTCCCAGATGATCGTCGAAGGCGACCGCGTGTACGAGCGGATCGAGGAATATCTCGACACGATGGCCCCGGACCTGCGTGACAAGCTGGTCAAGTGGGATCCCGAGGAGCATGGCGGCAAGGACGTGTTCGACAAGTGGCAGATTGATTCCCAGCTGCGCAAGGGCATGGAACGTCAGGTATACCTGCCGTCCGGCGGTTCAATCGTCATCGACCGCACCGAGGCAATGACCACGATTGACGTGAACACGGGCCGGTTCATCGGTAAGGGCAAGAGCCTTGAGGAAACCGTCACCAGGTGCAATCTTGAGGCGTCCGAGGAAATCGCCCGCCAGCTGCGTCTGCGTGACATCGGCGGCATGATCATGATCGACTATGTCGACATGGTGATGCCCGCGAACCGTGACTTGGTGCTGCGCCGCTTGGTCGAGTGCCTGGCGCGTGACCGTACGAAGCATCAGGTCGCCGAGGTCACTTCGCTCGGTTTGGTGCAAATGACGCGCAAGCGCATCGGCCAGGGCTTGGTCGAGGCTTTCTCGGAGGAGTGCCCGACGTGCAAGGGCCGCGGCTTCATCATCCATGACGAGCCGACGGTCAGTGCCGAGTATGACGATCCGTACGCGATGAAGGGCGGCGATCCGTTCGTCAAGACGAACAAGCACGGCCATGGCACTCCTGAGGTGCAGGCGCCGAAGGGCTCGAGCCCGGCGGTCAAGGCCAAGCTTGCGCAGATCGCCGCGGCGGCGGTAGCGGCCAATAACGCCGAGAACGCAGAAAACGCAGAGCGCGCCGAGCACAATGCCGCCTCACAGGCTGATGACTCGGCAGACTCGGCAGTCGATGCCGGCAATACGGACGGTGACACCGAACGGTGACTGACGGCCTTCGGGCACCGGTACGAGACCGGTGTCCGAAGGCTGACACGCGTTGTTTCATCGACTTGACGGATGTACGCGGGTCGGTGTAGTTTTGATAGTTGGTGTCTGGCCGGAGGCTCGAACGCGCTGGACAGTAAGCTTTCCACAACATAAGGAACGGAATATGTACGCGATTGTGAAGGCCGGTGGCCATCAGGAAAAGGTCGAGGTCGGTGACGTCATCCTGGTCAACCGTCTCGATGCAAAGCAGGGCGATACCGTGGAGTTCCCGGTCGCGCTCGTAGTCGACGGCTCCAAGGTCACCCTTGCCGCCAAGGACCTTGCCAAGGTCTCCGTGAAGGGCGAAGTCGTGAACGACGAAGCCAAGGGCCCGAAGATCAACATCATGAAGTACAAGAACAAGACTGGCGTGACCCGTCGCAAGGGCCATCGTCAGAAGCTCAGCCTCGTCAAGATCACCGAGATCGCCTGAGCGTTCTTGAGGACCGAAAGGAATTAGATCATGGCACATAAGAAGGGCGCTTCCAGCTCACGTAACGGGCGCGATTCGCAGCCTCAATACCTCGGTGTGAAGAAGTTCGGCGGCGAGTCCGTGCTCGCCGGCAACATCCTCGTCCGTCAGCGCGGCACCAAGTTCCATCCCGGCGAGAACGTCGGCATGGGCAAGGATCACACCCTGTTCGCCCTCAAGGACGGCAGCGTGAAGTTCGGTGTCCGTCGTGACCGTAAGGTCGTCGACGTCGTCACCGCCTGACGCATCAATACCTGAAGCCGCGCCCGTTGTCGGACGCGGCTTTTTTATTGCTCAGTGCCGCTCGCGGCACGATTTGCTGGGTGACTTCCGGCGCGGCTTGTGATGCGGCTGTTCCGGTGCGTCGCGTCGTGACGGTGGTCCCGTATCGCTGCGGGCCAGTCTTAGGGCGCATCGCGCATGATATCGCGGTATGGCGGTATCGTTGATTATCCATGAATTCCCGTCCGTCTTGTGCGTTCACCGGCGGTCGGACGACGTAAGGTGACACTATGGCAGATTTTGTTGATCGGGTGACCGTCCATGTCAAGGGCGGCGACGGGGGCAACGGCTCCGCAGGCATCAGGCGCGAGAAATACAAGCCGCTTGCCGGCCCCAACGGCGGCAATGGCGGCGATGGCGGTTCCGTCATCTTTGTGGCGGATGAGAACGCGAACAGCCTGCTGGATTACCGGTTCATTCCCCACCGCACGGCCGACAGCGGCACCATGGGCTTGGGAGATACGAAAGATGGTTCGAAAGGCAAGGACCTGATCCTGCCGGTACCGGTCGGTACGATGATTTTCACCGCGAAAGGTGCCAAGGGCCAGACGAAGCGTCCCGGCGAACTGCTTGCGGATCTGCGACATGTGGGGGACCGGTTCGTCGCCGCTGCGGGCGGTGCAGGCGGGCTCGGCAACGCCGCGCTGGCGAACCGTACGCGTCGCGCTCCGGGCTTCGCCTTGCTTGGTGAGCCGGGTGAGGAACGCGATGTCGTCCTCGAGCTCAAGTCAATTGCGGACGTCGCGCTCGTTGGCTTCCCCTCTGCGGGCAAATCCAGCTTGGTTGCAGCAATGAGCGCCGCCAAGCCGAAAATCGCCGATTACCCGTTCACCACGCTGGTGCCGAATCTCGGCGTGGTCATGGCCGGCGATTACCGGTACACCATCGCGGATGTGCCGGGTCTGATCCCGGGCGCCTCCGAAGGCAAGGGGCTTGGCTTGGAATTCCTGCGCCATATCGAGCGTACCGAAATCATCGTGCATGTGATCGACTGCGCGACCCTCGAACCCGACCGCGACCCGGTGTCCGACTACCACGCGCTCGAACATGAGCTCGCCCAGTACGCGGACAAGCTGGAGTTGCCGGTGGGCGCGATTCCGATTCCCGATCGTCCGCGCATCATCGTGCTCAACAAGGTCGATGTGCCTGAAGCCAAGGAACTCGCGGATTTTGTGCGTCCCGAATTCGAGAAGATGGGGCTGCGCGTGTTCGAGGTGTCCACCGCTTCGCACGCCGGCCTCAAAGAACTCGGGTATGCCCTCGGCGAGCTGGTCACCCAGATGCGCAAGGAGGTTGCGCGCCGCGAGCAGGAGCAGGAGGACGAGCGCGTCGTCATCAAGCCGCTCGAACGCAAGGGTCGCAGACGCCCCGCCGCGGCCGCTGAGGCTGATTTCAAGGTCGAGCGCGAAACGAACCGCAACGGCGACGTGTGGTACACCGTCACCGGCACCAAACCGGAACGTTGGGTCGTCCAAACGAACTTTGACAATGACGAAGCCGTCGGCTATCTCGCCGATCGGCTGGCCAAGCTTGGTGTCGAGGACGAGCTGCGGCGCCAAGGCGCGCATGCGGGCGACGAGGTGCGCATCGGGCGGGGCGACCGCGCGGTCGCCTTTGACTGGGATCCGACCATCGCGGCGGGTGCCGAGATGCTGGACGGCTCGCAACTGGGCTCGCGCGGCAAGGATCTGCGTCTCGAGGCGAATGATCCGCGTGCCCGGCGCCGTACGAATACGGAACGCCGGCGCGAATACCACGAGATGATGGATGCCCGTGCGGCTGTGCGCGAGGCGATGATGGCGGAACGCAAGGCCGGCCACTGGGCCGATCCGAGCGTGGACGACGACCGTCATGACCGCGAAAGCCTGTTCGGACGTGGCGAGGCCGGTGACGACCAGGAGCAGGACAGCGAGGAAGCCGGGGAGTAATGGCGCAGCCCACGCATGAGAGAGTCAGACGGTCCATCGCGCAAGCGCAGACGATTGTGGTCAAGGTCGGTTCCAGTTCGCTGACCAAGCCTTCGGGGCATCTTGACCCGGCGAAACTGGACGCGCTGGTCGCGGCACTCGCATGCGCGCGGTTGCAAGGGGCGCGCATCGTCCTCGTGTCATCGGGCGCTATCGCTGCCGGATTCGGGCCGCTCGGCTTCGAACGTCGGCCGGCCGATATCGCGACGCAGCAGGCGTGCGCATCCGTCGGCCAGGGACTGCTCATGGCCCGGTATGAGGTGTCGTTCAGCCGTTTCGACATCCGGGTCGGCCAAATCCTCATCACCGCGGAGGACACGATCAGGGCGACGCAATACCACAACGCGCAGCGCACCTTGGATCGTTTGCTTGATTTGGGCGTTGTGCCAGTCGTCAACGAGAACGATGCTCTGGCGAATAACGAAATCCGGTTCGGTGACAACGACCGCCTGTCCGCGCTGGTGGCGAATATCGTGCGTGCGGACGCCCTCGTGCTGCTCACTGACGTGGATGCCTTGTATACCGCGCCCCCGAGCCAACCCGGTTCGAAGAAAATCGACTTCGTACCCGATGTTGAGCGCGCGCTCAATGAGGTCAAAGTCGCGGGCAGCTCCTCCGGCGTCGGTACCGGAGGCATGGTCACCAAGTTGGAAGCCGCCCATATGGCTGCGGTCTCGGGCATTCCCGCAGTGCTCACCTGCGCTGCGAATGCAGGGCCGGCCTTGATGGGCGACCCGGTGGGTACGGCGTTCGCGCCCATCAAGCGGCGTGGTTCGTCGAGGCGGTTGTGGATTAAATTCGCGTCGCATCCGCGTGGCGTGCTTGTCGTGGACACAGGAGCTGCACAAGCCGTGCGTGCCGGCCGTGCGAGCCTGCTGAGCGCCGGTGTTCTCGAGGTGCGCGGCGATTTTTCCGCCGGCGACCCGATCTGGATTGACGACGAATCCGGCAAGCATATTGCCAAGGGGCTCTCCGGCTACGATTCCGAGGAAATCCCGCGCATGCTGGGGCGCAACACCGCGCAGCTGCGGCGTTTCTTCGGCGACGAGTACGCGCATCCGCTTGTGCATCGCGATAATCTCGTTCTTGTGTGACCTGCGGTATTAGCGGGATTTGCGCGATTTGTGGGATTCGCACGAATCGTCATCATATGCTTCGAGCGATTGGAGTGACGGCGTGACTGCCATTTCGTGACTGTCGTTTCGTGATTTCGTGCTATGTCTGGTATATGGCGGCGTCCCGTTGGCAGCGGCCATACCGCGACCGTCCCGTTTGCGCCGTACGAGTGCGTGTCGCGGCAGCGGGACGGTTTTCGCCCGTAGCGATTACAGTAGGGGCCATGACTATGGCTGACTGGCAGAACCTGAGCGACCGTGTCAACAATGTCGCCCCCAGCGCGACCCTCGCTGTCGATTCGAAGGCGAAGGCGATGAAGGCGCAGGGCATCGACATCGTGGCCTACGGTGCGGGCGAGCCGAATTTCCCCACCCCTGATTACATCGTCGACGCCGCGGCGGCTGCATGCCGTGACCCGAAGAACCACCGCTACACTCCGACGGCCGGTCTGCCCGAGCTGCGTGAGGCGATCGCGCGCAAGACGCTGCGCGATTCCGGCTACGAGGTCTCGCCTGACCAAGTCGTGGTCACCAACGGCGGCAAACAGTCTGTGTACGAGGTATTCCAGCTGCTGCTCAATCCCGGTGACGAAGTTATCATCCCCGCCCCGTATTGGACCAGCTATCCTGAGGTTGTCAAGCTCGCCGGCGGCAAGCCGGTTCCGGTGTTCTCCGGCGCCGAGCAGGGATTCGAACCGGATATCGACAAAATCGAAGCGGCGCGTACCGATCGCACCAAGGCAATCATCATCACCTCGCCGTCCAATCCGACCGGCGCCGTGTGGAGCCGCGAAACCATCAAGGCAATCGGCGAGTGGGCGGTGGAACACCACGTGTGGGTCGTTTCCGATGAAATCTACGAACACCTCAACTATGACGGCGTGAAGACCGCTTATGTCGGCGCCGAGGTACCCGAAGTGCGCAACCAGCTACTCGTGCTTAACGGCGTGGCGAAGACGTATGCGATGACCGGCTGGCGCGTGGGCTGGACCGTTGCCCCGCTCGAGGTCGCCAAGGCGCAGACCAAGCTGCAGAGCCATATGACGTCGAATGTCGCCAATGTCTCCCAGCGTGCCGCGCTCGCCGCCGTCGCCGGCGACCTGTCCGCCGTGGCCGCGATGCGTGAGGCCTTCGACAAGCGCCGTCGCGCCATCGTCACCGCCCTCAACGAGATTCCGGGCGTGCATTGCCCGATGCCGACCGGCGCGTTCTATGCGTTCGCGAATATCGAGGAACTGCTCGGCAAGCCGCTGGGCGCCAACGGTTCGGTCGCCCATACGTCGCAGGAATTCGCCGCGCTGCTGCTTGACGAAGGCCATGTCGCCGCGGTTCCGGGCGAGGCCTTCGGCGCTCCCGGCTACCTGCGTTTCTCTTATGCGCTTTCCGACGAGGATCTGGCCAAGGGCATGCGCTACTTCAAGGAGTGGATTGGCTGATTCCCGGTAGGGGGTGCGGTGCCCGGTCACGGCGTGGGTCGTGGCCGGGCACTTGTCGTTTACACCGATGCCGCAGTCGCGTCGGTGCCCGCGCCATTTCGACACTCTGATTTTCGGCGGTATGACGCGTGTGGCGGAACCCGATTGGACTAAATCGCGAGTACCCGCTAAGATGACCTCTTGGCGGTTTTGCTCAGTCCCGTCGTTTCGATAGAATGAGCAGAGTTCACCTAGGGATGTGGCGCAATTGGTAGCGCAACGGTCTCCAAAACCGTAGGTTGTGGGTTCGAGTCCCGCCGTCCCTGCCAGTCTTTTGGATGTTCAGTAGCCGAGCGAAGGATGGAAATGGCCAAGGCACGTACAGACAAGCCGCGTAAGCCCAATATTTTCATGCGGATCGGCTTGTATATCAAGCAGACGTTCAATGAGTTGCGCAAGGTTGTGACCCCTACCGGCAAAGAGCTGTTCTCTTGGTCGTTCGCGGTTTTCGTGTTTGTGCTGGTGCTGATGGCCCTGGTCACTGCCATGGACTTTGGCTTGGGCAAGCTCGTGTTGCTCGTTTTCGGCTGATCCGTACACACGAAGGTTAAGTAAGCATGGATGATGAAGTGAATCTCGAGAATCTGGATTCGTTGCCAGATGTGGTATCCGATGAGGATGCAGCGAACGGTGATATTCCTGCGGCCCAGCAGCAGGTGGCGTCGGAAGCTGACGCCCAGCCCGCCGCGGACGACGCCCAGAGCGCCGAGCCGGAGCAGACCGAGCAGACCGCTGGCGATGCCGAGGCGACGGATGCTCCCGAAGCATCCGAAGGCGAGTCCGATCAGACGCAAGCCAAGGAAGACGAACCGGCTGAGGATGCCGGCACCAAGGCTGTCCAAGAGTTCTCCAAGAGCCTTCGCACACTCGATGGCAAGTGGTATGTGCTGCATACGTACTCCGGCTATGAAAAGCGCGTGAAGACCAACATCGAATCTCGTGTGCAGAGCTTCGGTCTCGAGGATCAGATCTTCCAGGTGGAAGTGCCGATGGAAGAGGTCGAGAAGCACACCGAAAAGGGCAAGAAGGTTATCACCCGCGTCCGCGTGCCTGGCTATGTGCTGATTCGTATGTGGCCGGATGAGGACGCCCGGCGTATCGTGCGTGAAACCGAGGGCGTGACCGGCTTCGTCGGCCCGACCAAGGATCCGGCACCGCTGTCGCGCGAGGAAGTCGTGCAGATGATGGCGCCGATGATTGCTTCCGAAGCGCTGAAGGCGGCAGGAGACAAGCCTGCTGCCGCGAAGAAGCGCAAGCTCGAAGTCTCCTATGCGGTTGGCGACCAGGTCACCGTCACCGACGGTCCGTTCGCGACCATGCCGGCTGTGGTTTCCGACGTCGAGCCGACCACGCAGAAGCTCACCGTGCTCGTGTCCATCTTCGGTCGCGACACGCCTGTGGAGCTCGGCTTCGGACAGGTCGAGAAGATCGACTGAATCCCAACAATCCGTTCATACTCAATGGCGGCGGCACCTCACCGGGTGCCGCCGCCATTGTCATTGTGCTCGGCACATCCAATCTAGTTACGCTGGGTGGGGGCTGAGCGTAGCTGGTTTGTGAGGAGGGGGAGTTCTGGGTGGTGATGGTCACGGCGTAGTCGGTGTCTTCGTGCCACACCGCATCATGGGCATGGCGACACTGATGTTGTCGAGGCGAACGAGCATAATAGTGATGTTTGTGTCTGGAGGGGAGACCCGCTAGCACAGCACAGCAATGAACGTTGCGGGAGGAGACCGCGCCTCGTGCGTGGCGACCGTAACCACCGCTTCACAGAAAGAAGAACCAGACAATGGCTCCTAAGAAGAAAGTCACAGCGCTGATCAAGCTTCAGATCCAGGCTGGCAAGGCGAACCCCGCCCCGCCGCTGGGTCCGGCTCTGGGTTCGCATGGCGTCAACATCATGGACTTCTGCAAGGCCTACAACGCGGCCACGCAGGACAAGATGGGCCAGGTCGTCCCTGTTGAGATCACCGTTTACGAAGATCGTTCCTTCACCTTCGTGCTCAAGACCCCGCCGGCCGCAGCTCTGCTGAAGAAGGCCGCCGGTATCCAGAAGGGCACCGAGAACCCGCTGACCCACAAGGTCGGTACCGTCACCAAGGCTCAGGTCCGCGAAATCGCCGAGATCAAGATGCCTGATCTGTCCGCCCGCGACGTCGAGGCTGGCATGAAGATCATCGAAGGTACCGCCCGCTCCATGGGCATCACGGTCACCGACTGAGAGGAGAAGGACAGATGGCTAAGAAGCACTCCAAGAAGTACCGCGAGGCGGCCGAGAAGGTCGATCGTAACAACCTGTACACCGCTCCTGAGGCGATCGCTCTGCTCAAGAGCATGCCGAAGCGTGGTTTCGATGAGACCATCGAAGCCGTGTACCGTCTGAACGTGGATCCGCGCAAGGCCGACCAGCTCGTGCGCGGCGTCGTCAACCTGCCGAACGGCACTGGTAAGACCGCCAAGGTCCTTGTGTTCGCCCGTGGCCCGAAGGCCACCGAGGCCACCGAGGCCGGCGCCGACATCGTTGGCGATGACGATCTCGTGCAGAAGGTCCAGGACGGCTTCCTCGATTTCGACGCTGTCGTGGCTACCCCGGACATGATGGGCAAGGTCGGCCGTCTCGGCCGTATCCTCGGCCCGCGTGGCCTGATGCCGAACCCGAAGACCGGCACCGTGACCATGGACGTCACCAAGGCTGTCAAGGATATCAAGGGCGGCAAGATTGAGTTCCGTGTGGACAAGCACGGCAACCTGTCCTTCCTGATCGGCAAGATGTCCTTCGAAGAGAAGGCTCTTGACGAGAACTTCAAGGCAGTGGCCGACGAGATCAAGCGTCTCAAGCCGTCCACCGTGAAGGGCCGCTACATCACCAAGGCGACCATCACTTCCACGATGGGCCCCGGCATCCCGCTGGATACCGCGACACTCGCCTGATTTCTGGTTCCGTCCGTTATTTCGAGCCTAGGGCGGAACGAGAACGCACAAGCCCCATACATGCCGATTGCCGGTGTGCATGGGGCTTTCCCATTTTTATGGGGGCGGGTCTTTTCGGTGGGTCTTTCGTGCCCAGTTGTCAGAGCCCAGCATATTCGTGTCCAGTACTTCGCAGTCCGGCACGTCCGGGTTACTAAGGTCGGAATTGTCAGTGTCAGTTCCGAAGTTGTCAGGATGCCAATAACAAAGGATTCCCAGAAGGTGTCCGGGAAGTCAGCAGTACACCCTACAGCGTGCCGTCATCGCGCCACAAACCGGCATCGCGTAGCCGTCCGAGCGTAATCGCCGTCGAGAGCACATATGCCTCGCGTGTATCGGTTGCATCCCAACCGCAAATTTCCGTGGCCCGTTTGAGCCGGTACCGCACGGTATTTGGGTGGACACTCAGCGCCCGGGCCGTCGCATCCAGCGAAGCGCCGGAATCAAGGAAAATGCTGACCGTTTGGAGTGTCGGATCATTGGGATTGTCGCCTTTGAGCGCCTCGTAGATTGATGTGATTAGTTCGTCGCGCGCATCCTCATCGCCCATGAGGGCACGTTCCGGAAGCAGGTCCTCGCATCGCATGGGTTGCGGCACTTCGCGCGTGCAGGCGTTGAGCGCGAACAGGGCGTTGATGACGGCCCGGATGGCGCGGGACGCACCGTCGGCGTTCTGCCGGGTTGGCCCGAGACAAATCGGTTCATGCCCATCGAAACACGTTTCGGCGATATGCGCGACTTGGTCCGGGCTGGTTCCGTCATCGACGCGCACCAACGCCACCAGATTCCCGTCATGCTCGCCGATCAGACAATCCTGCGGGGTACCGTCGGCATGAGGCGGCAATTGGCTCCGAATTGATGCCGCGCATGAGGCGACATCGTGCGCCGGGGGAGTGCCGGCGATACTGCAGCAGACATAATGCGCAGGCCATCCGAGCGTATGCATCAGCGAGACGACCCGCTCGTCGTCCGTGCTTTCCGCGAGACACGCGAACACAATGGATTCGAGCAGGGTCCGGGCGTCGGCCGGGTGCGGCGACCCTGGTGCCGTTGCCGCGGTAGCATTCGATTGGTCGGCGGTTCCGGGTGTTCCGGCTGTTCCGGCGGTTTCATCTGTCGTTCCCACAGCACCGGTTCCGGCAACGTCGGCCGGCCGGTCGCGTTCCAGCACATCGTCTCCCAATAGCACGGCGAGACGGGCCATCAACAGGTCAAGCAGATCCTTGCGATCGGAGTCTGACCCGGAGTGTGCAGAAACGGAAACCATAGTGCCAGCCTAGTCCCGCCCGGATTCAGTGTCACGGTGATGTCCACCCGCACTGTCCTCGGGCCCGGCGATACGCGTTTCATGGCAACCCCTGGACTCGCGCCAGTAGGTCAACGCGACGAAACAGAACACGAAAGTCAGCGGAAGCATATGGCGTTCGAAGTTGTTTGCCGGCGACGTGATCATCACGCCCATGAGCAGCAACAACGGCATATGCCACGCCAAAGTGCGCCAACGGCGGCGGACCACTTCCGCGGCGCCGAACAGCAGGGTCAAAATGACATAGAAATTGCCGTGCGTGACCCATCCGAGCACGGGGATTTTGCCCCAGTTGCGCGCGAACCTCGCGATATTCTCACGCCATTGCGGCTGCCAGTCCTTGATCCATTCGGTGTTGTTCACCACGTAATCGCTGGTCACGTAATAGTCCATGGAGACATACGGCAGATCGGCGATGTCGAAATAGCCGAAGCATTCAGCGAAGAACGCATCCGCCGCGATGACCGGATTCGCCTTGACGATCTGCCACCACGCGCTGTTGAAATCAGCCATATCCTCTTTTGTGACGGAACGCCAACGATAGCTGACTTTCTTGGATTGGATCCCGGAGGATTTCACCGGGTCGGCATCCTGCTGGAAGTAGGATTCGCCCATCTGGTCAAGGTTGAAGATCGGGGCGAGCTTGTCCGCCGCGTCCTTGGGGATGCCTTCGGGATTGCGCCGGGCAACGCGCGCGATTTGCTGCAGCTGGATGCCGCGGCTTTCAATCGGGTCGCCGTTGATGACCTTGCCGGTAGATACCAGAAGGACCAGGCCGCCATGCAGGATGACCGCCGGCAGCAGCAGGGCAACGATGTAGGTCTTCCAGCGCCCACGGTCGGCGATGAGCATAATGACCGTCTGCGCGAGGAGAATGTACCACGCGTATTTCGCGCTGATCAGCATGACGCAGGCGCTCGCGATGAATGCGGCGAGGGTACGTGCGGGCAGCCGACGGGGTGTCTCGCCGCGCTTGACGCGTGTCATATGCAGCTGGTAGGCGATGCCGAACCACCAGACGAATGCGAAGGCGAACAGCGGTGATTTCGTCAGGCTGATAGTGGAGAACACCGCGATCGGGCACAGCAGGAAGAACAGGATGATGATGGCGCGCTGCCATACGCCGGCCCGCGCGACCGCATGCGGATAATCCCCGGGTGTACTCCCTGGTTCGCTGTTCGGGACAACGGTGGCCTCGGTGTCCTTCCCGGACTCAGGTCCAAGCCACGGCAGGTTGAGGAATCGGTGCATCGTGGCCGAACAGCAGAAGACCGCGAACAGGAACTGCAACGAGGACAGCACGACATATCCTGCATCGTTTGAACCGGTGAAATACCGGGATGCGGCGGCGACGGCACCGTAGAACACGGTGAGCACGAGATTGTGCTGATCCGTCAGATAGGTCGGGTCTTGCGGCCACAGGTAGTGCGCGGTCGGGTAGATATCCATCGGGACGAAGGCGAAGAACCCGGTATACGGCTGTTGCAAGCCCGTCCATTGGTTCCAAGCCCAGCTGAATTCCCGCACTTGCGAGCGGATGTCGGCGCCGAACGCGGACAGCAGGGTGACCGGCACCCACAGCCATCCGATGAACATGATGAGCGCGAGGCCGATCCAACTGCGTGTGCACCGCATGATGATGCGCGGGGTATACGTGCGGACGGCGGTCCAGCAACGTCCGACGGCATGCGCAAATCGTGTGGCTGTAAATCGCCGCCACATGCGTGCCAAGGCGTGCCAAGGCTTGCTGATGTTCCGCCGCCATCCGGTGCGACAGTAGGTTCCGATCGCTGCCGCCGCCCGACGACAAACGGAGCGAACGGATGACGGGATGGCCGCAAGCCCGCCGCCGACGCGCACCAACGCGATGAGCAGCATCAGGTAGATGGCTAGGGCGAGCAGGAAATAGATGGTGTTGACGAATCCCCAGTCGGCGATGCTGCCACCGTACCAATAGAACGGTCCGATCGCCGTGCAGAAACTCAGCCACAGGACGGCGAGGGTCGCCAGCGTCCACCGGGCGATGGCGCCGGCCTGTGCGCGGCGCGAGGAATGCCTGCCCGTCGTGGTCTTGGAACGCTTTGCCGCTTGATCGGGTTGCACGGATGGCGTGGTCGTGGCTCTCGAGGTTCGCGTGGCTTCGGTCATGTTTGAGCATTGTAGTCTGACGCAAGGAGCCGGGGCTGGGTGCAGGAGGGGTCCGCGATGGCTGCGGGCGTAGCCGTGGAGGTGGTTGTGTGAGGATTGGCTCACACGATGGCGGGTTTGGTGGGCTCGTATCCTGGCCGCCTGCCGGTTCCGCAGCCGAGGTCAATCCGCAGCTTGGGGCCACCCGGCGCGTACATCCGCGACAAACGCGTTGTTCGGCGGTAGGCTGGTGCCATGATGACGAAACAGGGGACGGTTCCGCGCATGCCGCGGACCGAACAGGAGGCTGACCGGCTGATCGCGCTGGCCGAGGTGGATTCGACGAACACACTCGCCGGCGAGATGCTCGCCGATGGGCGGATCGGGGGCGACCCGGCGGATGACGGGAAGATCACGGTGATTGCCGCGGACTACCAGACCGGCGGTCATGGTCGTCTTGGGCGCGCGTGGGTGAACCGTCCGGGGGAGTCCTTCACGGTGTCGTTCGTCACGGTGATGCCCGCTGATGTCGTGGCTGATGATACGGTCAACGGGTGGCTGCCGACACTCGCCGGTCTTGCTTCACGCGACGCGATCCGGTCGGCGGTGTTCTCCAGCGGCGCCCGTCCGCGTCAGCAGGATTGCACGCTGGCCATCAAATGGCCGAACGACATTTTCTGCCATGGCCTGAAACTCGGCGGGATTCTGGTGCAGCTCGTGCCCTTGGATGAGCATCGCACCGGCGTGATCATCGGCATCGGCATCAATCTCGCCCTGCGCGCGGAAAACCTGCCGACCCCGCAATCCACATCCTTGCAGCTGCATGTCGACCCGCTGCCGGACGTGCAAGTGCTGCGCGACCTCATCGCGGCGGCAATCATGGCCGGCCTGCGTGACCGTATCGCCCGGTTTGTGCGTGACCGCAAGGCCTACGCAGCCCAGCTGCTTGAGGAGACCCGGCAGGTGAGTTGGACACTCGGCAGGAGGGTGGAAGCCAGGCTCGTCGGGGGTGAGACGATTGTCGGGCGTGCTATCCGCATCAATCCGGACGCCTCACTGGCAATCGTGGACGACGAGGGAGTCGAGCATACGGTGACGACCGGTGATGTCGGTGTTCTTGACTGATGAGCACTGATGACTCACTGACCGCCAGCTGAAGGCCCGCCGTCCTCAACGGTGACAGACAACGAATGCACATACGCGAAAGGCCGCCGCCCCACGCAATCGGGGCGACGGTCTTTCGTTATCGGACTGGTGCAACTAGCGCGCCCAGCCGTTACTTGCCGTTATTTGACATTATCTGGCGTTCTTCGACGTCACTTGGCGTCACGGGCGATACGCGAGGACAGCCCGCTGACGGCTGCCGAGGCGACAACCGCCTTGAGCAGGTCGCCGCCGGCGAACCCGAGCGAAGCAAGCGCCACAGCGCTCAGCGGAACATGTGTGAGCATCGCCTGGATGCTCACACCGAAGGCGTACACAATCACCACGCAGCCGACCAGCGAAGCGCTGAAATATCTCGCGGCGGTCAGCCAGTAGCCACGTGCACCCGTGCCACGTGCTTTGCCCTTGAGCAGGGAGGTGACGATCACGCCCGGCAGGAAGCCGAACAGGAAGCCGGCGCTCGGGCCGACCAGCGCCAGCGTGGACATGCCGCCCGAGAACACCGGCAGTCCTGCAGCGCCAGCGAGCAGGTACAGCACGACCGCGCCGCCGGCTTCGCGCCAATCCAGGCTCAACGCGGCAAGCATCAGGACGAAGGTCTGCAAGGTGATGCCGACCGGAGTGCCGGGAATCGGGATGCGCCCGGCGGCGGCTGCAGCCCACAGCAGCAGCGCGAACAGCAGCGACATACCTGCCGAACGCAGCAGGCGGCGGACGGTGGTAGGGGCCGCGGAAGCCAGCGCGGCGGATGGTGTCTGATGTGACATGGGAATCCCTTCCTTTCATGCAACTTTCATGCAATGCCCGGTCAGGGGCGTGCTGGCCATCATTCTATGGACCCGATTGCGCCCGCCAATGTCGCCGATGTGTCCGGTCGGTTGCGACGAAAGCGCTCAATGGCGGAATACCGCCGAAAATCGCAAGCCAACTTACGGTGACGTTTGTGGAGGGTTACAAAAAGATCGCGGATTCTTTGTCGTCCATGCCCCCGCCAGACGCGATCTCGGCGGCATAGCTTGGAAAGCATGGTCAATAATGTCAGCAAACTTCTGGTGGCGAACCGCGGTGAAATCGCGCTGCGTGTCGTGCGAACCGCCCGTGAGATGGGCATCCGCACGGTCGCCGTGTACGCCGAACAGGATCGCGACGAACAGTATGTGGATATGGCAGACGAAGCCTACCTGCTGCCCGGCGACACCTACCGCGACACGTATCTCAACGAGGACCTGCTGATCGGCATTCTGCACAGGAGTGGTGCCGACGCGGTACACCCCGGTTACGGGTTCCTTTCCGAGGTGCCGTCGTTCGCGACCAAGGTCCGCGAGTTGGGTGCCGTCTGGGTGGGCCCCGACCCCAAGGCTCTGGTCGATCTGGGCGACAAGATCACCGCCCGCCGGGTCGCCGCCCGTGCGAAGGTCCCGCCCGTCCCCGGTATTTCCGAGCCGGTCAAGGATATGCGTGAGCTGCTTGATTTCGCGCAGACGCACGGCTATCCGATCATGATGAAACGCACGGACGGTGGTGGTGGCCGCGGCATCACCATCGTGCACAACGACGACGAGCTGCGCAGCTTCTACTTAAGCCATGATGCGCTCCAGGGCGGGGATCTGGACGAGTATTTCGTCGAACGGTTCATCGACAAGGCGCGGCATGTGGAAACCCAGTGCGGGCGTGACAGCCACGGCGATTTTGTCGTGTATTCGACGCGCGACTGCTCGGTGCAGCGGCGCAACCAGAAACTCATCGAGGAGGCCCCGGCCCCCTTCATGCCGCCGAAAGCGCTTGAAGCTCTGGAACGCTATTCGCGTGGCCTGTTCGAGGCGGTAGATTATGTGGGGCTCGGCACCTGCGAGTTCATGCTCACCGAACAGGGCAAGGTGTATTTCCTGGAAGTCAACCCGCGTCTGCAGGTCGAGCATACGGTCAGCGAGCAGGTGTGCGGGCTTGATCTGGTGCGTGAACAATTGACGATTGCCGCCGGCGGGCACCTGACCCGCCCGGAGAGCATCCGCGGCCATAGCTTCGAGCTGCGCATCACCTGCGAGGACCCCGCGACGAACCTGACGCCGAGCTCCGGCACACTCACCGGGCTGCAATGGCCGGCCGGACCGGGGATCCGCGTGGATTCCGGGGTTAAGGCGGGAGACACGATTTCGCCGAAGTTCGATTCTCTGATGGGCAAGCTCGTCGTCACCGCGCAGGACCGCGCGACTGCGGTCGCCCGTGTGCGTCGCGCCCTCGGCGAGCTGCGTATCGAAGGCGTGCCGTCGCCGGCGAGCCTGTTCGAGCAGATTTTCAATGATCCTGAATTCACCGCCGAACAGCATCCGTTCAGCGTATCCACCAAATGGCTGGAACGCAAGTATCTCAACCGCGAACCCGCGGCCGCAGGTGCCGGACAACCCGCATCCGTGGCTGGAGGGGCCGGGGAGAAGGCCGTTGCCAGCGATTCCTTCGTCATCGAAGTCAATGACAAGCGCGTCAAACTCACTGTCCCCCTGACGATTGTCGACGGGCTGACGGGTGCCGCCCGCGCACGGTCCGCACGACGCGCCACCCAGCCGTTGCGCGGTCAAGGATTGCATGATATCGGCAAGCCGAAGGTGGATGACGGCGCGAAAAGCGGCATCATCTCCTCGCCGATGCAGGCAATCGTCACCCGCGTCAACGTGGCGGAAGGTCAGAGCGTCTCCAAGGGCGACCTGTTGGTCGTGCTCGAATCCATGAAGATGGAGAACTACGTGTACGCGCCGATTAACGGTACGGTCAAGAAGATTTGTGTCGGCCCGGCGGATGGTGTCGAAGGCGGGCAGACGCTTGTCGAGCTCGACATCCATGCGGCCGAAGGCGCACAGGCATCCGGGACATCGACGGACAAGGATGCGGAAGGAGACCGGCAATGAGCAGCACACTGACCGCAGCGCAGACAACCACGGCACCGGCGGACTCCACGGCACTTGCGGACTCCACGGCGCATGACGCGACTCAGCCGATCCGCCCCGCCGTGGGACGAGCCGCCGAACTTGCGCGTGCCGCCGAGGAGCACGCCCGCGAACGCCAGCATGCCAAAGGCAAAGGCACGGCCCGCGAACGCCTCGACCTGCTGTTCGACGCCGACAGCTTCCAGGAAATCGGCCGTTTCGTCGGCGGCGACATCAACAAGGGGGTTGCCGGTTCGGCCGTCATCACCGGGTTCGGCAAAGTGTACGGGCGCACGGTCGCCGTGTACGCGCAGGACTTCTCGGTGCGCGGCGGCACGCTCGGCGTGGCCGAAGGTGAGAAGATCTGCCACCTCATGGATATGGCCATCAGCCTCAAAGTGCCGATTGTCGCGTTGATCGACTCCGGCGGCGCGCGTATCCAGGAAGGTGTCGCGGCGCTCAGCCAATACGGGCGGATTTTCAAGAAGACCTGCGAGGCGAGCGGTTTTGTCCCGCAGATCTCCATCATCCTCGGCCCGTGCGCGGGCGGCGCCGTGTACTGCCCGGCGTTGACCGACCTGATCATCATGACGCGTGAGAACTCCGACATGTTCGTTACCGGGCCGAACGTCGTCAAGGCGTCCACTGGCGAGACAATCAGCATGGCGGATCTGGGCGGCGGCTACGTGCACAACGTGGTCTCCGGCGTCGCGCATTATCTCGGAGAAGACGAGGCCGATGCGATTGACTACGCGCGCACGGTGCTCGCCTACCTGCCGTCGAACTGCCAGTGTGAGCCGCCGGTATTCGCCTACGCGTCCACGCACGCCGACCAGGCGGCAGCCTCGCGCGTCGCCTCCATCGTGCCGGATAATGATTGTCAGCCCTACGACATGCTCGATGTCATCCACGGCATCGTCGATTATGGCGAATTCGTCCAAGTGCAGGAACTGTACGCGAAATCCGCGGTCGTCGGCTTCGCCTGCATCGAAGGCCACCCGGTCGGTGTGGTCGCCAACCAACCGAACGCGCTCGCCGGCATCCTCGACGTGGAATCCTCTGAGAAAGTCGCGCGTTTCGTGCGCCTATGTGACGCGTTCAACCTGCCGGTCATCACCCTCGTGGACACCCCCGGATACAAGCCGGGCAGCGACCAGGAGCATGTGGGCATCATCCGCCGCGGCGCGAAAGTGATTTACGCGTATGCGAACGCGCAGGTGCCGATGGTGACGGTGATCCTGCGCAAGGCCTTCGGCGGCGCCTACATCGTCATGGGCTCCAAGGCGATTGGCGCGGACGTTAACCTCGCTTGGCCGTCCAGCCAGATCGCGGTGCTCGGCGCCCAAGGCGCGGTCAACATCATTCATCGCAAGGATCTGCAGAAAGCCAAGGAACGCGGGCAGGACGTGGAAGCGCTGCGTGCGAAGTACGTGGCCGACTATGAGGCTACGACCGTCAACGCGAACCTTGCGATGGAAACCGGGCAGATTGACGCGATGATCGACCCCGAACAGACAAGGGAGGCAATCGCCGGAGCCCTGCGCACGCTCGCCGGCAAACGCCGCCACCGGCCGGTCGACAAGCATCACGGCAACCAGCCGATGTAAGCGCTTCCGGCAACGTCAACCACACCAATCAACAACACACGAATCGAATGGAAACCAGCAAAGGAACAATAATGACCAGTACCACACCTTTCTTGTCCAGGCTTGTTAACGAGCCGCACGCCGTGGTGTTCGGCGGGCAATCCACCCCGTGGACCGCGGCGCTCGCCGATGCGATGGACGACCCGGCCCTAGCCGCGGATCTGCATGCCCAAGTGCTCGCCGCCGACCGCCTGCTGACCCCGGTGGCCGCCGACCTGCTTGCGGTGACCGGACACCCGACCGACATCTTCGGATTCAAGCCGTCCTGCGCCTCACTCGGAGCCGCAGCGGATGCGTCCGTGAGCGTCGAAGGCATCGCGCTCACCCAGCTCGCAGCGATTATCGACGCCGTGCATCTGGGATACAACCCCGCTTCGAAGCCGGTGGCGCTGCTCGGGCATTCGCAGGGCATCATTGGCGTGCATATGGCCCGCGAACTGCAGCGTGCCGGCTCGCTCGAAGCCGCGCAGGAGCCGATTGACGAAATCCTCGCCGTGGCCCGACTGATCGGCGTCGCCGGCACCCGTCAAGCGCGGCTGCTCGGCCTGCACGCCAAACTCGAAGGCGCAACCCCGATGCTGTCGGTCAAGGGCGCCAACCGCGAGCAGACCGAAACCCTGATCGCGCGCATCCCCGCCACCCGCGGGCCGATCTCCATCGCCGTCGAAAACGCCCCCGACCATCAGGTTCTGTCTGGATACCCGGAGGATCTGGCGCTCTTCGCGCTCGCCGCGGGCAAGGAACACCGCAAGCAGGCGCGTCTGCGCGAGCAGAAGGTGCGCGGCGGCTCGGTGTTCGACCCGACGCTCGAATACCTTGACGTGACGTTGCCGTTCCATTCCCCGCTGATGGCCGATGCCGTCGACCAGACGGTCGCCTGGGCGCAGGCGTGCGGTTTCGATGGTCTGCGCGCTCGCGAACTCGCCGAGGAAGTGCTTATCAACCATGTGGATTGGACAGGCCGCGTGCACAAGCTGCTTGAGTCTACGGATCCGTCCGCATTGTGGATTGTCGATATGGGTCCGGGCACCACTGCCGGCAAGCTGGTCGCCGCACTCGCCCAAGGCAGCGGCGCCGGTGTGGTCGAGGCAGCAAGCACCGCCGACCGCGCCGCACTGTCCACGCTGACGGGCGACCCCGAACGCCTGCAGAATTGGAAGGCGTACCGTCCGCACGTCATCCACACGCCCGCCGGTGACCGGATCGCCACGAAATTCAGCGAACTGACCGGCAAACCGCCGATCCTGCTGGCCGGCATGACCCCGACCACCGTGGACCCGCAGATTGTCGCGGCCGCGGCGAACGCCGGATACTGGGCCGAACTCGCCGGCGGCGGCCAGGTGACCGCCGAGGTGCTTGACCGGCATCTGGCCGAGCTCGAGGACGAACTCGAAGAAGGCCGCACGGTCGAATTCAATGCGATGTTCATGGACCGCTACCTGTGGAACCTCCAGTTCGGCACGCAGCGTCTGGTGCCGAAGAAACGCGCGTCTGGCGCCCCGATCGACGGCGTGGTCGTCTCCGCCGGCATCCCGGAGTTCGACGAAGCCAAGCAGCTCATCGCGTCCCTGCGCGCCGACGGCCTGCCGTATGTGGCGTTCAAGCCGGGCACGATCGACCAGATCCGCCAGGTGGTACGTATCGCCAAAGCGGTCGCCCCGGTCACCATCATCGCCGAGGTCGAAGGCGGTTCCGCCGGCGGCCACCATTCTTGGGAATCGTTGGACGACCTGCTGCTCAACACCTATGCCGACGTGCGTGGCTGCGAGAACCTCGTGCTGGTCGCCGGCGGCGGCATTGGCACGCCGCAACGCGCCGCGGACTACATCTCCGGCCGATGGTCCCGCGCTTACGGGGAGCCGGACATGCCGGTGGACGGCGTGCTTGTCGGCACCGCCGTCATGACCGCCAAGGAGGCGCATACCAGCCCGCAAGTCAAGCGCATGCTCGTCGAAACCCCCGGCATCACGCTCGAACAGGGCGGCGACGATCCGTTCGCCCCGCGCGGCGAACGTTGGGTGCCGTCCGGCAAGGTGGTCGGCGGGGTGAGCTCCGGCTTGAGCCACCTGCACGCCGATATCTACGAATTGGAGAATTCGTCCGCGCGCTGCGGCCGTCTGCTGGTCGAGATGATGAAGCACCCCGAGCAGATCGAGCCTCGCCGCGCCGAAATCATCGCCGCGCTCGACAAGACCGCGAAACCGTATTTCGGTGATGTTGCCTCGATGACCTACCGCCAGTGGGCTCAGCGTTTCGTCGACCTGTCCTTCCCATGGGCCGACCCGACCTATGCGGACCGCTACCTGCACCTGCTGCAGCGCATCGAAGCCCGCGTGCGCGACCAGGAATCCGGTGAATTCACGCCGTTGTTCGCGGTGCGCGCCGACGTGGAATCCGACCCGCAGCAGTCGCTGAACCGGCTGGGGGAGCACTACCCCCAGATCGACACGCTTGAGGTTGAGCCGACCGACGCCGCATGGTTCATCACCTTGGTCAACGAATACCCCAAGCCAATGCCGTTCGTCCCGGTGATCGACAACGACCTGCTGCGTTGGTGGGGACGCGACCAGCTGTGGCAGTCCGAGGATCCGCGCTACAGTGCGGACGCCGTGCGCATCATCCCCGGCCCGATCTCGGTGGCCGGCATTACGACCGTCGACGAATCGGTGGCTGATATTCTCGGCCGCTTCGAACACGCCGCGCTGGAACGCGCCCAAGCCCAGGCCGCACAGGCGGATGAACCGGCTGCGGACGCGCTCGGCACGCTCGCCGGAGCCACCGACGTGCAGGCCTATGTGCGCAGCTGTCCGAATATCTCCTGGATCGGCCATGTGACCAGCAATCCCGCGTACGGCACGGCTGCGGACGATACGAACTACCGCATCGAACAGGTCGGCACGGATGGCGACAAGACCCTGCTCGACCTTGACATTCACCTCGACACCTTCTGGGACAAGGATCCCGACGGCGGGCTCGGCAAGCATGCGGTGCGCGACATCGTGATTCCGCTCATCGTGGGCGGCGCGGATCGCGGCCGTCTGCCGGTCGTTGACCGCGATCGCCTGCCCGAGCACGTGTACGCGATGCTCGCCGCGGTCGCCGGCATTGGTAACACCGCAATCACCGGTGACAGGCTCGTCACGATGCCTGAAATCACGCCATCGGATGACACTGAGCGCTACCCCTTCGGCCTGGCACATGCGCAGTACACGCTGTCTGCGAATCTCGGCGTTGACCATGAGGCTGCGACCGCCGGAATCCTGCCGGAAGGCCTCAACGCCTCGCGTATCGCCCCCGACGCGCTGGTCGGACCGGCGTGGCCGGCGATTTACGCGGCACTCGGCTCGGTGAGCGTCGACGGCTATCCGGTTATCGAAGGCCTACTCAACGCAGTTCATCTCGACCATCTCATCGAACTGCAAGTGCCTGAACGCGAGCTGCTGCGCCATACCGGCGAGCAGGTCAGCCTGACCAGCTGGGCGGATCCGTACGCCGAATCCGCCTCCGGCCGCGTGGTTACCATCCATGTGACGCATACCGCCGCCGATGGCACGGTGCTTGTGCATGAGACCGAGCGCTTCGCGATCCGCGGCCGCGCCTACAGCGACGAGCTGCCTGTCGAAGCCCCCGATTACGGCGAATATCTCACTTATCGGGACAATCCGTCTCACAACCCGAACGAGGATGACGCCAAAGAACAGGCCGGCGAACTCACCGAGCCGACCCCGCGTCGTTTGCTGCGCCGCGTCACTGTCCGCGCCCCGCACGAGATGACTGCTTTCGCCCGTACTTCCGGCGATTTCAACCCGATTCACACTTCCGTGCGCGGCGCCGCAATCAGCGGCCTCGACGCCCCGCTCGTGCATGGCATGTGGCTGTCCGCCACCGCCCAGCATGTGGTGCAGGCGGCGGATGACAAGGGCATGCACTACGAAATCGCCGGCTGGACCTACAACATGTACGGCATGGTCCAACTGGACGACCAGGTGGAAATCACCGTCGAACGCGTCGGCCATATCCGCCATGGCGGCCTGCTGCTCGAAGTCACCTGCCGCATCGACGGCCAGCTCGTCTCGCGCGGCACCGCCGCAACCTGCCCGCCGGTGTCCGCCTTCGTCTACCCAGGCCAGGGCATCCAGAAGCAGGGCATGGTCCTGGACGAACGCGCGAAATCCCCGGCCGCCCGCAAGGTGTGGGAGCGTGCCGACGCCTTGACCCGCAGCAAGCTCGGATTCTCGATCCTCGCCGTCGTGCGTGACAACCCGAAGGAGCTCACCGCCAACGGCGTCACCTACCGGCACCCCGACGGGCTGCTCAATCTCACCCAGTTCACGCAGGTCGCGCTCGCCACGGTCGCGTTCGCCCAGACCGCACGTCTGCGCGAAGCCGGCTGCGACCTGTGGCCGTCCTACTTCGCCGGCCATTCGCTCGGCGAGTACAACGCGCTGAGCTCCTTCGCCGGTATCATCCCGCTGGAAACCGTGCTTGAGCTCGTGTTCCACCGCGGCTCCACCATGCACCATCTCATCGAACGCGACGAACAGGGGCGTTCCAACTACCGGATGGGCGCGCTGCGGCCGAACCAGTTCGGCGTCGGCGATGACGGCGTCGAAGAGTACGTCGAGAGCATCGCCAAGCAGTCCGGCGAGTTCCTGCAGATTGTCAACTACAACCTCGCCGGCCAGCAGTACGCGATTGCCGGTACGATTGCCGGACTCAAGGCTTTGAAGGCGGATGCGGCCCGCCGCGTGGCGGAATACGGTGGCAAACCGGCCTTCATGCTCGTGCCCGGCATCGACGTGCCGTTCCATTCAAGGCTGCTGCGCAAGGGCGTGCCCGAATTCCGCGACAAGCTGGACGCGCTGCTGCCGCAGTACATCGATTACCAGCGTCTGGTCGGCCGGTACATCCCGAACCTTGTGGCAGTGCCGTTCGAGATGACGCGTGATTTCGCGCGCAAGATTCTCGACGTCGTGCCGTCCGAACGCATCAAGGCTGCGCTCGACGACCCGAAGGTGTGGGATTCTTACGCAGCCGACGAGCAGAAGCTCGGCAGACTGCTGCTCACCGAGCTGCTGTCCTGGCAGTTCGCCAGCCCGGTGCGTTGGATTGAGACGCAGGACCTCATGTTCCGCGCTACTGCGCATGACGGGCTCGGCGTTGAGGAATACGTCGAGGTCGGTCTGGGCAACGCCCCGACGCTCGCGAACCTCGGCACGAAGACCCTGCGCCTGCCGCAGTACACCGGCCGCCATGTGACGGTGTACAACGTGGGGCGTGATGAGGGTCGCATCTACATGACCGACACTGATCCGCTCGTCGAAACCGACACCGAGGAGGACAGCGCCGCTCCGGTGACCGCCCCGGCTGCTGCTCCGGCTGCTCCGGCAGCGCAAGCCGCCGCGCCTGCCGCGCCTGCCGCTATTGCGCCCGCCCCGGCTCCTGCGGCCCCTGCCGCCGCATCCGGCGAACGCCCAGCTGATCTGCCATTCCATGCCTCCGACGCAATCGCCGCGCTGCTCGCCTACGCGGGCAAGATCCGCCCCGATCAGATCGGCGACAACGACACGACGGACACGCTGACCAACGGCGTCTCCTCGCGCCGCAACCAGCTGCTTATGGATATCAGCTCCGAGCTGGGCGTGGCCAGCGTCGATGGCGCCGCCGAAGCGCCGGTCTCCGCGCTGAGCAAGCTGGTTGACAACGTCGCCCCGAATTACAAGCCGTTCGGCCAAGTGCTTGCAGATATCGTGCGCGATCGCATCCGTCACCTGTTCGGTGCGGCCGGCATCAAGCAGGCGCAGGTCGAGCAGCGGGTGACCGACACGTGGCAGCTCGGTGAAGGCTGGGCGTCCCATGTGCTCGTCGCGCTTGTGCTCGGCACGCGTGATGGGGCGTCCTCGCGTGGCGGGGATCTGGCGACGCTCGGCACCGAGACCGCCCAGAGCCAAGCCGCCGCCAATGCCCTGATCGATGCAGCCGTCCAACAAGTGGCCGCCAGCCGCAGCATCACAGTCGCACTGCCCTCCGCTTCCGGTTCCGCTTCAGGCGCAGTGGTTGATTCCGCCGCGCTTGACGCCTTCGCGCAGCAGGTCACCGGGTCTACCGGCGTACTCGCATCCACCGCCCGCTATGTGCTCGACCGGCTCGGGCTGAACGCTCCTGCGGCACAGCCTGAAGCCGACGATGATGTGGCAGTCGTCCAGACTGTCGCTGCGGAACTCGGCGTTGATTGGCCCAAGCAGGTCGAACCGCGCTTCGACGCCCGCAAGGCCATCGAATTCGATGACCGCTGGGCCAGCGCGCGTGAGGATCTCGCACGCCTGTATTACAACGATGACCGTTCGGTCGCCGGACTGGACTTCACCGGCGCCGGTGATGCGGTATGCAAGCAGGCCAAGTGGTTCGCAGCCAAGGCTGAACGCGAGGACAACCGCGATCTCGCCGCGATATACGACACCATCGCCACCCAGGCGCTTGCTGATCCGAAGGCCGATCCGGCGGCATCCCGCTTTGCCGGCGATATCGCCGTCGTCACCGGTGTCGCCCCGCGCTCCATCGCCGCCCAGGTTGTGTGCGGTCTGCTGGCCGGGGGTGCGACTGTCGTCGCCACCTCGCACAGCTTCAAGCCGTCCGTCAAGCAGTGGGCGAAGCAGGCTTACCGTACGCATGCCGCCGCTGGAGCCCGTCTGTGGCTTGTCCCTGCGAACCTGTCCAGCTACCGTGATGTCGATGCGTTGGTTGACTGGGTCGGCCACGAGCAGAAGAAGACCTCTGGAGCCACGACCACGGTGATCAAACCCGCGTACGAGCCCACGTTGTTCTTCCCGTTCGCCGCTCCGCCGGTTCACGGCACCATGGCAGACTCCGGTGAACTGTTCGAGTCGCAGGCGCGCCTCATGCTGTGGGGCGTGGAACGCGCGATCACCGGATTCGCGGCCATCGGCTCGGACACCGACGTGCAGCACCGGCTCCACGTGATTCTGCCCGGTTCCCCGAACCGCGGTATTTTCGGCGGCGACGGCGCTTACGGCGAAGTCAAGAGCGCTTTCGATGCGATCGTCAACCGTGCACACGCCGAACGCGTATGGTCCGGCCGTGTCACCTTCGCCCATCCGAAGATTGGCTGGGTGCGGGGAACCGGCCTGATGGGCGGCAACGACCCGCTCGTCGAGGTGGTCGAACGCCACGGGCTGAAGACCTACTCGACCGCGCAGATCGCCGTCAAGCTGCTCGACCTGTCCACGAAGGAAGCCCGTGAACAAGCCAAGAAGGCGCCGCTCGACGTGGGTCTGACCGGTGGCCTGGGCAGTGAGCCCATCGATATCAGCGCTTTGCGCCATGAGGCCATGGAAGACGCAACACGCGCCGAATCGCAAGCCTCCGACAACGGCCGGAACACGGCAGCCGCCCCTGCGGCCACCATCAAGGCCCTTCCGACGCCGCGCGTGCCCCGCCAGCCCGACATTGATTTGAAGGATTGGACCAACGTCACCGTGCGCCCTGAAGATGAGATCGTGATCGTCTCCGTCGGTGAACTCGGCCCGTGGGGCTCCGGACGTACCCGCGCCCAGGCGGAGCTCGGCATCCACGCCGACGGCAGTGTCGACCTGTCCGCAGGCGCTGTGCTCGAGCTCGCGTGGAATATGGGCCTGCTCACGTGGCAGGATAGCCCGAAAGCCGGCTGGTATGACACTGACGGCAACCTGGTCCCCGAGGAAGATATCGCTGAACGGTATCATGACGAGGTCGTGGCGCGAAGCGGCATCAGGCCCTTCGAGGACGGCATGGGCTCCAACTATCTGCGTGACGGCGAAACCGGCGGCAACGACGAGGAGGAGGCTGAGATCTTCCTCGACCACGACGTCGAATTCTCCGTGCCCACCGAGGACATGGCCCGTGAATACGTCAAGCTTGACGAAGCACACACCAGCATCCGCGAGGATACCGAAGCCGGAGAATGGGTGGTCACCCGCCATGCCGGCTCGATGATCCGTGTGCCTCGCCGCGCAGCGATGACCCGCACGGTCGGCGGCCAGTTCCCGAAGGGCTTCGACCCGCTCAAGTGGGGCATCCCCGCTTCGATGGTCGGCGCTGTCGACCCGATCGCCCTGTGGAACATCGTCACCACGGTGGACGCCTACCTGTCCGCGGGCTTCACCCCGACGGAGATCTTGCAGGCCGTGCACCCCTCCATGGTCGCGGACACACAAGGTACCGGCTTCGGCGGCATGCAATCGATGCGCAAGCTGTACCTTGACCGCTTCCTCAACCATGAGATCCCGACCGACATCCTCCAAGAGGCGCTGCCCAACGTGGTCGCCGCCCATGTGATGCAGTCGTATATCGGCGGATACGGCAATATCATCCAGCCGGTCTCCGCCTGCGCGACCGCCGCGGTCTCCGTCGAAGAGGGCGCTGACAAGATTGCCCTCGGCAAGGCCGATTTCGTGGTCGCCGGCGCAATCGACGACATCGGCGTCGAATCCGTCATCGGTTTCGGCAACATGAACGCCACCGCCAACGCCCAGGAAATGTACGCCAAAGGCATCGACGCACGCTTCTTCTCCCGCGCGAACGACCGTCGTCGCGGCGGCTTCGTCGAATCGCAGGGCGGCGGCACGATTCTGCTGACGCGCGGCGATATCGCGTTGAAGCTCGGCCTGCCGGTCGCGGGCGTCGTCGGATTCATCCACTCCTATGCGGATGGCGCGCACGCCTCAATCCCGGCTCCGGGTCTTGGTGCGCTCGCCGCCGGCATGGGTGGCCGCGATTCCAAGCTCGTGCATGATTTGGCGCGGCTCGGTGTCACTCCGGACGATATCGCCGTGGTCTCCAAGCACGACACGTCCACGAACGCGAACGACCCGAACGAGTCCGAGCTGCACAACACGCTCGCGCACGCCATCGGCCGCACCGAAGGCAACCCGCTGCTCGTCATCTCCCAGAAGAGCCTGACGGGCCACGCGAAGGGCGGCGCCTGCGTGTTCCAGATCAACGGCCTGACCCAGCTGTTCCGCACGGGCATCGTCCCGGCGAACGCTGCGCTCGACTGCGTCGATCCGAAGCTCAAGCGTGACGATTTCATGGTCTGGCCGACCAGCCCGATCAAGGTCGGTCCGGTCAAGGCGGGATTGGCGACATCCCTTGGCTTCGGCCATGTCGGCGGTTTCGTGGCGATCGTGAGCCCCGGCGCCTTCGAGGCTGCGGTCGCGCACACCGCGGGCGATGAGACGCTCCAAGCGTGGCGCAAGCGCGCGAACAGCCGTCTGGCCGCCGGCCACCGTCGTCTGGAAGAAGGCATGATGGGCCATGCCGCGCTCTACGAGCCCATCGACGAGCGTCACTTCCACAAGGACGGCCACGGCTATGACGCGCATGAAGTCGAGAAGGCCATGCTGCTCGATTCGAACGCCCGTTTGGGGGCCGACGGATACTATGAGGTCTGACCTACGCATGAGGCCGGATTGTCCTGACAGTCCGGCCTGCCCGGCGCGTTGATTCCTGCTGCGTCCGCCGACACTGGGCGATTCCTCAGAGTCGGCGGACGCAGCGCGCGTTTTATCCCCATGAAACGGTCAGCAGCGACTGCGATGATGACAACACGACGATGACGACAGCGCACGGCAGCCTCGCATGTGCGGGGTGAAGCAGGAAAGGGAGCATATGAGCGACCAGAGCGATGATGCAGACAAGACTTGCATGAATCGGCCGGAACATGTCGCGCCGACCGGCCAGCAGCCGCCGATGATGCAGCCGCAGCAGACCGCGCGGCAGGAATATCGGCCGGGGTATCAACAATCCGAATATCCACAAGAGGAATATCAGCCGGGGAGCCAGGCGGAAAACCAGCCGGCGTATCAACCGGGGTATGCCACGCCGCAGTCTTCATATCAGCCCGCTGGACAGCCGACCGATAATCAAGCTGAGCAGTACTGGGCGTATCAGCAGTCTCAGCAGTCTCAGCCGTACCCGCAGTATCAGCAGGTTCCGCCAGCACAGGCCAGTGCGCAGCCTCAGCCATATCCGCAATTCCCGCAGCCGGCGGCTCCAGCGGCGCCATACCCGAATCCCGCGTATCCGATCCAGATGCAGATGCCGCCCTACCCGTACCAGCCGTACCAGTATCAGGCGGTCCCGCCCCAGCCATATCAGCCATACCCTTATCCGCCGCAAGCCGTGCCGCCCTACCAGCAGGTCCCGCCATACCCCTACCCGCCGCAGCCGATGCCACAGGCCCAACAGCCTGCATGGATTCCTCGACGCTTCCTCACCTACGCCCAGCAGGTGCGTCGTGCGGTCGGCCGCGAGGCGCGGCTTGTGCTGTTCTATTGCGTCGTGATGACGGCGGTCGCGCTGGTCGCCCAAATGACCATCGCCACGGTGATGATCCTTCAGGGCACCCCCGAATCGGAGGTGTTCAGTGACGCATTCAGTAATCGGATATCCGGCGCCGTCAGTCTGATCGCCCTCGTCGGATGCGCGATCTACCTGGCCCTCATGCGTTCGCACGACCCGTTATGGCACGGCTTGCCGCACGAGCTGCGTCTGGAACTGACCGGCAGCGGCGAACGCGCGCACCGCAAGATGACGCCTGTCGTCTTTCTGCTTGCCATCATGCTGATTCTCGGCGCTTCCGACGTGTATTCGTTCATTCTCGAACCGGCACTTGACTGGTTGTCCGGCCTGTTCGGCTTCCAGCCCAGCACGGCGATGGACAGCATCGACGCCTCGATGGGCACGCTCGCCATGGTCCTGTACGCCGGATTCTTCGGCCCGATCATGGAGGAGCTGCTGTTCCGTGGTCTGGTGATGCCCGCGCTCGCCAAGTACGGCAAGGTGTTTTCGATTGTCACCAGCGCGGTCCTGTTCGGTTTCTTCCACACGGATCTGCTGCAAGGCGCCTACGCGATTCTCGTCGGGCTGGTTTTGGGCTATATCGCCGCCGAATACGGGCTGGTGTGGTCGATCGCACTGCATATCACGAATAATTTCGTCTTCTCCGACCTGTTCTCCCGCTTGCTGACCGTGATGCCGGAAAACGCGCAGAACATCGTCGGCTATGGGCTCTACATCGCGGTCGGCGTGGGTTCCCTGCTGTACCTTGTCTTGCGGTTCAGGGATATCCGCGGGTACATGAAGGCCAACCGCAGCCCGCAGGGTACGGTTGCGGCGTGCTGGAGTTCGCCGTGGTTCCTGGTGTTCCTCGGGTTGTCGCTCCTCTTCGCGTTCGTGACCGGATTTACTGCGGTGTGATGATGCGCGATTCGGACGAAACGGCGGTATCGAAGGCGGCGATGACGGCGATGGATGGGCAGGAACCCGGGGACCGTATTGTCGGCCTCGGCCATGATGTCGTGGCACTGGACGTTTTCGCCGAACAGCTCGCGGAACCCGACGGGGGCATGCGCCGGCTGTTCTCGCCGCGCGAACTGCGGCAGAGCGCCTTGCGCGGCCGACTTAAGGCGGATGGCGACGCTGTGCATCTCGCCGCACGCTGGGCCGGCAAGGAAGCGGTAATCAAGGCGTGGTGCGAGGCGCTGGGAGAGACCTGCCCGCTTCCATACACCGTGGACAACGTCCCGTGGGCGCGGATCGAGATTCTTGATGATGCCCGTGGGGTGCCGCATGTGGTGCTTGCCGACGATGACGCACGGGCACTGTCCGAGGCCTTGCGCGGTGTCCAACGTGACGTGCCCGCAGCGTCGGATGCCGGCGCACAACCGTGGGAGGGTGCGCGCTGGCGTTGGCATATCTCCCTGAGCCATGACGGCCCGGTCGCCTCGGCGGTCGCGATATTGGTCGTTCGCAGATAGCACCGTTCCAGCGGCGTGGAATCAGTGGAATATCGCCGCATCCGGAGTGTCGCGTTGCCCGGCTCGAACCGGTTCGATATACTGAAAGCCACCTGGACCCGAACGAACCGGTCCCGGGATGAGAGACATAGGAGTTTCAGATGGCTGCCAAGCATATCGATACCGTATTCGCCGAGCGCCTCGCGCCGCGTCGCGCCGAACTCGAAGAGTTGTTCCATTCGTTGTACGGCGATTCGCCGGAACTCGCGCATTTTGAACGTGTTATGGCCAAAGCGCACGCCGACCGGCCCACCGACCTCAAGCGTCTCGACGTCGCCCGCGAGCAGGACCCGCAGTGGTACCGCCGCGGCGACATGTTCGGCATGACCATGTACACCGACCTGTTCGCCGGCAAATTGACCGACCTCGCCAAACATATCGACTATCTCAAAGAGCAGCATCTGACCTATCTGCACCTCATGCCGCTGCTAACCATGCCGCATCCGGACAACGACGGCGGCTACGCCATCGAGGATTTCGACACCGTCGACCCGTCCATCGGCACCAATCAGGACCTCGCCGACCTCACTGCGAAACTGCGTAAGGCCGGCATCAGCCTGTGCCTTGATTTCGTCATGAACCACACTGCGTCCACCCATCGCTGGGCGAAAGCCGCGCAAGCGGGCGACCCCGAATATCAGGACTACTACTTCTGCTATGACGACCGCACCATCCCCGACCAGTATGATGCCGTCGTCCCACAGGTCTTCCCGACCGCCGCGCCCGGCAACTTCACATGGAACGAGCGGATGAACAAATGGGTCATGACCCAGTTCTACCCGTTCCAATGGGACCTCAACTACCGCAACCCCAAGGTCTTCGTCGCCATGATGTCCAGCCTGCTGCATTTGGCCAATCTTGGCGTCGAAGTCTTCCGCATCGACGCGGTGCCGTACATCTGGAAGCAGCTCGGCACCAACTGCCGCAACCTGCCGCAGGTCCACACCATCGTGCGCATGATGCGCATCATGTCCGAAATCGTCTGCCCAGCCGTCGTGTTCAAAGGCGAGGTCGTCATGGCCCCCAAGGAGCTCGCCGCCTACTTCGGTACTCCCGAAAAGCCCGAATGCCACATGCTGTACAACGTGTCCGTCATGGTCAACTTGTGGAGCGCGCTCGCCAACGGCGATACCCGGCTGCTGAAAACCCAGATCGACAAGCTCGACGCGCTGCCCGACAACTGCTGGTTCGTCAACTATCTGCGCTGCCATGACGACATCGGCTGGGGCCTGGACGAGGATGTCGAACGCCAGCTGGGCATCGACCCGCTCAAGCATAAGGAATTCCTGTACCACTTCTATGAGGGCATGGTGCCAGGCAGCTGGTCGATGGGTGAGCTGTACAACTATGATCCGGCGTCCGGCGACGCGCGTAGCTGCGGCATCACGGCGAGCCTGTGCGGCATCGAACGGGCGATCATCACGCATGACCGGCCGCTGTACGAGCGCTCAATCCAGCGTGACCTGCTGATGCATCACGCGATGGGCTTCCTTCGCGGGTTCCCGATGCTCAACTGTGGCGACGAAATCGGTCAGCTCAACGGCTGGGATTATAAGGAAGACCCGGACCGTGTCGCCGACAGCCGCAATCTGCACCGCAGCAAGTTCAACTGGAAGAACGCCGCGAAGCGCGATGTCCCCGGAACCTTGCCGAACCGGCTGTGGGAAGGCATGGCGGATGTGCGCGCAATGCGCTCGGACCCCTGCTTCGCCCCCGACGCTTGGGTGACGACGTGGGACGCGCATGATGACGGTGTTCTCGCGATGGTCCGGCAGGCGGGTGGACGCACGCTGCTTGGCGTGTTCAATTTCGCGAACCGCGGTGCGACAGCCACACTCGACAGCATCGAGGGTGTGAGCCTGCCGCGCACGGTGGCGCTCAAGCCGTACGAGTGGAAAATCGAGGCATGCTGACGCGGTTTGTTGCTGCGGCCGATGCGATCGCCAATCCGTCTGTTGTGTGAGTTGATTCTCGCACGACAGCGGTGGAAGATCTGCGGCGCGCGGCGCGTCGTCGCGGTTTCGTGTATAATGACACGAGTTGCGCCGTATGCTTGCAGATGGTGCGATGCGCGGATGTAGCTCAATGGTAGAGCCTCAGTCTTCCAAACTGATTACGCGGGTTCGATTCCCGTCATCCGCTCCACAAGCCCCGGAATCCCGGGGCTTTTCCATTCCCGCGCAGCCGCCCTCCCTCCCCAAACTGGTTACGCTGGGAGCGCTGTTGGCATCGCCAGTGTTTGTGTGACTTCGCGGTCCGGTATGCCGGCACCGGCCTTGGCACAGTCTGAGAAGGCGAGTCTCAATATCTCGCGTTTGGATGCCGATTTGGCGAGTTGTTCAGGAAAAAGTCGGAAAAACTCGCACCTGACACCTGATTTCGTGAGAAATTGAGATTTTACAAGGTGATCGAAGTGGCGGCCAATCTTGAGAATCCAGCAATATCAACGGTTTCGAGGTGCCGGCAGTCTCGTGTGCCACGCGGGAAATCTGAAAAAATCGGCAAACAGCACGGTTGACGAGAGATGTTGAGACTTTTCTCTCAATATCTCGCCGGCACACGCTGATTCGCGCAGATTTGAGATTTTGTCTGTCCTGATTGCCTGACGATAAGGGAGATGTATGTGACGATGTCCTGCCCCGATTCGTGCGCATCCATCCGGCATGCGGCATACTAGAGTGGATAGCGAAACAACGCGTGTGGCCATCGCGCCGCATGTCCGGACAAGTGAGGCAATGCATGGCGGAGACGAGCCCACACAACAGCACAAACGCGGGCGGGGCGAACACTGACGTGATCGATATGGATGCGACCAAGGCGTCGGACCGCGTCATTGACCTCTCCGATGCGGGCGATGCGGGAAAAGCGGCCGTCCCCTCTACGATCGGTGACGCAGACGATGCCGCCACCCCCTCCTCAGCGCAAGCCATCACCGCCGATTCCAGCACCGCTCCGGACGAATCGAATACCGCGACCGAAATCGTGCGGGGGAAGGTCGAACACGTGGATGTGTCCAAACATCCCGAACCCACCATCCCAGACAGCGATTTGTCGTTGGCAGATATCGAACGCAGCAAGTCACATCCGGTGCAATGGGCGGTGTTCGCAATATTGCTGCTCTTGGCCATCATCGTGCCGTATGGCATCGGCCGTGATATCGCCGTGCGCAATACCTCCGATTTGGTCGCCGCGGTCAGCAAGCTGTCTGTGCAAGGGGTCATGTTCATCTCTTGGCTGGTCACGGTGCTCGCGTTCACGGGTCTCGGCATGTTGATTGTCGATTCGCGTCGTTGGCTGTGGCGAGTGGTGTTCGTGCTTGGGGTCATCGCCGAGCAGTTCATCGCGGGCATGTGCCTGTTGCGATTCAATTTCTGGTATTCGACGTATGTCGTGTATGGTTCGGACGCACCGCTGGCGAACGCCGCAAACCTCGGAATCATGGCGGCGGGCGCCGCGGTGGCGGTCTACGCGCTGGTGTTCGTCGGGCTGCTGGTCGCGATCCGAAAGGATTCCCCGCTCAACGCGCTCACGCACAGCTGGGCTTCACTCACCATGTTCTTTGTGATTGAGGTGGCCGCGTTGTGCATCGTGATGTTCGGCGGCCTGCTCGAGGCGGTTTGAGGCGGTTTGACCGTCGGCTTGTCCTTGACAATGCCATGCCATAGGTTTTCCACACCTTGGTTTACAATTATATTTTGGCGTGTTTCGCCCGCGGATAGAGAGCGCTCCGGCATTGGGCCGGTGGCACCGCGCAGCTAGAACCCAAGGAGGAAGCCGTGGCACTTACGGCTCAGGACAAGCAGGAAATCATCAGCAAGTACGCGACGCACGAAGGCGACACCGGTTCCCCGGAGGTCCAGGTTGCACTGCTGACCAAGCGCATCGCTGATTTGACCGAGCACCTCAAGACCCACAAGCACGATCATCATTCGCGCCGTGGTCTGCTGCTCATGGTCGGCGACCGTCGTCGTCTGCTTGACTATCTCAAGCGCGAGGACATCGATCGTTACCGTTCCCTGATCGACCGTCTCGGCCTGCGTCGATAGAAGACTTACGCCCGTGCCTTGTGCGCGGGCGCTCGTATATCACGCTCGAACTCATAAACGTCCCGCCCACAGGGGGCGGACCGATGTCGGCGGCGGTAGGCAGCATGGCAGCGCCTGTCGCCGCCTTCGAGGCAAGACAACACCGGGGGCCGGCGGGGACATACACGGGGTGCGATGCCGCAAGCGAAAAGTCAACGAATAAGTGAATAATGGAACTGACGTTCTGACACGAGGAAAACGAAGGATTCGCGGCCAGGTATGCCGCGTGACACGCAAGGCCTGCGTCAGGTCAGTAATGGTTTAGGTAGATAGATAATCAAACAAAGGAGGAACCCTTGGAGGGTCCCGAAATCAAGGCCGTAGAGGCCGTAATCGACAATGGTTCATTTGGCAAGCGCACGTTGCGTTTCGAGACGGGTCGTCTCGCCCAGCAGGCGGATGGGGCTGTTGCCGCCTATCTTGATGATGATTCGATGGTCCTGTCCACCACCACGGCCGGTTCCAGCCCGAAGGAGAACTACGACTTCTTCCCGCTGACCGTTGACGTGGAAGAGAAGATGTACGCCGCGGGCAAGATCCCGGGCTCCTTCTTCCGCCGTGAGGGCCGCCCGAGCTCCGAGGCGATTCTCGCCTGCCGTATCATCGACCGCCCGCTGCGCCCGCTGTTCCCGCACACGCTGCGCAACGAAGTGCAGGTCGTGGAGACCGTGCTCGCCGTCAACCCTGACGACGCCTACGATGTGCTTGCCCTGAACGCCGCATCCGCGTCCACCATGATTTCCGGTCTGCCGTTCGAAGGCCCGGTTTCCGGCGTGCGTCTCGCCCTGATCGACGGCCAGTGGGTCGCCTTCCCGCGCTGGAGCGAGCGTGAGCGCGCGGTCTTCGAGATCGTCGTCGCCGGCCGTGTGGTCGAGAACGGTGATGTCGCGATCGCCATGATCGAGGCCGGTGCCGGCAAGAACGCCTGGCACCTCATCTATGACGAGGGCCAGACCAAGCCGGATGAGGAAGTCGTCGCCGGCGGTCTTGAGGCCGCCAAGCCGTTCATCAAGACGATTTGCGAAGCGCAGAACGAGCTCAAGGCCAAGGCTCCGAAGCCGGCCAAGGAGTTCCAGCTGTTCCCGGAGTACACCGAGGACCTTTACAACCGCATCGACGAAATCGCCCACTCCCAGCTCGACGAAGCCCTGTCCATCGCGGAAAAGCTGCCTCGTCAGGAGCGCATCCACGAAATCAAGGAACAGGTGCGCGAGCAGCTGGCCAACGAGTTCACCGACATGGACGACGCCGAGAAGGAAAAGGAACTCGGCAACGCGTTCAAGGAGCTGCAGCGCCAGATTGTGCGCCGCCGCATCCTGACCCAGGACTACCGCATCGACGGCCGCGGACTGCGCGACATCCGTACCCTGTCCGCCGAAGTGGACATCGTGCCGCGCGTGCACGGCTCCGCCCTCTTCCAGCGCGGCGAAACCCAGATCCTGGGTGTCACCACGCTCGGCATGCTCAAGATGGAACAGCAGATCGACGCGCTGAGCGGCCCGCAGTCCAAGCGGTACATGCACAACTACGAGATGCCGCCGTATTCGACCGGCGAAACCGGCCGTGTCGGCTCCCCGAAGCGCCGCGAAATCGGCCATGGCGCCCTCGCCGAGAAGGCCCTCGTGCCGGTGCTGCCGAGTCGCGAGGAGTTCCCGTACGCCATCCGTCAGGTCTCCGAGGCCATTGGCTCCAACGGTTCCACCTCCATGGGCTCCGTGTGCGCCTCCACTCTGTCGCTGCTGTCCGCCGGCGTGCCGCTGAAGGCCCCGGTTGCAGGCATCGCGATGGGCCTGGTCTCTGGTGACGTTGACGGCCAGCACATCTACAAGACGCTGACCGACATCCTGGGCGCTGAGGACGCATTCGGCGATATGGACTTCAAGGTGGCAGGTACCTCCGAGTTCATCACCGCGTTGCAGCTGGACACCAAGCTCGACGGTATTCCGGCCGACGTGCTCGCCGCCGCACTGCAGCAGGCGAAGGAAGCCCGCGCCACGATTCTCGACTTGATCAACGAGTGCATCGACGGCCCGGCCGAAATGAGCCCGTTCGCTCCGCGTATCATCACCACCAAGGTGCCTGTCGACAAGATCGGCGAGGTTATCGGCCCGAAGGGCAAGATGATCAATCAGATCCAGGAGGACACCGGCGCCGAGATCACCATCGAGGACGACGGCACCGTCTACATCTCCTCCGAGGGCGGCGAGGCTGCCGAGAAGGCGAAGGGCATCATCGATTCCATCGCCAACCCGCATGTCCCTGAACCGGGCGAGGTTTACAACGGCAAGGTCGTTAAGACCACCAGTTTCGGCGCGTTCGTGAACCTGACCCCGGGCACCGACGGCCTGCTGCACATCTCCCAGGTGCGTAACCTCGCCAACGGCGAGCGTATCGATGCCGTTGAGGACGTGCTCAAGGAAGGCGACACCGTCGAAGTCGTCGTGCAGGGTGTGGATGACCGCGGCAAGATTTCCCTGGCCATCCCCGGTTTCGAGGACCAGGAGTCTTCGGCTCCGCGTTCCGCCGGTCGCGGGCGTGACGAGCGTCGTGGCGGCGGCCGTGGCCGTCGCGACGAGGGCGAGGATCGCGGATATCGCGGTGGCCGTCGTTCCCGTGATGATCGTGACGAGCGTGATGATGAGTATGATGATCGTCCGCGTCGCGGCCGTCGTTCCGACCGTGATGACCGCGACGACCGTTACGATGACGACCGCCGTCCGTCTCGCCGCAGCCGTGACGACCGTTATGATGACGAGCGTCCGTCTCGTCGTTCCCGTGATGATCGTGATGATGAGTATGATGATCGTCCGCGTCGTGGCCGTCGTTCCGAGCGTTCGGAGCGTGACGACCGTGGTGGCCGTGGCTATCGTGGCGGCCGTCGTGACGACCGCAACCCGCGCTATGCGGCGGATGACCACTATGACGAGTATCGCGCCGACCGCGAGGAGCGTCATGAGCGTCCGCGTCGCCGTGTGCGCCGCGATTTCGATCCGTTCGAGGAGGACTGATCGCGCATCGGTTCGGTTTCGTGCCGGAACGCCTGCACATGGCATGATCGTCCGGTTCAGCTGAACTGATTGTGGCTAATCGATTGATTGGCTGATTGGGCCGTCGGGAGTATTTCCCGGCGGCCCTTTTGCATGGAATGTCCTGTTGCCCCCCACGCCCTATGCTCTGAATACCTTGTACTCTCAAACGTCGTGTGCCCTGAACGTCTTGCGCTCTGGAACGTCCTGTGCCGCCGCAGCCGTGGCGCTCCCTTTCACAAACTGTCTACGCTGACAGGCGGTTTGGCGTCACCAGTTTGGGAAGTACCATGTTCTCGATGGGTAGGCATAAGTCCTCGATGGGCAGACCGCAAGAATCCGAGGAATTAGCCATTGGTACAAGCCTTCTGAGATGCTGGTATTGCAGACTGTCCCTGCCGGGCTCAAGAGACCCCGATGTCTTCGAAGGAGAGAACAATGGTGTGGATTATCATTGCCGTCATCGTGCTGCTGATCATTGTGTGGATGATCAGCGCCTACAACAATCTGGTCACCCTGCGCAACCGGGTCAAGAACGGTTGGGCGCAGATCGATGTCCAGCTCAAGCAGCGTGCCGATCTGGTGCCGAACCTTGTGGAAACCGTCAAGGGGTACGCCACCCATGAATCCCAGGTGTTCACGCAGGTCACCGAGGCCCGTGCCAAGGCTGTTGCCGTGGCCGCCGACAAGCAGGCGGGTACCGCGGAACGCATCGCCGCGGAGAACGACCTGAGCCGCGCCCTGTTCAACCTGCAGGCCACCGCCGAGGCGTATCCGCAGCTCCAGGCGAACCAGAACTTCATGGACCTGCAGCGCCAACTGCAGGAGCTCGAGCAGAAGATCGCCTACGCACGCCAGTTCTACAACGATGTTGTCATGAAGCTCAACAACGCGATCGAGACCTTCCCGAGCAATATCGTCGCCGGCCTGTTCCACTTCGAACAGGCGGAATACTTCCAGGTGGACGAGGCCTCCAAGCAGGCCCCGCAGGTGAAGTTCTGATCTTCCGCCGCCGCGGTATTCCGGTATTACCGGCCGCGCTGCCGTTCGCTGTGCGTCGCAGCTGTCTGTCTAGGGGAGTGAACCATGAAACATCAAGCTGGCATATGGGTGAAGGCGATTATCGCCGGGATTGTGACAGTCCTGGTATGCGCGTTCGCCGTCGTCATGACCTCGCCGCACGGCGACTCCCCGGACCTGTCGTACCGCAGCGCGGACTACCGCGTCAAGGTGCTGGCCAACGGTGACCTGAAGATCACCGAGCATATCGACGTCAAGCTTAAGGATCGCGACAAGCCGTGGCGGCAGCTCTACCAGCGGTACAAACTCGACCCTTCCCAGCTCACCGCGATTACCGGTGTCAGCGTGCGCAACACCACGAGCGGCACCACGTACACGCAGGCCGACCCGGTCATTCCCGGGACGGACACCAACGGTGCGTGGGATTCCACGTACGCGGGCCACTGGTATCTCGCCCGGGTCAACGGCGATGACCTGGAACCGTACGACGCGTCCGCAGGATCGCCTGACGGCACGCTGGAACTTGGCTGGAATATCCCGGCCACCAGTGAGGCGAGCAGCCTCGGCTTTGATATCACCATGACTTTCAAGGGCGTCAGCACCGCCTATGATGACGTGGCGGCGTTCCAGTGGGAACCGGTCGGTGCGTCAAACCAGGTGCCGATCGGCAAACTCACCGGCACGGTCACCTTCCCCGAGGGGATCACTGCGAAGAACTCGTGGGCATGGCTGCATTACGAGGGTACGTCGTCCACTTCGCGCTCGGATGACGGCTCGCTCAAGTTCACCGCATACAACGTGAAGTCCGGCGACTATCTTGACCTGGTGGCCATGCTTGACGTGGCCAAGACCTCCGGCATCGCACGCCATGAGGAAGGCGAGCACAAAGCCATTCTCATGGCGCATGAGGACCAGCTGGAACAGGCGTGGAAAGACAGCCAGCGTATCAAGGCGAGAACACTGGTGGTCGAGGTGACACTGGCTATACTGGTCGCCATCGCTTTGGCGGCGTGGCTGATTGTGTCCGCGGTGTTCAGCCGCCGCAAGGCCGCCTGTCCCAAAGACGTAGTCTACCGGCATGACCCGCCCGATATGAGCCCTAACAACGCCGCACGGCTCAACGGCGTGCTGGAGAACGTGTCCTCGTCGCAAACGGATGCGCGCGCGCTGTCGGCGACCATGCTGTCGTTGGCTTCGAAGCATGCGATCCGTATCCTGCCGGGCGACAGCGAGTCATACAACGGCATCAACGTCGCCACCACAGACCCCCGCGCGCTGTCCGCGGCGATCGCGTCATCCCCGGCCGCGCAAGGCATGGCTTCCGGCTCGAGCGACAACGTGACCATCGCAATCGAACCGGCAAGCGACAACCCCGGCACGCGCGCACAGCTGAACCTGTGTGATTCCGAGGATGCGCTGCTTGATTTCCTGCAAACCGTGGGGCACAGGGTCAACAGCCGGGTGTTCGACATGGACCGGATGCGCGAATCGATGAGCGACTGGAAGTCGGGCGCCCGTAAGCAGGAGTCTATGGTCGAACGGTTCACGGGCGAGTTCGCCGCGCTCGCCGCCACGACGTCCAACGGTCGAGGCGCGCTCGCCGCCGCCGTATGCTCGGTGGTGTACGGGCTGGGCTGCATGGTGCTGTTCAACGACAATCTGGCCATGCAGTTCGCGCTGATTCTGCCGTTGGCCTTCTGCCTGGCCGTGTGCCTGAGCCTGACGAGGTTCACCGGGTTGAACGACAACGGCAAGGCGCTTGCCATGCAAGTGGAGGGGCTGAAGCAGTATCTCAACGATTTCAGCGATTTCAAGAATCGCGGCGTGCTGGATCTCACGCTATGGGACCGGTATCTCGTATATGCGGCGGCGTTCGGCATGTCCGAGCAGGTGATGCGTCAGCTTGCCGAAGCGGTTCCTGAACTGTCCGATCCCGCGTGGCTTGACAGCAACGCCTCTGATTCGCTGCTGTACTGGATGTACCGCCCGGTGTACTGGAACACGGGTTTCGGCACGAACAACGCTGCGGCATTGGGTGGCGCGATTGCCGGGGCCTCCTTCTCCCCGTCGTCCTTCGCCGATCTGGGTACGCAGCTGGGTGCTGGTTTCACCGAAGTCCAGGAGGCGGCGAACACGGTCCTGCATCCGGCGGATTCGTCGGGTGGCGGCCTGTCGGGCGGCGGTTTCTCCGGTGGCGGTTTCGGTGGCGGTGGCGGTGGAACCGGTGGCGGCAGTTTCGGCGGCCGTTAGCAGGACCAGCCCATGCGGATTCTCGTGGTGGAATCGTGGTGAAATCCATATCCGCCCGTAGGCTGGAACTGATTGCGTCAAGCTGCGATAGGCGAATCGGCGCCGAGGCCGCTTGGCCGACGGACACGTTGTCCGGCAGCCGCCTGCCATGAGGGTATGCGGTGTCCGCGAAGGAGGATTCATGACGTTATTCCGTGATCTGGGACCGTTCCACACCACCGCCATCGGGCATGGCGAAATGCCGCTGACCATCGAGAACAACCGCGGACATGCGGTCGGCATCGAGACGCTGCATGCCTCCCTTGACGCCGGCTGCCGCCATATCGACACCGCGTGGGCATATTACACGCCCGGCGAGGAGGAGCAGACTGGCGAGAAGCTGGTGCGCGAGGCGCTTGACACGTGGAACGGCCCGCGTGACGAGGTACTGGTCGCCACCAAGGTGGGGTTGCGCCGCGCATGGGACGGCGACAAGCCGATCTGGCCGCGTGACGGCAAGCCGGAGCATCTCATCGAATACGGCAAGCAGTCGGCGCAGGCGCTCGGCGTGGACGCGATCGACCTGCTGTACCTGCACCGCCATGACCCGGAGGTCCCGTATGAGGAGTCCTGCGAAGGCATCAAGGCGCTGCTCGACCAGGGTGTGGCCAAATGGGCGGGCGTGTCGAACGTCACTATCGAACAGCTGGATATCGCCCGGCGCGTGTTGGGCGACAAGCTGGTCGCCGTGCAGAACCAGTATTCCCCGATTCATCTGGAAACTCAGGACACGCTTGATTACTGTGCGAAACTCGGCCTCGCATTCGTGTGCTGGAGTCCGCTTGGCGGGTATCGCCACCCCTACGACGAGCATCTGTTCGACCCGTTCCGTGAAGTCGCCGCGAAGCATGGTGTCAGCTACCAGCGGGTGGTGCTCGCGTGGGAGCTCGCCAAGGGCGACCACATGTTCGTGATTCCGGGCGCGCATCGACCCGAAACCATCCTTGATTCGCTCAAGGCCGACGAACTCGAGCTCAGCTCCGACGAACTCGCCTATCTCGGCTGAGCTGGTCTCCAGCACCTGCTGTCTTCCACAAACTGGTTACGCTGAGGGGCTTGTCAGTGTAACCAGTTTGTGGAATGGAGCGATTCGTGGGGAGGCGGTTCTGGGGAAAAGACGCTGCAGAACGTTGCAGGACGTGTCATCGTGGCGAGGTTGTTATGCTATGCGGTGATGAATGAACAGATGACGACTTCGCAGACTCCACAGGCCGGACAGATTCCGGCGGCGATCACACCAATGACCGCACAGACTTCACAGACCGCGTCGATTGCGGACGCAGCCGCAGCTCCGATTGCGGCGACCTTACGCCATACTCGCCGGCGCCCCGAAGTGCTGGCGCCGGCCGGCAACCTGCGCAGCCTGAAAACTGCGGTCGATTTCGGCGCGGACGCCGTCTATTGCGGTGGCAAGGCCTTCGGCATGCGTTCGGCACCGAAGAATTTCACGCTCGAGGATTTCGAGGAGGGCGCGCGGTACGCGCACAAGCATGGCGCCCGCGTGTACGTGACCTGCAACATCCTGCCGCATAACGACGAGGTCGCGGCCATGCGCGAGTATCTGGGCCAGCTCGCCGAAGTCGGGGTCGACGCGCTGATCGTCACCGATATCGGCATCATGATGGAAGCCCGCCATATCGCCCCGAATCTCGAATTGCATGTGTCCACGCAGGCAGGCGTCACCAACTACGGTGCCGCGAACGCGCTGTACGAACTGGGCGCGAAGCGTGTGGTGCTCGCCCGCGAGCTTGACTTGGACGCGGTCCGTGACATCCGCGCGAACACGCCGGACGATCTTGATATCGAATGCTTCGTGCACGGCTCGATGTGCATGGCCTTCTCCGGGCGCTGCCTGCTGTCGAATTATCTGACCGGACGCAGCGGCAACCACGGCGATTGCGCGCAGCCCTGCCGCTGGAAATACCATGTGGTCGAGGAGAAGCGTCCCGGCCGGTTCTTCCCGGTCGAGGAGAACGGCGAGGGAACGTTCCTGTTCAATTCGCAGGATATGAACATGCTCGGCCATCTTGATGACCTCATCGACGCGGGAGCGACGAGCCTGAAAATCGAAGGCCGGGCGAAAAGCGCGTATTACGTTGCCGCAGTCACGAACGCCTACAAGACGGCGGTGGACGCGTATATGGTCCAACGCGGGTTCGAGGACGGGCAAGGCCATACGCTGCGGCCGTTCGCCGACCGGGTCCGCCGAACGCCGGCAGGACAGCCCGCATTGCTGGGCGATGCCGCGCGCATGCCCGGTGACGCGCCGCATGTCCGCCTGCCGCAATGGGTGCTGGACGAGCCGTATAAGGTTTCGCACCGCGAATACAGCACGGGCTTCTACTATCCTGAACATCCGGTCGGGCAAAATACAGACCGCGGCGGGTATTTCCGCGATTGGATTGTCGTGGGCGAAGTGATGTCGTATGACGCTTCAACGCGGAGGGTCACGCTGATGAGTCGCAACAAAATCGAGGCGGGGCAGGAGGTCGAGTTCCTGATGCCCGGTCGCGAACCGCTGCGTATGACCGTGCCGGCGGGTGGGTTCCTTGACGCCGATGGCCATTGGGTCGAATCGGTGAACAACCCCGCCCATGTGTTCTCCATGCCCTGCCCTGAGCCGGTGACCGTGAACGCCGCAATCCGTTCCCGCGCCCACAATCGCACGCTGAAAGCCGAATAGCCGAGGCTGGCAGTCCCGGCAAGACCGGCGAGTGGCGATTGCATGGCATGCCGCTAGGATAGGCGGTATGAACGATCCTGCGAACATCGTGGACAGCAACGCCATCCCGCCGGTGGACGAATCCGGCAATCCAATCCCCGTCACCATTCCGATCATCCTCGCGCCGGGTATCACCGTGACCTACACGACCCGGTTGGGCGGGGTCAGCCAAGGCGATTACGCGGCGTGCAATCTGGGCGGCAAATCCGGAGACGACTCCAAACATGTGCTCGCCAACCGGGTGGCTTTGCGCACCGCGGTCGGCGCTGACCTGTCGCTGATCAGTCAAGTCCATTCCGGGGAAGCAGTGGATGTCGACGGTTCCTTCACCATCAACACACCCTTCGGATTCGATGTATCCGGCACCGTGCGGGCAGACGGCACGGCTGCAGACGCCGCGAACTCTGAGGCCACCGACACAGGCGTCGACACGGACAGGCAGTCTCAGGTGGTCGCCGCTGACGGCCAGGTGACCTCGCGCACCGGCATCGCGCTCGGCATCTTTGCAGCGGATTGTCTGCCTGTTCTCATGGCAGATCCGGTATCCGGCATCATCGCGGGTGCGCATTGCGGCAGGCGAGGGTTGGAACGCGACATCATCGCCCATACCATCGATCTCATGTGTTCCAAAGGCGCAGAACGCTCCCGTATCGTCGCCACGCTCGGACCATGCATCTGTGGCGACTGCTATGAGGTCGGCGGGGATATCGCCGACGCGTTCGACGCAAAATTCCCCGGCACCTACACGCTCACTCGCTTCGGCGGCCCCGGCATCGATATCGCCGCCGCCGCCCGCCAGTGCCTGGACAAGGCCGGTGTGAGCGCCGAACGCATCATCGATTCGCGGCCCCGCGTCGCCGCCGCAACGCAATATCTCGCGCAAGACCAGGAACTGCGCGACTTGTGCCGTATCGACAACGAGGGCGATCCTGAGCTTGACGAGCGGGTCGGCGCCATCAAACACAGCCTATGCACCTTGGAGAACCCGCTGTGGTACTCGCATCGCCGCGCCGCGCTCGCCAAGAAAACGCATGAAGGCCGAATGCTCGCCCTGATTTCGCGGCAAGCCTGACTTCGTGGCGGTCGGGTGTTTTTCGCCGATCGTTTGTCTGCTTGTTGGCCTGTCTGTATGTATGTGGCACCGGCTTTCGGTCTACGTCTCAGACCGCTCTGCTCCGGTGGGCTGCCCCGCCTGCAAGACTCTGGTCCCAAGCTGTCCGCTCAAGTCGGAACCCGACAAGGTGTCGGAATCCGCCGATTCGGTGCAGAAACCCGCACACGCATCGACATCGGGCCATGGTTGCGTTTACGGTGGGGCGTATGCGCGAAGAGAGTCCAGAATCCCAGCATGACCGGCAGCCCGACCGCGCCCAGCAGTCGCAGGCTTACGATGCCGACTCGCAAGAGGCAGTCCAATCTCAACCGGCCACCGAACCCGAATCGCCTGTCGGACCTGCTGATTCGGCTGGTGCGCCGGCCGAATCAGCCGACGAATCAGCCGCCGCACCAGCCCAGGTCCCTGTGGTCGCGGTGGTACTGGCTGCGGGCTTCGGAACCCGTTTCGATTCCCGAAACCCCAAACAATTGGTCGCGGTGGCCAATAAACCGGTGGTGTGCTGGAGCATCGAGGCCTTCGAATACGACCCGAGAATCACGGATATCGTCGTTGTGGTGAACCCGCAGGTGCGCGACGAGGTCGAGCGTCTGGTGGACGAAGGCGGCTACGCGAAAGTCCGTGCAATCATCGAAGGCGGCGCCGAACGCGTAGACAGCACGGAGAGCGCGTTGCAGATGCTTGCGGATTTCGGTATCCCGCAGGACGCGAAGGTGCTGATCCATGATTCGGTGCGTCCGTTCATCGAGCGGTCCTCGATCGACGGTTGCATCGACGCCCTGGATGAATTCGATGCGGCGACGGTCGCCATGGCCTCGACGGACACGATTCTCGTCACCGAAGATCTGGGCGACCGCAAAGTGGTACATGCGGTACCCGATCGCAGCGATATGTTCCGCGCCCAGACCCCGCAGGCCTTCCGCTTCAAGACGATCCGCCACGCATACGAGCTCGCCGCGCAAGATCCGGATTTCCATCCGACCGACGATACGCGGGTGGTCGTGGATTATCTGCCGGATACGCGTGTTGCGATTGTCGCCGGCAGCGAAAGCAATATGAAAATCACCACGCAGGACGATCTGGAGATGGTCAAGCGTTTCGCGTTCGAGGCGACCCGCAAACGCGCCATCGACCGCGTGCAGGGCATGGTACGTCCCGACGAGGCGTAGGTAGGCGTATATCGCCATGAGCCCGTGCTCACAGGAGAAATGCGGTTGTGGCTAGACTTGAAGGTATGAAACAGATCAATGTGGTGATGTCCGGATTCGAGCCATACGAGGGCATCGACGTCAACCCATGTCTCGAGGTGCTGTCCGCGTTGGAACGCGACGGGCTCGCCGGGTTCGCCGAGCAAGACCGCCTTTTGGCTGATGCACAGGTGACCATCCACACGGTGCTGCTCCCGGTCAGTTTCGCCAAGGCGTGGCCGATGCTGCTGGAGACCATCGAGCGCACGCACCCGGATATCGTCATTGCAACGGGTCTCAAACGTGCGGCGCGTGGCATGCAGTTGGAACGTTGCGCCACCAATCTGATGGACGCCGCCAAACCTGATGCAGACAATCGTCGCCCGCGGCGCATGCCGATTGACCCCGAAGGGCCGGCCGCATATTGGACGCGTCTGCCCCTGCGCTCCATCCTCAAGGATTTCGCCGACCACCATATCCCCGCGACTTTGAGCTCCGACGCGGGCACCTACGTGTGCAACTCGCTGTTCTACAACCTGTTGAACTGGGCTGCGACGAAGGACCATGTCATCGGTGGTTTCCTCAATTTCCCCACGGTCAACGAGCAGCCGCACCCCCAGCACGGTCTGCCGCTCGCCCAACAGATCGCGGCGGCGCGTGATGTGGTCCATGAGACAGTGCGCTACTATCTGGAGCCTTCGTCGGGGGAGATTCTGCTCGCATAAGCGGCGTGTGTGCGCTTGCGCCGGCGGGCTTCGAACACAACTGTGAACATGAAGTGATGGCGTTCCTGAACGTCCTATTTTTGGGGTAGAGTTCAATCGGTTGTGTGTTGCGGAGCACTCGCTCCGTGGGCGAAAGGAATATTCATGGTTGATCGGTTCCCGATCGTGTTTCACGGTTACGACAAGGAGAAGGTCGACGAGGCCATCAATGCGTCGCAGGAGTCGCTGAATCGTCTGCGTGAGCAGGTCAAGTCAAGCGATGACACGATTCTGCAGTTGCAGGCGCAGTTGCAGGAAGAGAAAAACAACGTCAAGAAGGCATCGAAGGGCAATTCCTTCGCTTCTCTTGGCGCAAACGCTCAGCAGATGCTCGCCTCCGCAGAGCAGACCAGCCAGGAGCTGCTCAACCGCGCCAAGCAGGACGCCGCCTCGACGCGCGCCTCAGCCCAGGCGCAGGCTGAAACCCTGCTGAACAACGCGAAGCTCGATGCCAAGCACATCATCGACGAGGCGAATGCGAAGGCGAAGGCCACGCTGGACAAGGCGAATTCCGAAGCCGCGACGATCACCGCGAACGCGAAGGAAGAAGTCGCGCAAATGCGTGCTGAAGCTGCCAAGGCCGTCACCGAGCAGCGTGATACCGTCAAGCTTGAGCTGAGCAACGCCCGTGAAGAGCAGAAGAAGCGTATGGCCTCCGATCTGGCCAAGCAGAACCGTGAGATCTCCGACATGAAGGCCGACGCCACGCAGAAGATTGCGGCTCAGCGCAAGGCTGCGAACGAAGAGATCACGCATTTGAAGAGCGAAGCCAACGATCAGATCGAGAAAGCGCTCGCCGAGGCGAATAAGAAGCTCGCCGACGTGCGTGAGCAGGCGTCCCGCACGATGACCGAGGCCCAGCGCAAGGCCGGTGAAATCACCGATGCCGCCAAGGCCAAGGCCCAGGAGATCTCCGATCAGGCCGAGGTGTATCGTACGAAGACCATGAGCCAGGTCGATGCCGAAGCCGAACAGATTCGCGCCGATATCGCCGCCCAGCAGGATGACGCGACCAAGAAGGTCAACGAACTGCTTGACAATCTCGAGGAGCGTCGTACCGCCGCCAAGCAGGAAGCGAACGATCTGATTGGTAAGGCGAAGAAGACCCGCGAGGAAGCCGACGCTTACGCCGACCAGAAGCGTAAGGCCGCCGATGAGCAGGCTGCGAAGATCCTCCAGAAGGCCCAGGAAGACGCCGCCAAGCAGATCGAGGAGCGTCGTCAAGCCGCCAAGAGCGAGCTTGATGGGCTCCAGCAGCATATCGCCGAGCTGCAACAGCGTGAATCCAGCATCACCCAGCGCGTCACCGAGCTGCGTTCGATGTTCGCCAACGCGTTCTCCGGCTTCAACTTCGGCGCGCCGAAGGCTGAAACCGACGATGTCGCGGTCACCGGCGTGGTCGCCGACGGCGAGGGCGCGAAGTCTAAAGCCGCCGCGCAAGACCAACAGTTGCCGGCTTCACGGCAGGCCCAGCTGCCCGCGTCTTCAGCGAATGAGGATGGTAACGCAAACAACTGATTGCCGAACCTGATATGATGTGCCTTGGAAAAGCCCGCTGACGCCGTCATCACGGCATCGGTCAGCCCATGACGTTCAAGGCATTGACACATGGAGGAGTGTCCGGATTCCGGCGCTCCTCCTGCCGTATGTACCACGCTCGCCATGTGCACGGGCGAAACACAGGAAAACCGGAAATCGGGAATACTGGAATACAGGCAGAAATCATCAATATGAACAGACAAGGGGTAGGAATGGACCAGATCACGCCGTTGAGCGCTGAAGCATTGGACAATCTGCGTCAGGAATTCGACGCGAGCGAGCATAATCACCTCGCCATGAATGCGGTTACTGTCGCCGGCATCCAGAATGTTGCACGCAACTATGACCGTGCCCGCCGCCTGCAGCGGCGCTTCTCCACGGTCGTTGACAACGGCGCCGTCACCCATCAGGACCATTCCGGCCGCTGCTGGCTGTTCAGCTCGCTGAATGTCGCCCGCTTCATTGCGAAGAAGAACCTGGGGCTGAAGGAATTCGAGTTCTCGCAGAATTACGCCATGTACTACGACAAGCTCGAGCGCGTGAACTACTTCCTCAAGGATGTCGCCGCGCTGGTGCGTGCCGGCGAGCCGTCGGATTCCCGTCTCATGCAGCATCTTCTGCATGACGTGATGGGCGACGGCGGCCAGTGGACGATGGCGATGAACGTGTACAAGAAGTACGGCGCCGTTCCCAAGGATCTGTTCCCGGAGACCGCATCCTCGAAGAACACCGGCGAGATGAACACGCAGCTGCGTGCGCTGCTGCACACCGCGGTCGCGCATATGTACGCGAACAAGGCGCAGATTGACGAGATCATCGCGCGCACGACCGACGCCGGGCATCGCATCCTCACCATCCACCTCGGTGAGCCGCCGAAGAGCTTCGATTGGGAGTGGACCGACGCGGACGGCAATTTCCATCGTGACGGTGAGATCACGCCGGTCGACTTCTGGAAGAAGTATGTGAACGCCGGTCTCGAGGATTACGTGTGCCTCGTGGACGATCCGCGTGTCGAACATCCGAAGGGTCGCAAAATCGGCATCGAGCATCTGGGCAATGTCGCCGGGGGAGACCCGACCGAATACCTCAATGTGCCGAACGAGTTCATGAAGGATTGCGTGCGCCGGATTTTGACCGAGCAGGGCATCCCGGTGTGGTTCGGCGCGGATTGCCATCCGATGATGGACCGTGAGTCGGGCGCCTGGGCGACCGACCTGTTCGAGTATGGCCGTGTCTACAATGTGGACTTCGATATGAACAAGCAGGATCGCGTGCGGTTCGCCGATTCCGCGATGAACCACGCGATGGCGTTCGTCGGCGTGGATGTCGCCGACGACGGCAAGACGACCCGTCGCTGGCGCGTTGAGAACTCGTGGGGCGACAAGATCGCCGACAAGGGCTACTTCACGATGAGCGACGACTGGTTCACCGAATACGTGTACGAGGTGGCCGTGCCGCGTACGATGCTCCCGGCCGAATACCAGGCCGCTCTGAACGAGCCCGCCATCATGCTCCCCGCCTGGGACCCGATGGGCGCTCTCGCCGACTGACGACACCTGTCATGTCATTGTCCCGCCTGCCGACGCTTACGCATCTTTCAGCGTCGGCAGGCGGTTTGCGTTCCAGCATGCAATCACGGTGCCGGTTCGCTCCGTGCCTTGCGATAGGGTGAGTAGTCCATGTCCGGAATGTCGAAAGGAGAGAGTGATGGCTGGTCTGCGTGGTCCCGATAGTGCTGAGGATGAGCGCCGATTCGGCGATGCGGCCGTCCTTCCCGAGACCGTGGACATCAATATTCGTCAGCTGGATCCGATTCCGGCTCCGCGCGCGTTCTTGCGCGAACTGCCCCTCACCGATGATGCGCGTGACCTGGTGTTGCGTTCACGCCAGGAAATCCGCGATATCATGCATGGCCGTGATGATCGTCTGCTGGTGTTGGTCGGTCCCTGCTCGATCCACGATCCCAAAGCCGCACACGAATACGCGACCAAGCTCGCCGCCGTCAACCGCGCGTTGAACGATCGTCTGCTCATCGTCATGCGCGTATATTTCGAAAAGCCGCGCACGACCATCGGCTGGAAAGGTCTGATCAATGATCCGGATCTGGACGGGCGGTTCAATATTCGCAAAGGCATGTGGCTGGCGCGCAAAGTCTTGACGGATGTGCTGAGCCTTGGCCTGCCGGCCGCCACGGAATGGCTTGACCCGATCACCCCGCAGTACCTGTGCGATTTGATCAGTTGGGGTGCGATTGGCGCGCGCAACACGGAAAGCCAAGTGCATCGCGAGCTGGCGAGCGGTCTGTCCATGCCGGTCGGTTTCAAGAATTCCACCGACGGCTCGATCAAAGCCGCCGCGGATTCCTGCTACACCGCTGGAATCGAACATCATTTCCTTTCCATCAATCTTGATGGCCGTGTGATTTCCGCTGAAACGAAGGGTAATCCCGACTGCCATGTGGTGTTGCGCGGTTCGAGCCACGGCCCGAATTACGATCCCGAGTCGGTCGCCGCTGCGCTGGAAGCGTTGAAGGCTTCGAAGGCGACCGGTGTAAGTGAGGCGGGCGTAGTCATTGATGCCGCCCATGGCAACTGCGGCAAGGACGAGGTCCGCGAAGCAGCTGTGGTCGAGAATATCGCCGGGCGCATCGCACAAGGTGAGCCGGGTATTTTCGGTGTGATGATGGAAAGTTTCCTGAAGGGCGGTCATCAGAAGCCCGCTCCACTCGACCAACTGGTGTATGGACAGTCCGTCACGGACGCCTGTGTGCCGTGGGATCGCACGGAACAGCTGCTGCACACTTTGGCGGATGCGGTCGCCGCACGTCGCGCGCTGAGCGCAAGCGAGAACACAAGGCAATAGCGGTTTCGCATGTCGCGCGGCATCGGGACATCCCGGTGAGCCGTGGCCGGGACACGCTTGACGTGCCGTAACGGCTGCGCACAACCATGCGTCGCATGTGTTGCATGTCGTGTCGCACGGCGCGATACTGGCGATGCCAGCGATGCCGCGTTCCGGACGGTGGCGTTATGCTTGAGTCAGTATTGACGAAAGGGCATGATGAACAAGCAATGGAAGGACGCGCCGACGGGGCCGCTTGACCTCAATCATCCGCAGGACATGCCGACGGACGCCGGAACAACGGCATCCGGGCAAGGCGCATGGCCTCTGCATGTCGGCCAACAGCCGTTGAATTCGCCGGAGGATCTGCGTGCGATCCATGAGGCGATCAGCGAAGGCAAGAATCCACTGGAGGCGACGGATGTGCCGCGCTGGGAGGATCAGGTCGGAGTCAGCCGCATCATCAACCGCCGTGTGCTTGAACTCGAGCCGCTGCCCACGCCGGCGCAGGTGTTGTCGTCGCTGCCGTTGTCGCAGCAGGCGGAGAATCTCGTCGCCTATTCGCGCGATGAAATCCGGGCGTGCCTGTATGGGCAGGACGACCGTCTGCTGGTCATCGTCGGCCCCTGCTCGGTCCATGACCCGAAAGCGGCGCTTGATTATGCCCGTCGCCTCTCCAAGCTGAAGGACGAGCTCGATGATCAACTGCTGATTGTTATGCGCGTGTATTTCGAGAAGCCGCGCACGACGATCGGCTGGAAAGGCCTGATCAACGATCCTGATATCGACGGCAGCCATCAGATTCGCAAAGGTCTGCTGCTCGCCCGTCGCGTGCTGCTCAGCGTACTGGATACCGGACTTGCCGCCGCGACTGAATTCCTGGAACCGACGTCCCCGCAATATATCGCCGATGCGATCAGCTGGGGCGCAATCGGCGCGCGCAACACGGAAAGCCAGATTCATCGGCAGCTGGCGAGCGGTCTGTCCATGCCGGTCGGTTTCAAGAATGCCACAGACGGGTCTGTCAAGGCGGCAGTCAATGGTTGCTTTGCCGCCGCCCAGCAGCACACGTTCTTCGGCATCGACCATTTGGGCCGGGCAAGCGCCGTCGAAACGCTGGGCAATCCTGACTGCCATGTGGTGTTGCGCGGTTCGAGCCATGGACCGAATTACGATGCGCAATCCGTCGCACAGGCGATGGCGGACATCCGTGCGATGCTGCCCGCTGATTCCGCGGCGGCGCATGGGTTGATTGTCGATTGCTCGCACGGCAATTCCGGCAAGGACGAGCATCGTCAGGCGCAGGTCGTGCGCGATATCGCCGCGCGGATCGCCCAGGGCGAGCGCGGCATCACCGGTGTGATGATGGAGAGCTTCCTTGAGGGTGGCAACCAGAAGCCCGCCCCGCTTAATCAGCTGGTCTACGGCCAATCCATAACCGACCGTTGCCTGTCGTGGCCTGATACCGAACAACTGTTGCGTGAATTGGCACAAGCCGTCGCGCAACGTCGCTGGAACGAGTGATTCGGGCGGCAAATCAACGCGTCAACGCACCAACGCGTCGGCACGGCACAACACCCCAACATGTCAACACATCAAACCAACGCAACACACAAGAGCAAAGGAACAACAATGACCACCACCATCGCCATCATCGGGGCATTGGACGAGGAAGTCAAACTGATCGCGAATTCGCTGGAACACGTGGATCATCGCACGCAGGCAAGTCTCGACGTCGCGCACGGCACCCTGACCACGAACGCCGGCGAACAGGTCCGTGTCGCCGCAACTGTCGGCGGCATGGGTCTGGTCAATGCGGCCGCGACCACCCAGTACCTCATCGACACCTACCATCCGCAGGCTGTGATCTTCTCCGGCATCGCCGGCAATCTCAACCGCGACCTGCATATCAACGATGTCGTCCTGGGCGGCACCTTGCGTTATCTGGACACCGATATGCGTCTGGTCGGCCAGTGGAAGCCGAAAACCGAGGAATTCCATTCCGATGTCCACCTGTTGGACGTCGCCTCGGCAGCCCTCGATGCGGCCGGAATCAAACATGTCGTCGGCACGATCGCATCCGGCAATTACTTCGTCGATTCGCCCGAGAAAGTCAAGGAAGTGCGGGAGACTACCGGCGCCGACGCGGTCGAGATGGAAGGCGCCGCTGTCGCGCATGTTGCTGCACGCAACGATGTGCCGGCCCTCGTGATCCGCGCGCTGAGCGACAACGCCGACACCGATTACGAAGTGTTCAAGGAATTTGACATCTCCGAGTACGCGGATACCGCCGCCCGCCTTGCCATCGACATCGTGCGCCGGCTGTAAGCGGCTGTAAGTGGCGGTAACGTCTACAGACGGCGTGCGTGTTGTAATCGATGGTCAGCAGCGATAAGGCCGTAAGTCCGCCGTGCACGATACAGCGCAGCCGCAGATTCGACGGCGAATATGAACAGCAGGCGAACTTCAGTCAAACTCGGGTATGCCAAAGCATCCGTGAGGTTACGCTTGACATGGAGTCGCCGCGACTGCGGCACAGGGAGGAACGATGGACGCACGTCAATTGGCCATCGCCGTGATCATTGTGATCGTGGTGGCAGTGCTCGCTGTGCTGCTCGGATACCGTTGGGGGCGCTGTGCGAGCGCCGGGACGCACGGGGACGTGCATCATGATGACACGGCCGGGGTACGGCCTGCCGCGACCCGCGTGAACGGTGGACCTGCCGGTCCTGACGACGGCTCTCATGGGGCTTCCAGCGTGTTCGGCAGGGGGGCGGTGCGTGCGGCCGAGGAGCAGTTCATCACGGTGATGCCCGACATGCTGGTGATCGCCGACGCTGACGGCCGTATCCGCTATGTCAGCCCCGCGGCGCGCGATCTTGGTCTGGCCGGCAATGACGGGTTCACGAATGACGATATCGCGCAGGTCGTCTCTATGGTCGCAGCGGACGGGCAGATTCGGGACCGCGAAATCACTTTGGAAAGCCGGCAGCTGATCGGTGAAGGTGACCGGCCGGGCCGCGGCGTCAAAGCGGGGACGGCGGGTCCGACGCACACGCGCCATCTCATGATTCACGCAGGGCCGATCGACGAGAACCGTGTGGCCGTGTTCATCCGCGATATCAGCGAGCGCCGCCGGTTTGAGATGATGCGCCGCGATTTCGTGACGAACGTGTCGCACGAGCTGAAAACACCGGCGGGGGCGATTTCCCTGCTTGCCGAAACGATCACCGACGCGGCGGACGACCCGGATGCCGTGCGCTATTTCTCGGGCCGGATTTCAAAGGAATCAAAACGCCTGACCAATCTCGTCCAGCGTCTGATCGAGCTGCAGCGCGCGGAAAGCACGGCCGGCATCGCTTCCGCACGTCAAATCGACGCGCTGGATGTGGTCAGGGATGCCGCCCAGCAGAACGCCGTGCAGGCCGAGCACAAGAATATCGATATCCGTGTGACGCATACCGGTGGTCCGGCGCTCATTACGGTCGATCACCGTGCGCTGACCACGGCGGTCAAGAACCTGATCGAGAATGCTATTCACTATTCCCCCGAAGGGACAACCGTCACCGCTGATATCGCGCGGCATGACGCCGAGGGGACGGTGACCATCCGGGTGATTGATCAGGGGATAGGCATTCCTGAACAGTCACTGGATCGTATCTTCGAGCGCTTCTATCGCGTGGACCCTGCCAGGTCGCGCGATACCGGCGGAACCGGGCTCGGGCTGGCAATCACGAAACATTGCGTCGAGGAGTGTGGCGGCACGATTTCAGTGTGGTCGCATGAGGGGAGCGGCTCGACGTTCACAATTGAACTTCCGTTGGCCTGTGGCGACGATCATGATGCGTCTGCAAGCAGCCAAGTGGCTGCCGATACGTCCGTCCGGGCTGTCGGGAAGCCGCCGTCGCAAGAGCGGACGGACAGGCAGGCCGTAGAGACGGGACAGATGGAACAGCAAGGAGCAGAACAACAGCATGACACGCATTCTGATCGTTGAAGATGAGGAATCCTATCGAGAACCGTTGGTCTATCAGCTGACCCGCGAAGGATATGGTGTCGAGGCCGCCGAAACCGGCGAGGAAGGTTTGGAACTGTTCACTCGCGGCGGTGCCGACTTGGTTTTGCTTGACCTGATGCTTCCCGGCATCGACGGAATCGCGTTGTGCCGGCGCATCCGTGAACAGAGCCGCGTACCGATTATCATGCTCACCGCGAAAAGCGCGGAGATCGACAAAGTCGTTGGGCTGGAAATCGGGGCCGATGATTATGTGACCAAGCCGTATTCGTTCCGCGAATTGTTGGCGCGTATCCGTGCGGTGCTGCGTCGCAATCAGTCAGTGGAACAGGCGTCCGGCGCGCAGGATGACGATGTCGCGCTCGTCTGCGGCGATATCACCATGCATGTGGGCGAGCATCAGGTCACCGTGCGCGGGCAGGACGTGTTCTTCCCGCTCAAGGAGTTTGAGCTGCTTGAGTATCTGATGCAGAACAAGGGGCGCGTGATGACTCGACACCAGCTGATTGACCGTATTTGGGGGTCGAATTATGTCGGCGACACCAAGACGTTGGACGTACATGTCAAGCGCGTGCGTTCCAAGATCGAGACCGACCCGTCTCATCCCCAGTATCTGACGACCGTGCGCGGTCTGGGCTACAAAATCGACGACCCGACCAAGTAACCCCGCGCGCGTCCGCCTTTCCCAAACTGGTTATGCAGCGGGCCATGTCAGCATTGTCAGTTTGTGCAGCTTCTGTTTCTGCCGACGCTGAGTGTGTCGTGAGCGTCGGTAGAAGGTTGTGGCTCTGTTTCTGCCGACGCTCACACCGATCTCAGCGTCGGTAGAAGGTTGCGGGTTGGCAATTTGCAGGAGACGCAATCCTGCGGCGGCCCCCACGATATCGACAAGAGTTCATCTTCCGTTCACCTGAATTGGTCCGCAGCCCTCGTAATCTCCCATAGGCTTGAAGTGTCATGAATGGAAAGGTGCCATGTTTATGATGCGGGGTCACGGCCCCGAGGCACAGGGCGGGATCCCCGCCTGATGCGATTTCAGAGGGATTAGAAGACATGCGAAAGAATTTGCTTGTACGTTCCATCGCTGCTGTTTCCGGTGTCGCCATGCTTGCGGCACTTGGCGCCTGCGGAAACAACGAGCCTGTGTCCGGTAGCTCCAGCGCTGCCGGCAAGTCCACATCGTCCGCCGAGAAGATTTCCGGCGAGTTCCAGGGTGCCGGCGCCTCCTCGCAGCAGGCAGCTGTCGAAGCATGGATCGCCAGCTACCAGTCGCAGAATCCGGATGCGAAGATCTCCTACAACCCGAGCGGTTCGGGCGCAGGTGTCAGCACCTTCCTCACCGGCGCCACCGCTTGGGCCGGTTCCGATGCCTCGCTGAGCGATGACGAGGTCTCCCAGTCCAAGAGCGTGTGCGCCGACGGCACGGCTTTCGACGTGCCGGTGTACATCTCCCCGATCGCCATCGTGTTCAACCTCAAGGGCATCTCCGGCAAGGACAAGCACCTGAACCTTGATGGCGAGACCATCGCCAAGATCTTCGACGGCAAGATCACCAAGTGGAACGATGACGCAATCAAGAAGCAGAACCCGAAGGTCAACCTGCCTGACACCGCGATCACCGTGGTCCACCGTTCCGACAAGTCCGGCACCACCAAGAACTTCCTGAGCTATGTCAAGGATGTCGCTCCGGATGCCTGGAGCTATGACCTCGGCGAAAACTGGCCGAATGAGGTCGGTCAGGGCGCCAAGGGCACTGATGGCGTGATCAACACCGTGAGCCAGGCCGATGGCACGATCGGCTACGCCGACGCTTCCAAGGCCGGCGATCTGGGCACCGTCGCGGTGAAGGTCGGCGACAAGTACGTTTCTTACTCTGCAGAAGCAGCCGCCAAGGTTGTGGATGCGTCCCCGCTTGACGATTCCGCCAAGGGTGACAACCGCGTGGTTGTCAAGCTCGACCACACGACCACTGCGGATGGCGCTTACCCGGTCGTCCTGGTTTCCTACGACATCGTGTGCCCGGCCTATAAGGACACCAACACCGCGAAGTTCGTGAAGTCTTGGCTCACCTACGTGGTCAGCGAGGATGGTCAGAAGGTTGCCGCCGACAACGCCGGCTCCGCCCCGATGAGCGATACCCTGCGCGCCAAGGTCACCAAGTCGATCGAAGCCATCAAGACCAAGTGACGTGGGGACTCCATCGGTCCGAGGCTACAGCCGGTGCGACCGATGCAGCGCCCGTCAGACGGTATCATCGATAATGGAATGATGAAACGATTTCAGGCCGCGGCCCAGCTTTGAAGCCGGGCACGGCCTGAAGCCGATTCCACCATGTGTCCGATTTACGGGCGTAAGCCCTGAAGGAGAACCTGTGAGTTCCGAGAAATCCACGCTCGACCAACCGGCCGGCGGCAAATCCGCGGACAAGATATTCAAAGGTGTCGCATATGCGTGCGGCGCGCTGATTCTTGTTGTACTCGCCGCGGTCTTTCTCTTCCTCTTCTTCCGTGCATGGCCGTTGATTGGCGGCGACCAGAAAGCCAACCAGGCGACAATCGAGTCGTTCACCGGTGGCAACGCACACAATTTCTGGCAGTATGTGGGACCGTTGGCGTTCGGCACGATTCTTGTCGCCGCCCTGGCCTTGCTTATCGCTTTCTTCGTATCCGTTGGCATCGCGCTATTCATTTCGCAGTATGCCCCCAAGGGATTGGCGACCGCGCTGAGCACGATCGTCGACCTTCTGGCGGCGATCCCGTCGGTTATCTACGGCCTGTGGGGCGGTATTGTTCTGGTGCCGGCCATCTATCCGTTCTGGAACTGGGTCGCCAAATACCTCGGCTGGATTCCGCTGTTCAAGGGACCTGCCGCCAACCCTGCCCGTACGGTCGCCACGGTGGCTGTGGTCTTGGCTGTCATGATTTTGCCGATCATCACCTCCATGGCGCGTGACGTCTACCTGCAAACCCCGCGTCTGCAACAGGAGGCCGCACTTGCCCTCGGCGCCACGAAGTGGGAAATGATCAAGCTCGCCGTCTTGCCGTTCGGCAAGTCCGGTGTCGTGTCCGCATCCATGCTTGGTCTTGGCCGTGCCCTTGGCGAAACGATGGCCGTCCTCATGATTCTTTCGCCTGGCCTGCATTACTCGTTCAAGATCCTTCAGGCGTCGCAGAACCAGACCATCGCAGCGAATATTGCCGCCCAGTATCCTGAGGCGAACTCGCTGGGCGTGTCCACGTTGATTGGCACCGGCCTTGTGCTGTTCCTGATCACCTTCGTGGTCAACTTCATCGCCCGCAAGATCACGCAGAAAGTGAGCGCATGATGACTGCTTCAGAAGAATATGCACAAGCTGCGGGCGAGTCGCCGATGAAGGGCGCTCCGGTCATTGATTTCGACAAATTCAAGCCGACACGTTCGATGATCGCACGCCGCAAGCGCAAGGATGTGGCGATGGGCGGACTGATTTCTGTCGCCTTCATCGTCGCACTGATCCCGCTGTTTTCGGTGCTGTGGACGACGATCGTCAACGGTGTCAAGCGGCTGAACCTCAATTTCCTGTCCTATAACATGTCCGGCGTGATTGGCGGTCAGCCGACGGCGTCCGGTGGCTATGGCGGTATTCAGCATGCGATTATCGGTACGCTGGAAATCACTCTTGGCGCTCTGCTGATTTCCGTGCCAATCGGCATCATGTGCTCGGTGTATCTCATCGAGTATTCGCGTGGCAGCAAATTCGCGAAAGCCATCGGTCTGCTGGTTGACGTGATGAGCGGCGTGCCTTCGATTGTCGCCGGTCTGTTCGCGTTCTCGATGTTCACCATCCTGGTCGGGCCGGGAACGTTCAACGGTTTTGAAGGATCCGTGGCTCTGTCGCTGCTCATGCTGCCGACGGTGATCAAGTCAAGCGAGGAAATGCTCAAGATTGTGCCGAACGATTTGCGTGAGGCCTCATATGCTTTGGGTGTCACCAAACAACGGACCATCACGAAGATCGTGTTGCGTACAGCGCTTCCGGGTATCGTGTCGGGTGTGATTCTCGCTATTGCGCGTGTTGTCGGTGAGACTGCGCCGTTGCTGATGACCGCCGGATACATCGTTACGACCAATGTGAACCTGTTCAGCGGTCAGATGACCACGCTTCCGGTGTATGTCTACCAGGAGTACAGCAAGCTGAAAGTCGCCTGCCCGGCATCCGCAAGTTCAGCCTGCGTAACCGATATCCCGATGCAGCGTGCATGGGCTGCCGCTTTGGTGCTGATCATTGTCGTGTTGATTCTCAACTTGATCGGTCGTCTGGTCGCCCGCGTGTTCGCGGTGAAGTCCGAACGCTGAATGCTATTGCGTATCCGTTTTCGCAAATCCGGAACAAACTGAAGGAAAACAATGGGACAACGTATTGATGTCAAGAATCTGAACATCTACTACGGCGATTTCCTCGCCGTGGAAGATGTGAACATCAACATCGAGCCGAACAAGGTCACCGCGTTCATCGGTCCGTCCGGGTGCGGCAAGTCGACGGTGCTGCGCACGCTCGACCGCATGCATGAGATCATCCCCGGCGCTCACGTCAAGGGCGAGGTGCTGCTGGAAGGCCGCAACCTGTATGACAAGGATGTGGACCCGGTGGCTGTCCGCCGTGATGTCGGCATGGTGTTCCAGCGTCCTAACCCGTTCCCGACGATGTCGATTCGCGAGAATGTGCTTGCCGGTGTGAAGCTCAATAACAAGCACCTGAGCAAGTCGGACGCCGATGATCTGGTCGAGTGGGCGTTGCGTGGCGCGAACCTATGGAATGAGGTCAAGGATCGTCTGGATAATCCGGGTATCGGCTTGTCTGGCGGCCAGCAGCAGCGCTTGTGCATTGCGCGCGCTGTGGCTGTGCATCCGCAGGTGTTGCTGATGGATGAGCCGTGCTCGGCGCTCGACCCGATTTCGACGCTCGCCGTGGAGGATCTGATCAACGAGCTGAAGAATGACTACACGATTGTGATCGTGACCCACAACATGCAGCAAGCAGCGCGTATCGCTGATTTCACTGCATTTTTCAATTTGAAGGCGGTTGGCCAGCCTGGTCATCTGGAGTATTTCGCCGATACGACCACGATGTTCAACAACCCCCAAAACGAAGAAGCCGAACGGTATGTATCTGGACGTTTCGGCTGATTCTATCAGCCGAAACGTAGCGACGGCCCGGTGGGCCGTCGCAAGCCGGCTTCAGCCGGCCAGAAAATGTTGCCCCGCGCGGAAGCGCGGGGCGTATCCGTTGTCGGCTTTCAACCTGCATCTGATTCGGCGCAGGTCATCCGCTGTTCTGTGCCGATACATGGGAGTACATCGCCTATCCTGCCAATCCGCCATAATCTCCCGTACCCGATGTCCCTCCGCCGGGAGTTTATGCGTGTTCTTCTATTTCCACCCTGTTCTCCCGCATCGGCGTGGGACTTCTCGCTTGATTTGCGATTGGGAGCGTAAACTCCCATTGGCGTAATTATTCTCGTGTTGGTATTTCAACGTTCTTCTTGTCACATCTGTGCCGGATTTGGTTCTTATACATAAACTCCCGGGAGTTCTATCACCCTTCCGTGGATTTGGCGAAACACGTCCGCCCGCGTCCGCCTGCGCTTCGCCGCGTCAGCCCGTGTTGCCGTCATGCGCGCCGGCATTCAGCAGCGCGAGGATCTCGTCTTGGCCCAAGGAATATTGATACGAGCCATCGGCCCCTCCTTTGTATTGTTTGAACGCATGCAACTAGGAAAAGGCCCATGGCCTTTCCATTCTTGGAAATCCTGCTACATCACAGTACGAGAATCATCCCCCGTGCTGTAATGGGTGTGACAGATTTGCAGTTCGGTCTCTGGCTTTACTGCAACGCTTGTTCCGGTCGTGTCGTGTTGCGAGGTATTCTCTTGTCGCATCTGTGCCGAATTTCGTCTTGGCAATCAAACTCCCGGGAGTTTAGTCGCTCTTCCGCGGATTTGCCATAAACTCCCACTGCTCCCATTGAGGGCGTGTTGGTATTCCAACGTTTTCTTTGCCACATGAGCGGCAAAACGCGTCCTTGCTCTTAAACTCCCGGGAGTTCAGCCACCATTGTGCGAATCTGCAAGAACTCCCGGGAGCTCGGCACCAGTTTGGCGAATCCGCCCGGGAGTCCCGCTAGTGTCTGTCACTGTCTTCGCTCGACTGCCTGCGTCTCTTTGATTTTTCTCCTCCCGTGCAGCCATTGTTGCCGAGCAACAGCAACATTCGCATCTACTGCGGATTCTGCCCCCGCGCTTGATCGCTTCTCCTTCACAACGGCTTCGCAATGGGTCGGAATCCTGACGTGACACCGCGCTGGTTGAGCACCCGCGCTACATTGAGTGCAAAGTGCGCACGGGCGTCAACTGTGTTGATGGTATCCGCGTCAATGGTGAAAATGTGCCACCCGTTCTGTTGCAAACGATTGCGTTTTTCGTGGTCGTTGCGCCATTGCCTTCGATCGGTGCGGTGGTGGTCTCCGTCATATTCGATGCCGACTTTTGCCTCAGACCATGCAAGATCTAGCGTGTACGGCACTCCTGAATTGAAGGTCAGAAAATTGACTGCAAGATTACAATCGGGTCGGGGCAACCCATGTTGGATCAGCGCAAGTCGTACTCGTGTCTCTTGCATGGACATCGATCCGCAGGCAATATATTGCGCGGCTCGGATGCATGCCTTTTTTCCGTGGTACCGTTCCGTGCGGCTGACGAATCTACGGATGGTCTCGACTACTGCGGATTGAACTGGAATCTGATGTTGCGCAGTCTGCGATTGCAACTCCGCTTGTGTGGCGCGCAGTTGCTGCGTCAACTCTTTGCTGAGGGGAGTATTGTTCTTTGCCAGGGTTGTGGCTACTGCATCACCGATGATGATGAGTTCTTCAAGCGTACGCTGTGTGGCCAGTTGCGCCCACGAGTGGAGCAGATCAAGCGTGCGCAGCCCGCTACGGTGCCGGATCACTGATTCCTGAGTCCCGATGTGCCATCGGTGTTCTCTGATTCCCATGCATCGTGCGCGCGGCATACCGGGCAGGCTGGTTGCGTCGAGGAGATTCGGCGTCTCGTCGGGATGTCGAAGTACTGGGATGCATTGAAGTTCCAGAGATGTCGCCGCTGCGAAGATGAGTTGCGTGCCGGCGTTGTTCGGTAGTGACAGACATTGTTGTTGTGCGGCGATACTTCGCGCCTGCAGTTGCTCGTGGCAGCCCTGTGTTTTCGGAGCTGGGTTCGGGGATCGCTGGGTAATATTCATGATGATGTTCCTGTTGTGAGGTTCGTTCCCGGATTCTTGCAGATGCAATACATGTGCATATTACGAATGCACTGCCGGTGGGTCCACCACGCCGGGCAAATGTGGTCGGAAGATGCCCCCGCATCTCCATGACTTCTCCACATGCTATCGTGGGCATGTCCGATGGGTCGGCGGCGCCACAACGCGGTTCGCCCATCGCGTGAACCTTGCCGTCGGCCGCATCGCCGGCGACCGGGCGAGTCGCAGTAACCTCAGCACGGCGCCCATCCGCCGTGCACAAACCAAGAATCAAGGAGAGAGCAGAACTTATGGAGAAGTTCTTCCATCTCAAGGAGAACGGCACCACGGTATCCACTGAGATCACCGCAGGCCTGACCACGTTCTTCGCGATGTCGTACATCATCGTCGTCAACCCGCAGATCCTGAGCCAGACGGGTATGCCGTGGGGCGGCGTGTTCCTCGCCACCATCATCGCCGCGATCATCGGCACGCTGGTCATGGGCCTGTTCGCCAACGTCCCGTACGCGCAGGCTGCGGGCATGGGCTTGAACGCGTTCTTCACGTATACGGTGTGCTTCGGTCTGAAGTTCACGTGGCAGGAGACCTTGTGCATGGTGTTCCTGTGCGGCCTGATCAACATCATCATCACGGTCACCAAGATCCGCAAGATGATCATCCAGGCGATTCCTGAGGTGTTGCAGCATGCGATCGGCGGCGGCATCGGCCTGTTCGTCGCATATGTCGGCATGCTCAATGTCGGCTTCATCACCTTCACCCCGAAGGATACGAAGTCCGCCGGCAAGGGTCTGGCAACCGCCGCGACCCCGGGCCTGGCCACGCTGAACAACCCGACGCTGTGGCTGTTCCTCATCGGCTTGCTGCTGGCCATCGTGTTCACGGTGACCAAGGTGAAGGCCGGCCTGCTGCTGACCATCATCATCACCACGATCATCGGCATCCCGATGGGCCTGACCACGATGTCGAATTCCGTGTCGATCGGCCAGACCTTCTCCCAGCTGCCGACCACCTTCTGCGCGATCTTCAGCGCCAAGGGCTTCCCGGCTCTGTTCTCCGACCCGGCGCGTATCCCGCTGGTGCTGGTGACGATTTTCGCGTTCTCGATGTCCGATACCTTCGACACGCTGGGCACCTTCATCGGTACGGGACGCCGCAGCGGCATCTTCTCCGACGAGGATGAGAAGGCTCTGGAGAACGGTTCCGGCTTCAGCTCGAAGATGGATCGCGCGCTGTTCGCCGATTCCATCGCCACGTCGATCGGCGCGATTTTCGGCACCTCGAACACGACGACTTATGTGGAGTCTGCGGCTGGTATCGGCGCCGGCGGCCGCACGGGCCTGACGTCGGTTGTGGTGGCGATCTGCTTTGCCCTGTCCGCATTCCTGTCCCCGGTGATTTCCGCTGTCCCGTCCGCCGCGACGGCCGGCGTGCTGGTGATTGTCGGCTGCATGATGGCCGCAAGCCTCAAGGAAATCGCGTGGGACAACATCGATGACGCGATTCCGGCGCTGTTCGCCGCCGTGTTCATGGCGTTCTCCTATTCGATCTCGTACGGCATCGCCGGCGGTTTCATCACGTACTGCATCGTGAAGACCTGCAAGGGCAAGCCGAAGGAGGTTCATCCGGTGATCTGGGTGGTCTCTGCGCTGTTCATCCTTGATTTCGTCTGCATGGCGGTGCTGTGACCGTAGGGCGGTGAATTGCCGGCGGGTGTCTGCCGGGGTGTTGCGGGGCTGTCGCGTTGCGGCGGCCCCGCTCGCTATGCCGCGGGGATGCTATATCGCGGGGTGGTGTGCCGTGGGGAGGGTGCGCCACGGGATGGTGTGCCGCGGTGGAGGATTCGCCGTGCGGGATATCGCGGGGTCCGGCTGGTTCCGGCGTGTCGTTTTTTCCTGTGCGTTACAACAATGTGGTAAGCCCGCCGTGTGATTGACGTCAAACGTTCGACGGAAATCATCCGACAGGGGCTCCGACGTGGAAACGTGGCAGGTGCCCGGTGCTGTACTCCACCATGGCGGGTGGAACTCGGCTATACTAGACGATAGTGCGGCAAGCCCCAAGGGGCCATCCTCGGGGCTTCCCGGGTGGCGGTTGGCCCGGTGCCGCGCGTGAGATGTATCCGTCTGGAGGGTATCCGGCAGGCGGATGAGGAAGGTGATACATGGTGTGGATACAGCGGCCGGGGCCATCGCATGGCAGCAGGGTCCAAGGTGATGAACGCCGGGCAGCTGAAGAACTCAGCCGTGCGTGTCACAGCGCCGTCCCGCGCCATGGGGAGACGTTGTCGCACCGTGCCTGTTCCATCGTGTGCCTTCTTCTCGCAGTCTGCATGATTCTGCCACCGATAATCGCCATTGATTCCCGCCGCACTGCCACCGCTGCCGATACCACAACCGCCGGTCTATGCGACCCCACCACGAACGTGCGCTACGGCGACGGCAGCACCGACATCACCGCCAGCGACACCGGCATCGCCACCTACGTGGGCGGCAACATGTACATCGGCTCCCCGAAGTCCGGCGCCACATGGAACGCCGACGCCATCAACGGCTCCTATGCGGCGGAGGCCGAGGGCCAGACCGTCGTCAGGGGAGACCTGCTGGCGCGCCCGATCAAAGAGGGCTCCGACGGCAAATCGTTCTTCACCCTCGGCATGGTGGCCTTCGGCGCACAGTACCTTCCCGCCGCCGGCACCACCATCCTTGCCGTGGGAGGAAAGGTAGGCAGCAATCCGGGAGCTATTTCCACCCTTGGCGGCGGCAACGATGACCACGCGCAGGCATGGAACGCTCCCGTCGGCATCAAAAGCAAGGCCACCAACACCTCCAAGGAATACGACTACAAGGCCTATATCGCAGGCAAGCAGTCCACCGTGTGGGACGCCACCACACCATCGGTGAAGGCCTACACGAACACATCCTCCAACGCCGTCACATGGAGCGGCACCGGCACCACGGGGCTGAAGGACAGCGGCATCACCGGCGCCCAGAACTATGACAGTAAAATCGCCAAACTGTCGTCGGACCTCTCGCAGATGACCGCCAACGGCATCGTCACCACCGGTGTGGCGCCCACCGGCAAATATACGCGCTACAAGTACGACCGCTCGAAGTCCTACGGCATGACGTTCACCAACGATCACGTGAACTACACGGTCGGCTCCCAGACCTATTCGGGCATCAACAACGAGAAGGTGCTTTATTTCTCGGGCGACGGCCACTCCAACAACCAGATCTTCAATGTCACGCTCAGCCAGCTGAAGTCCGACGGCTACCGCGGCCTCGATTTCGCGTTCTCCAACATCCCGGCCAATGCGAGCGTCATCATCAACGTCGTCAAGGACGATGGAAGCTCGCTGGCATCCACCGATGCCGTGAGCTTCAACACCGGCTGGCGTTTCTGGTGGAACAACGATGAGATCTCCAACGGCTACGTCACCCCCGGCAAGAATGCCGTGGATCCGTCGATCAGCAAGGCCTATGTGACCGCAGGCGAAAGCATCATGTGGAACTTCGGCAACGCGGGCTCGGTGACGATTGGCGGCGGCAAGGCATACGAAGGCCTCACGGCCGCGGGCGGCAAGGACAACAACGCGTCGCTCGACGACCCGGCGGCCGCCATGCTTGGCTCCATTCTCCTTGCCAGCGGTTCCTTCGACGACCATGTGACGACGAACGGCCGCGTGTGGGTAGGCGGCGACTTCATGATGAACAACCCCACCGGCAATGCGAACGGCGCCAGCACCGCGTCCGTCATCGACATGGACCAGGAGCGCCATAACCTGCCGTGGGCGTCGAGCGGCAGCAGCTGCGCCGCAATCGGCTGGTGGAAATACGGCAGCGATGCGAGCGGCGTGCCTGTAGGCGGCTCCTCGTGGGGCGTGTTCGCCAAGGAGCAGGATGCCAGCAAGGATGAGAACGCCATCCTGTACGTTACCGATAATTCGACCAACGATTGGTCGTCGCAAAGCGGAAGCCTCGAGGTGCACGGCCTGAATATCAACGCCACCTATTATGTGCGCGAAGTCTCGCCGCCGGAAGGCTACAAGAACAACGACCACGTGTATACCGTGAGCACGACGTCCGACTGGGCGAGGCAGGACACCAACCTCAAAAGCGCCAGCGGTGTCTACATGGTGAAGAATACCGATGCCAATGGCAAGGCTGTATGCGGCACCAACATTTACAACATCTGCGATGAGCCGAGCACCCTCACGTGGAAGAAGGTCGCCTCCGACGGCAGCACGCCACTCCCCGGATCGAAATGGTCTCTGACGAACAAAGACACGAACGCCGAATACGAGGTCGACGATTTGACCGAACATGTCACGGGCCTGACCCTTACGTCTTCGAAGGGCACGTCTCTGAAGCCTGGCGAAACCGACCAGACCAAGGTGACGGTGACGCCGGATGGTGCCACGTCCGCTATCCGCTACGCCTCCACGGACACGAATGTCGTCTCCGTCAACTCCACGGGCCTCATCACGGCCCATGCGGCGGGCCGTGCGCAAGTCGTGGCCTATGCGGGAGACAAGAGATCTACCATCCAGGTGAGTGTGGTTTCTTCCGGCTCAACGACCTCCACCGATACCGGCGGCTCCATCGAGATCCGCGGCGCATCCATCATGCAGCCCAACGAACAGCAGCAGCTCATGCTGCGCCAGGGCGGCACGGCCCTGGCCGATCCGTCCGTCGCCACGTGGACGTCGAGCGATTCCTCCGTCGCCACGGTGACCGGCGGCAATGTGACGACGGGCGCCTGCGCGTCCGCATCCGGTTGCCAGGTCACAATCACCGCGCAGTATCAGGGCTACACCGACACCTTCAACATCACAGTGGCCTCCTCCAACGTCGTGACGTGGAAGAGCCCCGTCACGATCTACTACTACAAGCCACGCCGTCCGTCGTGGAACGCCTACTACCTCCACTACGCCTTCGTGAAGAACGGCTCGGCCTCGTTCAGCAACGCCGACATCGAGATGGAGCCGGCGTGCTCCAACTGGGTCAAGGCCACGGTGACGAACGCCGACGCGCTGCCCCTTGTGGTGACCTTCACCGACACGCCGTATGAGGCGGGCACTACGCAGACCAACGCGCACTGGGATTCCAACAACTCGAAGAACTACTATCTGGCCGCCGGCTACGACACCTATGTGTTCGACCAGGAATCGAACGGCACCAACCACACCGCCCCGTCCTGCTCCGTCACCTCGCTGAGCGTGACCGGCAGCAATGTGGCGGATGACGGCACAATGACGATGCAGGCGAACACCACGTCGCAGCTGAACGCCACCATCGAGCCGGCCGGCGCGGCGAGCGTCACATGGGCATCCGACAACACGACGGTCGCCACCGTCGATGGCACGGGCCTGGTCACGGCGCGGAAGGCCGGCACCGCTACGATTACCGCGACCGCAGGCGGCCAGCAGGCTCTGATCAACCTTACCGTGCGTCCTAAGACCGACGGCGAGGTCATCGTGGGCGGCAACGACGAGATGGTCGTCGGTCGCACGCAGACGCTCACCGCGCAGCTCGACGGTGAGAAAAAGGTCACGATTACCGATTGGACGAGTTCGGACGATTCCAAAGCCACGGTGGATTCCAACGGTCTCGTGACTGCTCTCTCCACCGGCGACGTCACCATCACTGCCTCCGGTTATGACGCGGCCTCCGGTCCGAACAGTGGAACGAAAACTGGTATGATGACCTTGAACATCGTCGCCACGCCGCCGTACTGGAACGATGTCGACGCCACCGGCGGCCAGTTCAAGGTCAACGGCCTGCCCGATGGCTCTTACAAGCTGTGCGAGACGACGCCGCCGAGCGGCTATGCAACAGGAGGTTCCTGCTACACCTTTACACTGTCCGCCGGTAAGGTGACAAGTTCGACCATTCCGGACGCGGGCGTCACGAACATGCAGACCACCGTCGAGTGGAGCAAGGTGGATGCTGACAACGCAAAAACGAAGCTCGAAGGCTCCGCATGGAAGATCACGAGTAAAGACGGGTCGGTGTGGTGCGTGGCCGACGGCGGAGCCGCCGACTCCTCAGTTACCAGTTGCGATGTGGAGGGCAGTGGTTCGGTGTTGGCCGACGACGATGCGGAAAAAGGCGTCATCAAGGTCACTGGCCTGCCCGCCGGCACGTATACCTTGAACGAAGTTCAGGCGCCGAGCGGCTACGAGCTGAGCAAGGACTCCTACACCATGGTCGTGTCGGGCACGGCATCGAAGAAGAGCACCGTAGGGGACAGCGATAATCTTGCCATCCCGAATTCGAAATCCTACGGCAGGGTGCGTTGGGCCAAGTATGACGTAACCGTGCAGTCCGACGGAACGCATAGACAGCTCCTAGGCTCCACTTGGAAACTGTCCAGATGCGATGGCGTGACTACGGAAGACGGGGTCAAGCCCGATGCTTGTACCCCAGTGCAGACTTTCGGGAGCAACACCACCTCGACCTTCCAATACGATTCCCTCAAGCTCAACACGTACTACCTGCTTGAAGAGACCAAGGCACCAAGCGGATATCTGCTGGGTGACATGCCATATTATGCGGTGATTGCCGCGGCCTCGTCGAGCTCCGATGCGTGGGCAACCGTCAAGGCCCTGTCCACCGGCTCCGGAGTGCAGGATCAGGTCGGCGCACAGGAATCCGATGGCACGTACCCGATCTACAACCGCAAGGCCGCCACGGCAACGTGGAAGAAGACGGAATACGGTTCAGGCACAGCGCTGGAGGGCTCCGAATGGAAGCTCGTCCAGTACGCCGACAAGACGAGTTCTGCCACTGAGTCCTCGGCGCTGCGAGTCTACAAGATCACGTACACCGCGCCGAAAGGAACCGCCTCACAGGACAGGTACGCCATGTCGTGCACCGTCGGCGCCGATTCCAAGAATCGGTGCAGCACACGATACGCGGGAAAGCTGTCCGTGACATCGCCCGAGGGCGCGAGCGCGTTGTCGGAGTTTTCCGTGTCGGGGCTTCCGTGGGGGTACTATGAGCTCACCGAGACGAAGGCGCCTTCAGGACACTTGATTGGCGACGCCATCGCTGGGAAGAGCGTGGGCGGCAAGACGGCATCGGCCGTGTTTACCATCGACTACGGCACGGTGACCAATGAGGCTACCATCACCTCTCTGCCTATGACGGGAGGTGTGTGGACGCCACGGCGCGTGCTGATAATCGGCGCGTGTCTGCTGGCGCTGTCGGCGGCATCGTATGCCCTCGCACGGCGCAGCGCGTGGCACGGACGCCGCCGTCGGTGATGCGAAACCGCAGCCGCGAAAACGCGGCCAAGCAGTAACCATAACTGAAAACCACAGCTGAAAAGCAACACAGACTTTCCGCCGCCCCGCATAGACACGAGGCGGCGGCAGGACGGGTGGCCGTACAAGCGGATGCCCGTGAAAAAGGGACCAGATCCTAGTTCCCTATGGAAGAGAAAACCAAGGAGAGATCATGAAAGCTATAAGCTCCTCCATCACGAAAATCGTGGCGCTGATCGCCGCGATGGTCGTGGCGCTCGGCACGTTCGGCCTCACCACCGCCCATGCCGCCGGCTACGACACGAGCACGATCAAGAACCCGGCCGATAACGGCACGATTACGATCAACCCCGTCAGCGGCGATACGCAGAACCGTAGCTTCAATGGCTACAGGCTCGCCTGGCTGGAGCACGTGAAGACGGATCAGAGCGGCACTGCGCTGGGCTCCTTCACCGTGAAGACCAACCCCACGTACACGACGGTTATCGAGGACGTCATGGGCCAGATCACGGACACCGCGAAGAACGCCACATTGCTGGCAGGTTTCCAGGCCGATCTCTCGTATTGCAACAAGGATAAGGGCATCGACAACCCGCTGGGCTATATCGCGGCCACCTACGGTGCAGTGAGCGAGACGGATTCGTCGTGGGGCGGCGATAAAGGCGATGGCAGCAAAGACACTGTTATGCGCCAGTTTGCCGACAAGCTCGCGGAGAAGCTGACGGACGAACAAGGCAAATCCACGTATAAGGCCGACAAAACGATGACCACCGGTGAGAACAAGGACGTGCCGCAGGGCCTGTACCTGATCACCGAGACCACGGACCTCGCCGATTCCACCGATCGCGCTGTCCCCGGCGCGGCCGTGAACTCCGCCCCGATGATTGTGTCGACTACCTACACGCTGACCGATTCCGCCAACATCTCCACGACCATCAACAACGGTGTGGGCAGCATCGACCTCAAGGCCACGCGCCCGACCATCACCAAGGAGGTCACGAACGGCAACGGCACAGACGAGGCCAGCAAGAAGGCCAACCCGGACTTCTCCATCGGCGACGAAGTGGACTACGAGCTGACCGCCACCATCCCGTCCTACACGGGCTATGACATCGATACCACGGGCAAGGATTCCGGCAAGGCCCGCGTGCTCAAGATCTACGATGATGCCGAGCCCGGCCTGACCATCGAGTCCGTGGAATCCGTGACCGTGACCCCGGAAGGGTCCTCCGATGCCACCACGCTGACGAAGGATACCGACTACACCGCCACGATCGGCGCCGGAACACTCTCCACAAAGGACAGCTATAACGGCGGCACCCTGACGACCATCGACCTTGCGAACTACGTGAACATGCGCGCGGGCACGGTTTCCGCCAACAACCACACCGTCGCCTCCGGCGGCAAGATCACCGTCAAGATCAAGGCCACGCTCAACTCCAAGGCAAAGGTCTCCGAAGCCACCAACCTGATGCCGAACAAGAACGAGACGATCCTCGGCTACTCGCATATCCCGAACGACGTGACCCACGAGCACAAGCAGCCCGGCGGCGAGGTGTACGTGTACACGTACAAGTTCAAGATCACCAAGAAGAGCTACGACGGCAAGAATCTCCCCGGCGCCCAGTTCGCCATCAAGAATGCCGACGGCTACCTGGCATGGAACGGCACCAAGTGGACCAACCTTACGACGAACCCGCAAGCCAAGCCGCAGGTTTCGGCCGCCCCCAAGGACCAGTCGGAGGACAATGCCAAGGGCATCTTCTACTCGGGTGCCGACGGCACCGTTTCCCTCAACGGCCTCAAGGCCGGCACCTACACCATCGAGGAGATCGCCTCCCCGAGCGAATACCTCAACGCCCTGCTGCCGAGCTTCACGGTGACCATCAAACCGACCTACAAGCAGGACACCTCCACGAAGCCGACCGATGCCACCAGCTGGGGTGACTACGAAAACAACGGGCTGACCATCTCCAACGAGCATGACGGCAATAATCTCGTCACCGCCTCCGGCAACAACGGCGGCAATGTGAATGTGACCAACGTCAAGTCCATCACGCAGCTGCCGAAGACCGGTGCCGCGGGCATCGCGTTCTTCAGCGTCATCGGCGTGGCGATCGTCGCCCTGGCCGCCCTGTTCGCGGTCCGCGCGCGCAAGGCCGCCAAGATGGCCTGAACGCGTATGACGTGGTAGCGGCGCGCCCGGCGCCCATGTAGCGCCCCGCGCCATGCCCCCCTTGGAGCCCTGAAGCCCCGGATACGGAACCCCGCATCCGGAAGCCGCAGGGCTCCACGCATTTCCTCTCCCGTCTGCCTCTGCCGACACTGACACCCTGCTCACCGTCGGTAGAGGGTTACCCTCCTGCGTCTGCCGACGCAGACGTGCTGCTCACCGTCGGTAGAGGGTGGCGGGTTGTTCGTCTGATGTCGCTCGCCGTCATCATACGGTAAGGTTGTAGCGGAAGGAGCGGCAATGCGACACAACCAACACCGCGGGCACACCACGGATCAGCAGGACGCCAGCAACGTCAGCCGCCCAGACACACCATCCACCGACGGCACCTCGCCAACCGAGACCACGCCATCCGGCACGGCATCATCCGGCGCCACGGCATTCGTCCCCAACCCGGGCACCATGCCCGAACTGTTCGCACCCGACCACGCCGAACGCATGCGCAGGGCCCGCTCGGCGCGCCTGCAGGCGCGCATATTCACCGCCATCGCCATCATCTGCGCCATCATCGGCGTCTCCATCATCGGTTACCCGTATCTGTTGCAATTCATCGACCACCAGCATCAGGCCCAGCTCGCCGCGCAAGTCGACAAGAACGTGAGCGGATGGCCATACCCGCAAGCCAAGGAAGCGCTTGCCGCGGCTCGCGCCTACAACAGGAAGCTCGCCGCCGAAGGCCAGCCGACCATCGGCGAGGCGCAAGACCCGTTCACCACCGACTCCGGCCGCTCCACCACCAACGACGACAACGATTCGATGTCAGCGCAGGACGCCACGTACATGAGCCTGCTCAACGCGTCCAACGACGGCATCATGGGCTCGATCGTCATCCCGAAAATCTCCGTGAACCTGCCCATCTACCATGGCACGAGCGCAAACTCCCTGAACCGCGGGTCCGGTCACCTGTACGGTACGTCGCTGCCGGTCGGCGGCAAGAACACCCATGCCGTGCTCACCGGACATCGTGGCATGGTCAACGCGCTGATGTTCACCCGTATCGACGAGCTCAACAAGGGCGACGACTTCTACGTCAAGGTTATGGGGAAGACGCTCGCTTACCAGGTGGACTCGATCACCGTGATCCTGCCGACCGAAGGCGACCGGTATCTGCGCATCAGACCCGGCGAGGATAGGGTCACGCTCATGACCTGCACGCCGTACGGCGTCAACACGCATCGCCTGCTGGTTTCCGGGCATCGAGTGCGGATGCCGGTTCCGGCGCCATACCCGCAGGATGCGCGCGGAGATGCCCGCGTTCTGGCGGTGATCATCGGATTCGTGGCACTTGCCGTGACCTTGGCCGGCTGGACGGTGCTGCACCGCAACAACCGCTGGATGCCCATCCAACACACCACCAACCGCCACGGCTACTGACCCGACACGCCGGCGTCCCGCTAGTCCGCATCATCGCGTACAGTAACGGTTTGTAAACCACAGACCGTTGGTGTGACCGCAAGGTCGCCGAAATTGGTTCGCCAAGCCATCGCAGGTTGAACAGAAAGCCGCTGAAGCGGCGAGTGTGCTCTGCCTGTGTGCAGGGCTTTTTTATTGCCCGGTTTGGTGGGTCGGTTCCGAACGTCAACGGTTGACTTAGGAAGGAACGCCATGAAGAGGCCCGAAAAGGAAGCGGTGATCGCCGAGCTTACGGACAAATTCCGTAACGCTGACGCGATTTACCTGACCGAGTACCGCGGGCTTACCGTTCCGCAGATCTCTGAGCTGCGCGAAAAGCTAGGCCGCGATACTTCCTACGCTGTGGCTAAGAACACGCTGGCTCGCATCGCCGCAAAGGAAGCCGGTATCGAGGGGCTCGATGAGCTGCTCGCCGGCCCGACCGCCATCACCTTCGTGAATGGCGACGCCATTGCCGGTGCGAAGGTCCTGCGTGACTTCGCCAAGAAGAACAAGGCTCTTATCGTCAAGGGCGGTTTCTACGACGGAACCGTGTACGACGCCGAGGGCACAAAGCAGCTGGCAGACCTCAAGTCTCGTCCGGAACTGCTTTCCGAGATGGCCGGCGCAATCAAGGGCACCATGTCCAAGGCTGCGTACCTGTTCACCGCACTGCCGACCAAGGCCGTGCGCACCATCGACGCTCTGCGCGAGAAGCAGGAAAAGGCTGCCTGATTTCGCGCGGGCTCGCCCGTTACGATATCGGTATCTCAACAACAAAAAAACATGTAGGCCGCGGGACACCAACCCAAAACCAACCCGCTGCCATGATTGAAAGGAAGCCATTATGGCTAAGCTCAGCAATGAAGAGCTCCTGGATGCGTTCAAGGAAATGACCCTCGTCGAGCTCTCTGAGTTCGTGAAGGCCTTCGAGGATGAGTTCGACGTCAAGGCTGCCGCTCCGGCCGCTGCTGTCGTCGCTGCCGCTCCGGCTGCTGGCGATTCCGCTGAGGAAGAGAAGACCGAGTTCGACGTCGTCCTGACCTCCGCTGGCGACAAGAAGATCCAGGTCATCAAGGCTGTCAAGGCCATCACCAACCTCGGCCTGGCTGACGCCAAGAAGCTCGTGGACGAGGCTCCGAAGCCGGTTCTCGAGAAGGCCAAGAAGGAAGACGCCGAGAAGGCCAAGAAGCAGCTCGAAGAGGCTGGCGCTACCGTCGAGCTCAAGTAATGATCGCGGCTTGAGCCGCACCATTTCGCTTGAGTTTTTTGAGCGTAACGACCCCGTATCGTCCATTGGGCGGTCGGGGTCGTTTTTGTTGTGTCTTGGGTGTTGCATCCACCGGAATCGCATCCGGCGGAATCACACCGAGCGGTCCCCGTCCACCCCTCACAAACTGTCTACACTGGGTGGGTTGTCAGCGTAGACAGTTTGTGGGTGATCGCAACCTGATGGTGTCCGGAAACGACACGTCATTGCGTGGAACTTGTCAATACCTTCCAAGGCTATGAGCGATAATAGGGAGAACATGGCACAATGGCAGGTAGTGTGCAATTGCGCGTACCAGGCGAAAGGAAGGCCGCAAGGTGACTGAGCAGCGATCCGGGCAGCAGTGGATCATCAAGGTCAATGGCGCCGAACAGACGGATGTAAAGCCGGGGGAGAGCATTGAAATCGGCCGTAAACCGTTGCGCCCGCTTGCCGATGACGGCAATCGAAGGCTTGAAGTCCCCGACAGCGAACGCTCCATGTCCAAACGCCATGCCTTGTTCACGGTGCATGAGGACGGTTCCGCGGACGTGCGTGATCTCAACTCCACGAACGGTTCGTATATGATCCGCGAGAACGGCGAACTGACGCGGCTGCAGCCCGGTGTGGAATGCGAGCTGAAATATTCGCCGATTCGCCTGCAATTCGGTGATATTCCCGTCGATTTCATCCGTGTGGACGCACAGGAGCGGGTCGAGCCCAAGGTGACGGACCTGTTCTCCTATGCCCCTGATGACGCGAAGCAGGAGCCCGATCCATCCGATATGTCCGTGGACGACATCCTCAATCTGCGCGCCGGTGAGCCGACTGCGATGTTCAGTTCGCAGAATGTCGCCGACCGCCTGCGTGAGTTGCGCGACGCCTCGCTGCATGTGCCGAAGCTCGCTGGCACAGAGCCGGAGCAGCCCGTGGACGAGAACGTGTCGGATAATCAACGGCAGGCCCAACCGGGGCAAGAAACAGCGCAAGAGCAAGCGTCCCCCGCCGGGCATACGGTTGCCGGTGCGGATGCCGGTCAGCGCGATTCCGTCTCTCGCCAGTCCGCCTCCGGTGCGATGCCTGTGCAGCGCGGGACTTCGCCGGCGCGTGCGTTCGGTGCGCAGCCCATCCTGCCTGATCCCGTGGTCACCGTCACCCAGCAACGTCAGTTCGCCGAACAGCATCCGCTCGAAGAGCTGCCGTTGACCGTGCAGCCGGGAGGTATGAACGAGCCCGGACCGCGTGATCTGTTCGCCGATGCCGAGAAACGCAGCAAGCAGGAAAATCAAGCCAAGCAGCAGCCGTCTGAGTCGGATGCCGGTTCGTCGGCATCAGGTCAGGACAGGGCTGAGGCTGTCGGCGGCCAGCATCAGGCCGAAAGCGAGACCACCCAAGGCGATTCTGCCGACAACATGCCCTCCGACATCGCCAATAGTGGCTCTGTTGCATCCGAGCAGAGCGAAGCCCCCGCCTCGAACCCGTCAAAGCCGGACGTGGTGTCGGTGCATGATTTGTTCAGCGCACAGCGAATCCATGAGGTACAGGCGGCGCGTGCCGCGAGCGACCGTGATGCACAGCGCCAGCCGGTCAATGCGCAACAACCGACCACTGAGGGTCAGCAGGCCAATCAATCAGCCGATGAATCTTTGGCTGATCAGTCCCCGGCCCATGAATCCCCGGCATCTGCCGTACAAGCCCCTGCAGAGCAGATTGCGCAAGCCGGTCCCGATCCCGTGGTGGCGCAACAGCCTGCTCAGGCAGCGCAGCAGCCTATTCAACAGGCGCCGCGTGTGACCTTCACACCGATGGACGCTTCCGCTTCGCAGACATCTGCAGCTGTGCAAGGCGTTCCAACTGCCCAGTATGCTCCAGCCGCGCAAGGCTCACAAGCTGCCCAGCCCGCGCAGGCCGTTCCGGTCATGCAGGCTACGCAACCCGTTCAATCCGCACCGCAGCAGGCATCGCAGACCGCTGAGTCGCAGGATTACAGCCGTTTCGCTCGTCCCGCCGCAGGGCAGCCCGCAGCCCAGCAGCCGGGTATGCAACAGCCGCAGGTATCTGCCGATCCGCAACAGAACTTCAAGCCGGTATTCGAGCCGGGGTCGGTGTTCGAGCGTGTCTCCCGCGGCGATTTCGACAAGCAGGAGCAGATGGTGCAGGTCGGCGGGTACACCTCGCAGCAGGCGAAGACCACCAGTGATTACACCGTCCAGTTCCAGATCGCGCGGCACGCCCAACTGTTGCCGTTCCTTGCGATGAACCCCTCGCTGTACGATGACCTGTACACGTGGCTTGCGGCGCAGGGCAACGCCGATGTCGACGCGGCGCTTTCGCGCAATCAGGGCTATCAGGAATACCGCAAAGCGGTAGGGAAGTGAGTCGAAGGTGAGTGAATCCATCCAGTCTGAGGAAGCACTCAGGCGTATACGTCATTGGCGTGACGACTATCGCAACGCCTTGGCGCCGTCTCCGCTTGAGGATATCAGCCAGCTGTCGGCGCAGCTTGATTTGACGCACGCGCATCCTTCAGGTATCGCCCAGCTGTTCGCCAGCGGCAAGGCGCCGCTTGATTCCCTGTTCCGTGACGCCGGCATGCTCCGGGCTGCCGGACGTCGTCTGGAACGCGTCTACGAGGACCAGACCACGAAAAGCCGGCTCAGCGGAGTCGCCGAACTGTCCATGGTCGTTGGCGTGGCAACATGGTCCGGAAAATCCGTCCCGGTGCTGCTGTATCCGGTCGATGTGACGCGCAAGCCGGGCGGCGGCGAAACCGACGCAACCATCAGCTTCACGGGTCGCGGCCGGCTCAACCCCTCGTTCGTGACCGCCCTGCATGATCAAGGCGTCAACCTCGACGAAGACGAGCTGTTCGACGGCTCCAACTACCCCAACGGCACCCCGGAGACTTCCGCAGTGTTCGCCGCGATTGAACGGCAGGCCCGCAAGGCGTTCACCGATTTCAACATCGATCGGTACATCATCGTCGGCTGCTTCATGGATCCGAGCGCGCAGATTCTGCTGGAAAGCCAGCGGATCATCGACGCTTTGCGCCATGGGGCCAGCGGCAACACCATTCTTGACGCGCTTGCCGGCTTGCCTCAGGCGCTTCACGACATCGAAGCCGATAAAATCCCCGAATTCAGCCCGTTCGACGGCGATCCGCATGCCGAATTCGAAATAGGCGATGTGGACAACACCGTGCGGTATGCGGCCAATCTCGCCGCAGCCGGGCATTCCATCATCGTGGATAGCGAGGTCGGCAGCGGCACTGCCGCCCAAGCCGCGGCCATCGCCTCGCGGTGCGTAATGAACGGCAAATCCGTGCTCTATGTCCCATGCGTGGCCGAGCAGAAGCGCCGCTTCACCCGGCTTATGGGCGCCAACAGCATGGGCGATATGGTTCTTGACATCGCCGACGAGCAGGGAAACACCGCCATCGACAAGCAGCTGATCGCCGCGGTGGGCTACCGCGCAGGCAACGCGGCAAGCCGTTTCGACCAGCTGTCCGACGAGCTGGTGGGCGTGCGCTCGCGGTTGACCCGGTATCTGGGCGACCTGCACGGCGTCAACGAGCGTTGGGGTGTCTCGGCATACCAGACCATCCAGAACCTCGCGAGCATCGCGACATTGCCGACCCACCCGGCGACCCACGTGCGGCTGAGTCAATCCGCCGCTCGCACCCTCAACGGGCATATGGACGAGTGGGCGCACAAGCTCACCACCGCCGGCGAACTCGGCGAATTCACGATCGGCCCGGACGATACCGCTTGGTATCAGGCGTCCTTGACAACCGAAGACCAGGCTGTCGACGCGTATCAGCGGGTTGTCGACGTCATGCAGAAACTGCTGCCCGCCACCCGCGAGCAAGTGGCGACCACCGTGCAGACCTGCGGATTCCCTGTGCCTACGACAGCGCAGGAGTGGGGACGTCAGGTGACGGTGTTGAAGAATCTGCGCCGCGTGCTTGACGTGTTCCAGCCGGAGATCTTCGAACGCGACATCGACGCGATGATTGAGGCGAGCAAATCCAAGCAGCAACGCAAGGCCGAAGGCTCCGATCTGGGCTTCTGGGAACGTCGCCGCCTCGTCAAGGAAGCCAAGAGTCTGCTGCGTGTCGGCGCCCAGGTTGAGAACTTGCATGACGCACTTGTCGTGGTTGCCAAGCAATCCGAGCAATGGCATCTGTTTGTGCCTCACGGCGGCTGGCCGGTGCTCCCGCCGAAGCTGGACACGATTCTGGAAACCCAGGACGCTCTGATGCGCGACATCACTTCCCTCGATGCGGTGCTGGCCACCACGCCGAAGGGCGGCAACCTGGAATCGCTTGATTTCAACACGCTTGAGGAACGGCTCAAGGCGCTGTACAACGACCACATGGCATTGGACACCCTGCCCGGCCGGTGCCGTCTCGAACAGGATTTCCGCTCCGTCGGGTTGGATGAGCTGGTCGACGATTTGCGGGCGCGCCACGTTCCCGTGGAAGCGGTTGAAGGCGAGCTTCAGCTGTCGTGGTGGACGACCGTGTTCGAGGACATCGTCAAGGAATCCGCCATCATCTCGAATCAGGACGGGTCCGCGCTGCAGACAGCCGCCGACCGGTTCGCACAGGTCGATACCGAGCATGTGCGCTCGATCGGCCCGATGATTCATCAGGAATCCATCCGCAAGCTGTGCGATCTGCTGTTCTCGAAAACGCAGGAGGCAAACCAGCTGCACACTGTGCTCGCGGGCGGGCAGAGCACCCCGTTCAACCGTGTGCTACACGACCACCCGCAGATTATGGCGCTCGCCAAGCCGGTGCTTATGGGTACGCCGTCCACACTCGCGGCGCTGACCGATCCCGTCCCGCTCGCCGATGTGGTGATTATCGACGCCGCAGCTCATCTGCCGGCGATCGAACTGCTCACCATCGTCTGCCGCGCCCGTCAGGTGGTGCTCATCGCGCATTGTGCAACAGTAACTTCCCCGAGCGTGAAAGCCTTGATCGGCATCCTGCCGCATGTTTCGGTACGCTCCCGCCTGACGCGGCGTTCCCCGCAGCTGTCGGTATTCCTGCGCAAGGAAGGCTACGGCGAGATTCGTCATGCCGCGCCGACGGAAGGCATGCAGGGCACGGTTCGACTGCACCGGATCGAAGGCACGGGCGTACCGGTCATCTCTTCCGGACTCGTAGAAAGCAGTCAGCAGGAGATTTCCACGGTCACTAAGCTGATTTGCGACCGTGCCGGGTCATTCACCGTGGTGCCCGTCGACTACATGCTCACCGTCGTGACGCTGACTGAAACGTTCCGTTCCCGTTTGGGCGCAGAACTCAAGTCCTTGGCGACCAAGGACAAGGCGATGGGGCGGTTCCTCAGGCATGTCCGGCTGATTGGCATCGACGAAGTCGCCGGGGCACAAACCACAGACGCCATCCTTTCGATGTGCTATGCGAAAACCACGCACGGCAGGCTGTTGCAGCAGTTCGGCCCGCTTGAAGGCAACGGCGGCAAGGGCATGCTGCTTGACGCCGTTGCACTCGCCGACCGCAATCTTGATATCGTCTCCTCCTTCGGTCCTGAGGATCTGGATGATGAGCGTCTTCACCAGCCTGGCCCGCAGCTGCTCAAGCGATTGTTGCAGTGGGCGGAAACGCTGGATTCCAGTGCGCTGCGTCCGCAGCCTGCGTCGGCCGGCGACAATGTCCTGTTCAACGATTTGGCGGACCGTATTCGCGCCCGCGGGCTGGACGTTGCCGTGGATTACGGCTTCTCCGATGGCATGCGCATTCCGCTGGTCATCGGCGTCAAAGGCAAGCCATACGCGCTGGCAGTGCTCACCGATGACGCCCAGTTCATGGGCATCCAGTCCACGCGTACCCGCCACCGCCTGCTTCCGCAGGAGTTGGCTCAGCTTGGGTGGTCGGTGATGACGGTATGGAGCGTCGCCGCATTCGTCAACCCCGATAAGGAGGTTGACCGCATGGTCGCCCGTATCGGCACGCTGTACCGGGAGGCATGAATGCCTTCGTATGATGCGCACCGTCGCACGCCTCGCCGTCATCATCGTGTCACGATGAAGGGCACTGAACGCTTCGATGCTGATGGCGTCAAGTTGGAGCCTTCTGACGTGCAGACGCGCGAACAGCGCGATGCCGACGACGATCAGCGTATTCTCGGCGAATTGCCGCCGCACTGGGCCGTGTTCAACGAGCGCGGCCGGTAATTCGCTGATTCGCCGGCTGCATCGCCGGGTTTCACGCGCGCCTGGGAGTTGCCGCTTGGGCGCTGCCTTGGGTGCTGTGTGTCGGTTGTCACTGAGCGCCCTGATCCGAAGCCGATTGCGCAGCCCGTCGCGCTGCGATGACCGGCAGGCCATCCGGCAAACGCATAAGCGCGAGCGCCTCTTCGGGACGCATGGCGATGGCCGTCTTGCTGTCGGTGCCGGGCGTGACGCCGTCTGAAGAGTCCGAAGGGACGGTGATGACGGTGGCTTCTTGTGCAATCACACACGGTTGGCCGGGCTGGCTGTCAGTTCCCGCTGACGCATCCGCGGACGGATACTCCTCGGGAGTTTGCGAAGGTGCTTGAATTTGCGGTTGTTGGGCTTGTGGTTGTTGGGCTTGCTGCCCGTCGTCGGTTCCGGCGTTTTCTGCAGTCGAAGATGAAGCCGAATACCCAATCGCATCGCAGGATTGACCGACAATCAGGTCGACCGTATCGCCCGCAACCATACTGTCGGGTTGACTGGCCAGCGGTGTTTCGATGACCGTGGAACCTTCCGGTGGTATAGGACGGCCGCGGATATGCGATGCCAGAATGAGTGTGCCGGCTGGCATATCGACGAGCGCGATTGACGATTCAACCTGAGCTGGTGTCGCCGGAGCCTGGGCGAACGAGGCATGCGCGGGCACGCTGGTGGTAGCCAGTTGCGTGGCGTGAAGCCGTTCCCCGCGGCTGACGTGTGCGGTGGTGACGAGCATCGGCTGGGTGCGCACCGTCGCCATCACACATTGGAGCACGCTGAACATTGCCAGCCCTGCGAGTAGTGCGCTCGTCAGTCGTCGCGTCCGAGCAATCAACCGCCGTCGGGCAAGACTCATCCCGCGTCGGTGTTTGCGTTTGGTGGCGTCGGATTTGACGGAGGCGGCTGCGAATGTGGTCTGTGATGATTCCATGTCACCATCCGACCATGTCCAGACGCGGCTACGCAACCGTCACCGGGGAATGTGGTCAAAAGTCGCGGATTATTGATTACTCCGTCTGATGGCGTCTGGATTTCGGCTCGTCATCGCCTCCACTGATGCCGGCGCGGAAACCACGTCCGCCTGAGCCGCTGCGCCTGCCGGTATCGTCGGATACGGCAACGCCCCCGCTGGATTGTCCGCGGGGGCGCCACATGATTGATTTCGCCGGAACCTGACGGTTCAGGACTCAAGGCGGTTACTTCGATGAGCTGCCGCTGTCGGTGCGGTAGAAGCCACTGCCCTTGAACTCAATGGACGGCGCGGCATAGACCTTGCGCACACGTTCCTGTCCGCACTGCGGGCATACGGTGATCGGGGCGTCGCTGAATGACTGCTGTTCGGTGAAATCATAGCCACAGTTCTTGCAACGGTAATGATAGGTTGGCACGGTGTTCCCTCCACGAGAATCGAAAGGTCGGTACGTTTCGTAATCCGTACATATCCTAGTCGATTCGGTGACACTCATGGTGTTCTCGTATTGCGAACCGGGATAAGCGCGCGAATCAGTCAAATATCGTCAGGCTTTCCGGGGTGAGGATACCGCCGACCGGCACGTCATGTGGGTCGCGCGGCAGGTCGTGCACGTTCGCCTCCCACGGCCAGCACACGCCGATGATGGTGGCCTGGGGGGAGGCGTGCAGCAGCGCACGGTCATACCATCCCGCGCCGCGTCCCAGCCGCAAGCCGTGCGAATCGATTGCGAACGCCGGAACAAGAATGAGTTCGGCTTGCCCGAGGCTGTCCGACGCAAGGGCTGGACCTGAGGGTTCGCGTGGACGCAAGCCGCCGGAAGCGCTGCGCGGCATGTCGTGGAGCCGTTCAAGAGCGTCCAGTTCGCTCCATGCACAGACCAGTTCCTTGCTCGATCCGAGTCGGGGGACCAGCACCCGCATCCCTTGGCTGAGCAGGCGTTCGAGCACTCCGTCAATCGGAGGCTCCGTGCCCATAGATACGTACGCGGCGACGGTTGTCCCACGGGCAAGCGGCGAGACCAGCGGTTCGGCTTGACGGGCGAGCGAGGCACGCGCATCGGCAAAGGCTTGGGCGCTCAGCGTTGCTCGACGTTGCAGGGCTTGATGTCTTGCCGCGCGTTTCGCCTGTGCGCGTGCTGCCGTTAGGTTCGCGGTGGGCATTGCGGAGTCCGGCGTCGCATTTGGCCCAGTGGTTGTCGGTATTGCAGCGGTTGTCGCCGCCGATGCGTGGTCGCTCTGTGTGGTTGTCATACCTCACGGATATCACAACGCGTGGAGACGGCGGTTCATCCCCGAATCGTACGAAGAAACGGCATGATGATGTCTCTGGATGATCTCGCACGATGATTTGACGCGGTGCTGTGGCGCGACGGTGTGGCACAATGAAACCGATGTCTGTTCTGCAATCATTCCGCGACATCATGCACGGCAGACCGCCGCGCGAATTCGTGATGCCGAAGTCCCTGACCGCTCCGGCCGATGCCACGCCGATTGAACTGCGGCCCTGCACGCTTGACGATGAGGATGAGCTGCAAACCTTGCGCTGGCGTAATCAGGCATGGCTGTCCCCGTGGGATTCCGACGATCCGCTTGGCGGCCCGGGGCTGACCTTCAACCAGTGGGTGCGCGAATTGCGCAGGCGGGAACGCGACGGTTCGGGCGCGCTGTTCCTGATCACGGAACACGGGCGTATTGTCGGGCAGGTGTCGCTGGGTGCCATCACGTATGGCGCGATGCGTACCGGTCTGGTGGGGTATTGGGTTGATGAGGCGGTTGCCGGGCGGGGTATCGCACCGCTTGCGGTCGCCATTGTGGCGGATTGGGCCTTTGATTGCCCGGATGGACCACGGCTGCATCGCATTGAAATCGCGATTATTCCGGACAATCATCGTTCCCGTCGCGTGGCGGAGAAGCTGGGCGCCATCGACGAGGGGGTGCGTCGGCAGTACATGCATGTCAACGGCCGTTGGCGCGATCACGAATCGTATGTGTTGTTCGCACAGGAGCGTCCCTCTGACGGTCTCGCTGCAGCGTTCGCCGCGCGTGGTCAGGTGCCGCCATCTGCCTGATGCGCGGCTGCACGACACGCCCCGGGACTGTGCTGCTATTTTCAGCTTGGTCACCTATTCTAGGTGATTATGGATTATGAAGGTGTCAGCGCTATTGTTGTGCTTGCGGTGCTGATACTTTTCATCGCCGGATGGCTGCCCACAAGGACAGCTGACAGCATGAAGCGGGTGATCAGGCGCCGCCAGGACAAATATTCGCCGTCGCTGCATCTGATTGATGAGCACAGCGGTACGAGGTTTTCGGACGGTCATTCGCCGGTGACGAAAGGGGCTGTGATGCGGCCAGCACAGGCAAAGGGGGCGCGGGTGTCCCATGAGCATATCGCCGAGGTTCGTCGTCTGCGTAGGGCGTCGATCCGCCGTCGTCGCATCATCGCATGTGTGTTGTTGCTGGCTTGCGTTGTCGTGGGCGTGCTGTCGTATCTGTTGCATTTCTCCCCGTTCTATGTGCTGATCCCGGCTGGATTCCTGGTATTGACGATTGCTCTGGGAGCGCGGGCGAGCTGCCATGCGCGCGCGTGGGAGACCAAGGTGTCCAAGCTGTTGACGCAGGAGCGTCGCGAGCGCACGCGTTCCGGCAAGCCGCAGACCGCAGCAGCGGAACTTGTCGCGGCAGCCAAGGCCGTCGATGGCGTGTCGGGCAGCGTGTCCGAAGGTATTGAGGCCGCGGAGCATTCCGCCCCGGCGCCAGCCGATCAAGCGCCGGTCGATCAGACACCGGAAGCCCAGGCGGATGCCGTGGAGACTTCGCTGATGGAACAGCAAGAGATTCATCGCGCAGTTGAACAGGGCATTGCCGAACGCGACCGCAGGTTGGCGCGCAGAGCGTCCCGTCAGTCCGTAGCCGCTGAAACTGGTCCGGAAACCGGTTCCCATGACCGCAAGGATGCCGCAGGGCAAGGCGGACAACAGCACGCTGATGCCGGGGCGGTGCGCGATATCCGGGACGATCGCGGAGCGAACGGACGAAATGATGCTGATGCCGCCGCGCAAGCCGGGGCCGACGATACGAACGCGCGTAAAACGCAATCTGCCACACCTGCCGAGCCGGCTACCGCCGAGCATGGCGAATCCGCCGGTCCCGCCGAACCCGGTGCGCGCAAGGAGCAGGCTGAACATTCTGAACAATCTGAACAATCTGAGCCTGCCGACCAGACGCGTGAACTCAGCCAAGTGAGTCCTGCATCTTCGCTGGACGTGTTCGATATGGCTGCCGGTCGTCATCAGGACCTCATCTCCTTCTCGTGGGGCGCACCGCGCAACATCGAAGAACATGCGGAACAGGATGCCCCGGAAAGCTTGGAAATCAAGTCAACCCGGCAAGTCGCCAAAGCGGTTCCGGTCAAGGAACACGCGCAAGAGCGCACACAGGGCAAGCACGGCGACACGCCGGTGAACAACGCGGAATCCTTCCATCATGCCGAATCGAACGCGCATGTGGATGTGCCTGAGGAAACGACCGATTCGTTGGGTCACGATTTGCGCGCCGTGCTGCAGCGCCGCTCTTCTTGACTCCTGTAATCGTTGTGATTCCTAGGGTTTCACTCTCAGCGTTAGCACTCGAGTTGGCAGAGTGCTAACAACGCGCTACGATGAGGTGTAGCGCAAAGGGACGGCGCCGATAGTGATCGTCAGCCTCTTGAAAGCGATGTCCTGGCGCGGGAAGTATCGATTTCTCTTAGAAAGAGGAGGTCCACAGTGTCGATCTCACTCACACCGTTGGAAGACAAGATCATTGTCAAGCAGGCGGAAGCCGAAACCAAGACCGCTTCGGGCCTGTTCATCCCGGACAACGCCAAGGAGAAGCCGCAGCAGGGTGAAGTTCTGGCTGTCGGCCCCGGCCGTCGCGACGACAAGGGCGAGCGCATCCCGATGGATGTCAAGGTCGGCGATAAGGTGCTGTACTCCAAGTACGGCGGCACCGAAGTGCACTATCAGGGCGAGGATTATCTGATCGTCTCCGCCCGCGACGTGCTCGCGATCCTGAACTGACGTTCCGCGTCTTGTAAGGCCTCGGCTTATGCCGGGGCCTTTTTGTTTGCCCGGCCAGATCCGACGCGACGCGCGGCGTGGACCGGGCGGTAAGATGACTTTGGTCGTGCGTTCTGACACGACATCTGCTACGAGGCAGGGGACAGCATATGGTCACTGCGATGGGAACCTCACAGGCGCGGGACGTGCTGCATGCCGTGGCCGACGCGTTGAACGCGGTGCTTGTATGCCCGCGCGAGACGGTGGAAACGACGGTTCTGACCTTCGCCGCCGGCGGTCACGTGCTGCTCGAAGATGTTCCGGGAGTCGGTAAAACCACGTTGGCGAGGGCTCTGGCTACGGCAATCGGCGGGACGGTACGGCGGATCCAGTTCACTCCGGATTTGCTGCCGGGCGATTTGCTCGGCATGAACGTGTATTCGCGCGCCACGGAGTCCTTTGCGTTCCATCCTGGCCCGATTTTCGCCAATATCGTGATCGCCGACGAAATCAACCGTGCCGATCCGAAAGTGCAGTCCGCACTGTTGGAGGCGATGGGCGAGGGGCAGGTGTCTGTGGACGGGCAGACGCATCATCTGGAGCAGCCGTTCATCGTTGTCGCCACGCAGAACCCGATTGAACTTGAAGGAACCTATCCGCTGCCTGAGGCACAACTCGACCGATTCATGATCCGCATGGGCTTCGGGTACCCGGTTGCCGGGACGGAGGAGCGGATGATGATGTCGGATCATGCGTCCAGACCGCTTGAAGGATTGCATCACGTCGCGGAACGCCACCACGACACGGGGGCAATCCTATACGACGACGGGCATCTATCTCGATCCAATCACCTCGTCCCTAGGCTTCCAACAAATCGACACCATTGAGAAAGCCGTGTTGACCTTGCGCGACACCGGCCATCTGACTGTGTCGCCTGCCGCCACGGCCAATGCGGAACGCGCACGATGGGTGTCCTCGGGGGCCGCGCAACGCGCCGGTGATCTGCTGCTCATTCCCGTCGCGAGCAGCGACGGCATCCTGACCGTCGCAAATTCCGACACTTTCGACGGGGCGCTCGCCTACGAATGGTCGAAAAACGGGTACAGCGGCGATGCGAATTCCGACGATCCGGGAAGTGCCAGTATGTACACGCTGAGCACGTCGTTCGCCAATGCCATCGGTTTCAATCCAAACAAAGACAGTGCCGTGCTCGTGCGTGATTCGGGCAGTAGGACCTGGATGCTTGCGCTTCCCGCCACCGTGGGTGCAGCTGATTTCTCGGACGCCGATGCTGTCACGTCACTGTTCGCCAAGGCGGGGATGACCGTGTCGTCAGTGATATCGGTAGCGTTGGAAAGCGGGCTGGTCGACGGATCCGACCCGTTCGCCCGCATCGACGCGCTCGATAAAGCTGTGCTCGCCCACTACCGGTCACTTCCGGCGAAGCTGCCGTCCGGCGTCAAGGCGGTGATCTCCCAAGCGAAGGCCGATGGCATACCATCCGAGGGATCCACCTTCAACGAGCAGGAACAGGCGTTGCAATATCTGGTCAGGTATTTCTCCTCGAACGGCTTCACCTACTCCCTAGACGTGCCGGGCGATGAAACTGGCGATGACAGCAATATCGCGATGGTCGGCAGCTTCCTCAAACGCAAAAGCGGCTACTGTGCGCATTATGCGAGCACATTCGCCATCCTCGGGCGGGCGCTCGGGGTGCCCACACGCATGGTGCTCGGCTACAGCACGAGCGGGGTGGTGGATGAGAACGGGTCGTACAGCGTCAGCGCGAAACAGCTGCACGCTTGGGATGAAGCCTACCTGTCGGGGGTTGGCTGGGTCCCGTTCGATGTGACCCCGGCGGCATCCGAGGAATCGTCCGATGCCGGCCAAAGCCCCTCTTCGGCTGCGTCGTCATCAAACCCGTCAGAGTCATCCTCGCCTTCAGCTTCACAGTCCGCTTCGCCGTCGGTTTTCCCCTCGGCGTCGTCATCGGGTTCCATTGGCGGGCCCACCTCCCGGACGCAGGGTCGCGATGACGCTTCTCAGACGGGCTTACCGGTCCGCCAGTGGATGGTGTTCCTGGTGGCTGTCGCGGGATTGGGAGCGCTGTGCTGCGTCCCGATGGACATACGTTCGCGCAGGAGACGTCGCCGGTTACGGGCGTTCGATCGTGCGGCGTGTGGGGGATCGGACGACGACACGCCGGTCCGGTCCGCGTGGATCGGCGCGTGGCGCGAGCTTCAGGACACCGCGTGGGATTGCGGGGCGCGATGGCCTGCAACAGCCACGGATCGGGATATCGCCGATGTCGTAGAGGCCGCGCTCGCCTGCGAGGCGGCCGGAAAGGTTGCCGGTCGGGCCGCCGCGTGCGTATTCGGGCACGGTGATGTTCCAGCGCCGTCGCTCAAGGATGCCGCCGATGTGCGCGCAGCTGTGGAAGGCCGCCGCCGGTTCATGCCCATGTCGCTGTTCCGTCGGCGGTGAAGACGTCTGAAGCGACACGCCGCGGGGCTGATGTCCGCATGGTGACCTTCCAGCGGGTATGTTACGGGGAGATTGACGCCGCCGCGTATAGGATTGAGTCATGGCATACCTACATCGTGCAATCATTGATACCATTCCCAGCTACAAGCAAGGCAAGCCCGCACCGAAGACGCCGGGTCTGACCGCGTACAAGATCTCCAGCAACGAGAATCCGTACGAGCCGCTTGCCAGCGTTAAGCAGGCCATCGTCGACAAGGCCGTCGGCCGCATGAACCGTTACCCGGACATGCGCGGGACAGCGGTTGTGGAGCGTTTGGCCGACCAGTTCGGCGTCAAACCGGAGAATGTCGTTCTGGGCTGCGGATCCACCGAAGTCATCACCCAGCTGGTCAATCTGGTCGCCGGCCCTGGAGACGAAGTCGTCTACCCGTGGCGCAGTTTCGAAGCCTACCCGATTATCGTGGCGAACGCGGGTGCGACCAGCGTGAAAGTACCGAACCGTCCCGACGGCAGCCATGACATCGATGCGATGATCGCCGCCATCAACGAGCGCACGCGCCTGATTATCGTCAACAATCCGAACAACCCGACCTCCACATCCTTGTCCGATGCGGATGCGCGCAAGCTCATGGCCGCCGTGCCCAAGGACGTGCTGGTTCTGTTTGACGAGGCGTATATCCAGTTCAATACCGCCGCCGACACGAATGTCGCGATGGACCTGTTCCGCGAATACCCGAATATCGTGGTTGCGCAGACCTTCTCCAAGGCGTACGGGCTTGCGGGTCTGCGCATCGGCTATGGTATCGCCCCGGCCGATGTGATCGACGGCATGCGCAAGGTGGCCATTCCTTTCGGTGTCACGGAGATCGCCCAGACCGCGGCACTCGCGTCCATGGATGCCTATGACGAGCTGGACGAGCGTGTCAAGGCGCTGGTTGCGGAACGTGCACGTGTGGTCGCGGCCTTGCGCGCTCAGGGATGGGAGTTCCCTGAACCGTACGCGAACTTCTTCTGGCTGCCGATCGGTGAGCGTACTGACGAGGCGGCGGAACACTTCGTCAAGGCGGCGTTGTCCGTGCGCGTGTTCAGCGGCGAGGGCATCCGTATCTCGATTGGTGAGCGTGAGGCGAACGACCGGGTGATCAGCGTCTGCGCCGACCTCAAGCGGCTTGGATTCTGATCGGCGGACGCGCTGCGGCGGTGTTTCGGACGTGCCGTGGTTGCGCTTGGGCTGCTGGCGGCTGTGTTGTCGTCGTGCGGGTCTGATGCGCGGGCTGTGCGGGCCTGGTGTGCGGCCACGGCGTGTCGCCTGAAATACCGCCGATTTGGCGGGGCGATTTCCGGCTTGCGACACGCCTGATTTGCATTTGTCCCGCAAAAATGCCATTATAGCCAAGTTGCCGGTTGCGGCTAGGTCGCTTGCGGCAAGGGCTGGTTTCCCAAGCGGTCAAAGGGACCTGACTGTAAATCAGGCGCTTCGTGCTTCAATGGTTCGAATCCATTACCAGCCACGCCTCGATAGCTCAGTGGTAGAGCACTTCCTTGGTAAGGAAGAGGTCGTGAGTCCAATTCTCACTCGAGGCTCTCATGGCGGGGTAGCTCAGCTGGCTAGAGCGTACGACTCATAATCGTAAGGTCAAGAGTTCGAGTCTCTTCCTCGCTACAAAGGCCGGCGACACCGCCGGTAAGCAATCGACCACAGAGGTGAACCAACATGGCAAGCAAGAGCGCCGACATCCGTCCGGGTATCACGCTGGCATGCACGGAGTGCAAGGAGCGTAACTACATCACGACCAAGAATCGTCGTAACACTCCTGACCGTCTTGAGCTGAAGAAGTTCTGCCCGCGTTGCGGCAAGCAGACGGTTCATCGCGAAACCCGCTGAATCTGTTCGAGCGTGGTATCACGCTTGCGAGAAAGCCTGACTTCGGTCAGGCTTTTTTGTTATCCGCCGACCTCGGGCGGGACGCCGTCTCGGCAAGCCTGCGGCTAGTATGGCGGGTATGACCACAGAGCACAGCACCACGACGTTCGCCGACCTGACCACCATTGGTGTGGGCGGGCCGATCCGCACCTTCCTGACTCCCGATACCCGCGACGGTGTCATCGACGCCGTGCGGCAGGCCGATGCCGCAGGGTTCCCGCTTAGCGTCATCGGTGGAGGTTCGAATCTTCTTGCCGCCGATGCCCCCTTCGACGGTGTTGTCGTGCGGGACGCGCGCCAAGACATCCGTTTCGGTTCGCCGCAGGCGGACGATACGGTCGCCGTCAGCGCGGACGCCGGCTGCAACTGGGATGATTTCGTCGCCGAAAGCGTCGCCCACGGGCTTGAAGGCGTCGAGGGGCTCTCGGGGATTCCCGGTACGGTCGGCGCGTCGGTCGTGCAGAACATCGGCGCGTACGGCCAGGAGGTCGCCTCCAGTGTTGCCCAAGTCGAGGCTTGGGATCGCGAGGAATCACGCACGGTGACCCTTGACCCGCAGCATTTGCGTTTCGGATACCGCATGTCCGCGCTGAAAGCCAGCATGTACGACGCTCCTGCGCAGCCGTCCGACAGGTTTTTCCCGACACCGCGCTTCGTGGTCCTGTCGGTGACGTTCCTTCTGCACCGCGGGGCGGAAGGCACCGTCGGCTATGGGCAACTCGCCAAGGCGCTCGGCGTTGAGGTCGGAGATCGTATGCCGGTTGCGGCGATCCGTGACGCCGTGCTCAAGGTGCGCGCCGCCAAAGGCATGCTGGAAGACGCTCACCGCTATGGCATCCCGGTCATGGCTGGCGCCAAACGTGCCGACACCGTACAGGCGGCATTACAAGCCCAGCGTGAGGCGACCGGCTCGGACGACCCGGATTTCAACCGGCACAGTTGCGGCAGTTTCTTCATGAACCCGATTCTCGACGACACGCAGGCGGCCAGGCTGCCTCAGGACGCCCCGCGCTTCCCCGCCGTGTTGCCGTCGGGCGAGCCCGGCACCAAGACTTCTGCGGCATGGCTCATTGACCATGCCGGATTCCACAGGGGGTACGCCGTCGCAGCCGGCGCCCCGGCGAGCCTGTCCACGCTGCACACGCTCGCATTGACCAATCGCGGTTCGGCGCGCGCTGCGGATATCGCGGAACTCGCCCGGACGGTCCGTGACGGCGTCGAACAGGCGTTCGGCGTGCGGCTGGTACCCGAACCCGTGCTCGTCGGTGTCACGTTGTGACCTCCTGGGGCCGCAGCGACCGTGGCAGGCCGGATTCGCCGGAACAGACCGGATCAGACCGGATCCGGCACCAGCCAATCTGGGCTCATCAGGTGACAATCAATCGGAAATCGCCGGATTGTGGCCATGACCTGCGCCCGCCGTTCAGACGGCAGTAGAATCAGACGCCGTGCGAACCGCCACCATCCGTGGCATACCACACAGCGCATTGAGGAGAGGATCTGAGAGCTGTATGCATCTTTTCAGAACGAAATCAGTTGAGCAGACGCTCGCGGAAACAGGCGACAGCGAGCGCAAGCTGGTGCGCACGCTCGGTGTGTGGGATCTGGCGATGATGGGTGTCGCGGTCGCGGTCGGCGCGGGCATATTCTCCGTGGGCGCCCAGGCGATCGCCTATCATGCGGGTCCTGCGGCGATTCTGAGCTTTCTGATTGCCGGTATCGTGTGCGGTGCGGCCGTCATGTGCTATGCGGAGTTCGCGTCGATGATCCCGGTCGCCGGGTCCGCATATACCTTCACCTACATGACGATGGGGGAGCTGGTCGCCTGGGTTATCGGCTGGGATCTGATCCTCGAGATGCTCATGGCCGGTTCGGTCATCGCGAAATACTGGGGCGTCTATTTGAACGACTTCCTGCATCTGATCGGCTGGAACACCACCACGCAAGTGCAAGTCGGCGGATTGACCATTGACCTCGCCCCCTTGGTGATTGTGGCGTTCTTCACCGTGCTGCTGGTGCTCGGCACCCGGTTGTCCACGCGCGTTGACGGCGCGTTGACGGTGCTGAAGATCGGCATCGTACTGTTCGTTGTCATTGCCGGTTTCTTCTATGTCAAAGCAAGCAATTTCACGCCGTTCATCCCGCCTGAACAGCCGGCTTCGAGTGTTCGCGGCGCGTCGGCGAGCGGGGCGATGATGCAGCCGCTGTGGCAGTGGATGACCGGTATGAAGCCCACTGTCTACGGCGTGCCGGGTATTCTGTCGGGCGCGGCGCTCGTGTTCTTCGCCTTCCTGGGCTTCGACGTGGTCGCCACCGCCTCGGAGGAGACCAAGGACCCTGGCCGCAACGTACCGCGCGGCATCGCCTTGGGCATGAGTCTGGTCACTGTGCTGTACATGCTGGTCGCCGTGGTCACGACCGGTATGGTCTCCTATAAACAGCTTGCCAAAGCGGACAGTCCGTCCCTGGCCACCGGCTTCGAGTTGGCGGGGGCCACCTGGGCGGCGAAAATCATTTCGCTGGGCATCGTGATCGGCTTGACCACCGTGGTTATGGTGCTGCTGCTCGGCCTGACGCGTGTCGTGTTCGCGATGAGCCGCGACGGTCTGCTGCCGCGAGGCCTGTCGAAAGTAGGCAAACACGGCACTCCGGCGCGCTTGCAGATCGCTGTCGGTCTGATTGTCGCGCTGGTCGCGTCCTGCTTCGATATCGATATTCTGGCGGATATGGTCAATATCGGTACGTTGTCGGCGTTCACTCTGGTGGCGCTCGGCATCCCGATTATGCGGCGTAAGCGGCCAGACCTGCCGCGCGCCTTCCGCATGCCCGGCAATCCGTGGGTGCCAGTGCTGATCGCGCTCGCGAACTTCTGGCTTATGCTCAATCTCAGCGTGTTGACTTGGTTGCGATTCCTAGTGTGGCTCGCCATCGGCTTCATGATTTACTTCGGCTACTCGTACCGGCATTCGCGGCTCGGCAACGGCGAGTTGGTCGATCATTTGCCCGGCGGAGCAGGTGTGCGGGCGTACGCACCCACGTCGTCAGTGTCTGCGGCGTCTTCACCTGACTCGTCGGTTCCCGTGTCCCCTGCGTCCACGTCCCCGACCGTGGGTAGTGTAGATGGCGAATGAGGAGGTAGCCATGGCCTATGTCATTGCCCAGCCGTGCGTCGACGTCAAGGACAAAGCCTGTGTCGACGAATGCCCGGTGGATTGCATCTACGAGGGTTCACGTTCGCTGTACATCAATCCCAACGAATGCGTGGATTGCGGTGCCTGCGAGCCGGTGTGCCCGACCGAAGCCATCTTCTACGAGGACGATCTTCCCGAGGAGTGGGCCTGGTACAAGGACGCCGCGGTGAGTTTCTTCGACGAAGTCGGCGATCTGGGCGGAGCGTCAGCGGCCGGCCCGATCGGCAAGGACCCTGCGCAGGTGGCCGCCCTGCCACCGCAGAACCAGGAGTCCTGAGAACATTCAGGCGTGTTGGACGGCCGCCGCACCTTTCGTGTGACGGCCGTCCTCGTATATCTCGTCATCACCCGTCGCATCTTGGCTTGGCTGAGCGTCGGCCGGGCGCGGCGGAAACCCAGACGCAACCCCGCGCTGGGGCGGAGAGGAGTAACATCATGGGATTCGCGGCATTCGATAACACCTACGATTGGTCGAGACTCGCCACATACCGGCAAACAGCCATGAACACGCCGAACGGGCAGATTGACTTGTCTGTCGGTTCCCCGGTCGATCCGGTCCCGCAATCCGTGCAGCGTGCGCTCGCCACAGCCGCCAACGAACACAACGCCTTCGGATACCCCAAGACCATTGGTACCGATGATTTGCGCGGGGCGATCGCCCACTGGATGCGCGTGTGCCGCGGTGTCGACATGGACGCGGTCGGCGCCGGTGTTGTTCCCACGGTCGGATCCAAGGAAGCGGTGGCGCTGATGGCCTCACTGCTCGGTCTCGGCCAGGGGGATGTCGTCATCCAGCCGAAGGTGTCCTATCCGACGTACGAAATCGGCACGCAAATCGCGGGAGCCTCAGTACACAAGGTCGACGATGTCGCCGACACGGATTCCTGGCGGACCATCCCCGGAGTTAAAGCCATCTGGATCAACTCCCCGTCCAACCCGACCGGGGCGGTGCTGTCCGCCGACCAGCTTGCCGGCATCGTCGCAGCGGCGCGCGAGATCGGCGCTGTCGTGCTGTCCGACGAATGCTACGCGATGATGGATTGGCGCACTGCTTCCACTCATGATGACTCCAACGAGGCGCAGGCTGCGAATTCCTTCTCGCTGTCCTCCACGCCGTGCGTGCTGTCATCCGCGGTATGCGAGGGCAGCGCCAAGGGCGTTCTCATGCTGTATTCGCTGAGCAAACAGTCGAATATGGCCGGGTATCGCACCGCGTTCATCGCCGGTGATGCGGGCATCATCAAGCACATGTCCGCATATCGCAAACAGCTCGGCTTGATTATTCCGGGACCCGTGCAGGCGGCGATGGCTGCCGGACTGCGCGATGTCGCATCCGTGCACAATCAGTGGAAGCGCTACCGGTATCGCCTTGAATCGCTTGTCAGCGCGCTGCGCGATTACGGCTATGACGCGCACATGCCGCAGGGAGGGCTCTACGTGTGGGTCAAGGCGTTGAGTGGTGACTGCTGGAACGATATGGCGGCGCTCGCTGATTTGGGCATCGTCCCCAGCCCCGGCGAATTCTACGGTGCGCCGGATTCGTTGCGCTTCTCGTCCACCGCGGATGACGAGACCATCGAACTGGCGTGCTCGGCCTTGCGACACGCCGCCTGATTGACGGTTGATCGGGATTGCAAGCGAAAGACAAGCTAACGGCAGTGAGGTGGGTCTGGCGGGTCTCCTGACCGGTCGGAACGTCCGCCGGAGAGGCGCTGCTTGTCGGCTGTGGGTTGTGCGGCTGTGGTCATGTAGCGGTTAATCCCGATTTCGGGGCTAATCGTGGTTCGATCGATGCGAGTCCGGGGCGGTGCGCGAGTTGGACACCGCGCGATGCCGTGTATCCTGTCCCTCGCCAACGCCAAGGCTAACCGCGCCGAGCCCGTAGCGTTGCCTCACGGCATCCATCGCCTGTTCGGCGTCGCGCAGCCGATTCGACCGCGATTCTCCGCTTGCGGATTCATGCTCCTCAAGCATGTCCTCCAGTGTCGGTTGGATGATCGCACCGCGTGCCTGAATCAGGCCGCTTGCGCTGATGCCCGCCAGTCGGATTTCCTTGGGGAGCGGGGTGGTATCCGGCGTGTCGGGGGCGAGCCCCAGCGTGGTATTGAGCAGTTCCACTGCCTGGGGGTAGAGGGTGCTTGCCGTGTCCGCAGGATGATCCATGGTTTTTGCCCGTGTCGTGTACGACAAGTCGGCATAGCGCAGTTTCACGGTCAGGGTACGGGCCATCAGTCCACGTGTGCGTAGGGAGCGTGCGACCTCATCGCAGCAGCGTCGCAGCAGGCCGCGCACTTGGCGAGCGTCATGCGTGTCCTCATCGAAGGTGCTTTCTGAACCGATGGATTTCTCAGGCGTATGTGGGGTGACCGTGCGTTCGTCGAGCCCCCAAGCCGCCATGTGCAGATTGTGTGCGGCAATGGCCGAGCCGGTGGCTTGCGCGAGTGCGGTTTCGCTGGTGGTGGCGAGGTCGGCGACGCTGGTGATACCCCAGCTGTTGAGTTTGCGTTCCAAAGACGGCCCGATGCCTGGAATGCCGCGCAGAGGCATCATCTGCACGAACTGTGCCTGACGGTTGACCGGGATGAGCAGCATGCCGTCGGGTTTCGCGTTGGTGGACGCCATTTTCGCGACCAGTTTGTTCGAAGCGATGCCCACCGAGCAGGTGATGTGATAGCGCTGTGCGACCTGGGCGCGGATCCAGGCGCCGATGCGGCTCGGCTTGCCCCACTGGCGCAATGCGCCGGATACGTCCATGTAGCCTTCATCAACGGATACCTGTTCGATCTGGTCGGTGATTTGACTGAACACTTCGTCGAAGATGCGCCGCGACATCATGCGGTAATAGCTCATATCGACGGGCAGGAACACGCCGTTAGGACATAACTGGCGGGCGCGTGCGGTCGCCATCGCGGAATTTACACCGTACGCGCGGGCCTCGTAACTTGCTGCGGATACGACGGAGCGTGTTCCGGTGCCGATGATCACCGGTTTGCCTTTGAGACGGGGATTGCGGGCGATCTCCAGTGAAGCGTAGAAGGCGTCCATATCGATATGCAGCACCGTGCAGCCGGTTTCGTCATGTCCCCAGTCTCGTTTGGCGGCTTGAAGTCGTGGTGCGGTGCTCATGCATCCATCCTAAGCCGGAGAGGGGTTTTCGGCTGCAGGCGGCGATGGGCGTGGCGTGATGTGCACTCGTCGGCGAAAGGTGGTATGGTAATGTGATGTTGCGCTCAGCGACGCAGCATGGAGTCATGCCTGAGTGGCCGATAGGGGCACCCTGCTAAGGTGTTAGTCGCATTTAGCGGCTCGAGGGTTCGAATCCCTCTGACTCCGCCCATGGGCTTCCGGACAATCCCGGAAGCCCTTTTTTCATGCCCGCAAAATCCTTGCAAAACCCGGGGTTATCGGCGAAATATGTGTCCGGCGGTGGAGCGCGTGGGTCTTGATTATTGTTCCGGTCTCCGCGCGCGTCCTGTATGCCGTGTCATGCACGGCTGAGCAAATATTGACGGAAAATTGCCGTGACTGGCCATGTTCTGCGGCTATCGTATGCGGGCTATAGGAACTAAACGTGGTGTTTTAGACTTCCATTTTTGGTTAGTGGACGTGTCCTTTGCGGATGTAGAATCCAGGTTCGTTCGTCGGATCGTCGTGGTTGTTC